>DATGHG010000352.1:0-28372 GCA_035308185.1 Thermoanaerobaculia bacterium | reverse complement strand
ACACCTCCCGCGAGCCGTAGCGCTCGGTCAGGAAGACCGCGGTGAGCGCCTCGGACACCTTGCGCAGGTAGCCGCGCGCGCCGGGATGCTGCATGCGCGCCACCTGCATCGCCAGCGTCGACGCCCCCGAGACGCGGGTGCGGGTATGCAGGTTTTGCAGCACTGCCCGCGCCACCGCCAGCGGATCGACGCCGGGATGGGAGCCGAAACGGCGGTCCTCGAGCGCCAGCGTCGCCGCCACCACCCGCGGCGGCAGCTCGGGTACCGGCCAGTAGCCGAGGCCCTCTTCGTCGTCGCCGCCGTGCCTGGCGCCTGCCGCCGCCGCCCGTCCCGCCCATCCCTCCGACACTACCGGCGCCGCGCTTACCGCCGATCGCGCCGGCCTCGCCGCCGGCGCCGCCGGCGCCGGCGCGTCGCCCGGCAGCTCGCCGAGGAACCGTCCCTGGCGGTCGAGCAGCAGCAGGGTCGGCGCCGGTGCCGTGAAATGGGCCCGCGAGATGGCCAGGCCGACCATCCCGAGCGCCGCCAGCTGGCCGGCGACGGCGCCCGCGGCGAGCATCCGCAGCAGCGCCCGCCGCTGCCATCCGGCCGCTGGCCGCCAACCGCCATCCGGCCGCCATCCGGCCGCCGTCCGCCACCATCGCCAGCCGGCACGCCGGGCCGCCTCGCCGGGGCGCGCCGCCGGCAGGGCGCCACCGCCGGCGTGCCACCGCCGCAGCCGCCGCCACGTCAGGCGCAGCCAGGCCCGCGCCAGGCTCATACCGTCACTTCTCCGCTGCCTGGCGGGTGACTTCCACCCGCGCCCCCGCCGAGTTGCCGTGCACCGCGCCGTCGTACATCGCCTCGGCCCGTGCCGCCGGCTGCTGGAAGCTGCCTTCGGTGGTCGCGCGGGTGCGGAAGTAGAAATCGAAAGTGCCCTTGGGCAGGGTGTCGTAGTAGAAGGTCACCTCGTCGTCGAGGTAGGCGGCGTAGGTGGGCCGCAGCGACAACGCTCCGCGCGCCTTGGCTTCGGGCGGCGCCGTCGCCAGGCCGGGGTTGAGCGGCTCCATGCCGGCGGCGAGCGGCACCGCCACCGCCACGTAATGCCGCTCTTTCGGGTTGACCACCTGCACGTGCTCCTCGATCACGTCGCCGACCGCGAAGTGGACCGTGGTGCCGGCCGCTGCCAGCGGCAGCCGCTCGGGCGGCACCCCTTCGCCGCGCACCGCCAGCAGCTCGCGGCTGACCACGAAGCCGGCGGCCGCGGGCGCCACCTGCGCGCCGTCGGCGGCCGGCAGGTAGCTGGTCTCGACGCGCACCACCAAGGGCCGCGCCGCCGCGGCTCCCGGCGCCGCGGCGCCGGGGGCGCCTGGCGTGGGCGCCGCGCTCGGGGTCGCACCGGCAGCCACGGTCACCGCTCCCGCCAGCGCCGCGTCTTCCCCGGTCGAGAGCGCGGTAACCACCGGCGCCTTGGGCCCGAGCGTCAGCGTCTGGCTGCTCTTGCCGAGCCGCACCTCGACGCTGCGCGGCTGGCTGCCGGCAAACGGCGGCTTCAGCAGCTCGGAGAGCGCCAGCAGGGCGGCGGCGTTGGCGTTGGTGGAACCCCAACCGTCGTCGCCGCCGAGCGTGGTCAGCGCCTCGACCAACGTCGCCAGCCGGGGATCGGCGCCATCGCGGCGGGCCAGGGCGCGGGTCATCTCGGCCACCGTCCGCGTCTCGCTGGGCAGGATCAGGCCGCTCGCCGGCGCGTGCCCGGGACCTTCCTGCAGGCCGCCGTAGATCTGCCGCCCGGCGTAGAGCCGCAGCACCAGGCCGCCCCACAGCCGCCGCACCATGGCGTCGGCGGCCGGCCCGGTTTCGGGGCCGCCGCCCTTGGCCAGGGCCTGCAGCACCTCCGAGACCCCCTCGAGGTCCAGGAACTGCGCCTTGCGCGCCAGCTCCGCGGTGTAGGCGGGCTGCGCCTTGCCGGCGGCGGTGAGGGCGGCCAGCGCCCAGCTGCGCTCGGCGAACGACTCGCCGTCGATGAAGTGGCCGTAATCGGTGCGCAGCGACTGTTCGAGCGAGCGGCTCAAGGTGTTCCACAACTTGTCGTCGACGGCGAACCCCGCCGCCTTGGCCTCGACCAGGAAGTCGAGCGACCAGGCGGTGAGCGACACGTAACCGCCGCCGCCCGGCCAGTAGGCCACCAGCCCATCGGGTCCGACCGCCCGGCCCAGCCACTCCAAGGTGTCGGCGACGTCGCGGCGCAGCCTGGCCTGGTCTCCGGCCTCGCCGGCGTCTCCGGCGTTGCCGGCGTTGCCGGCATTGCCGCCGGCGCCCGCCGGTTGCAGCAGATCCCGCAGGCGGGTCAGGGCGAGCTCGGCGCGGGCCCGCGACAGCCGCTGCTCGGTGCAGCCGTAGGGATACTCGAGCAGGAAGTCGAGCCCCGCCGCCATGCGCACCAGCGCCGGCTGATCGGAGACCAGCACCGATCGCCGCACGCTGCCGGGCCGCGCCGGCTCGGGCAGCGGCGGCAGCTCCAGGCTGCCGCCGGCGGCAAGCTCCTTGAGCAGCCGGATGCTGATCCGCCGCCGGTCGTCGCGCAGCGGCAGCTTCACCTCGGCGCCGTCCGACGCATGGTCGGCGGTGCGCTCGACGGCGAAACGGAAGGTGACCTCGGTGGCTGCCGGCTTGCCGTCCGTGCGCATGGCGGGCGTCGGCACGGTGACCGGGAACTCGATGCGGGCCGGGTCCTTGGCGCTCCAGCGCAGCTCCTGGCGCGCCGGTCCGCCGAGCGTCACGCCGGCGGCGCGCATCTCGGCGACGCCGGCGCCGCCCTCGCCCTCGACGACGCGGCCGATCGCCACCGCCTTGAAGCGGTCGCCGGGGCGCACGAAGCGCGGCAGCGCCGGCTGCACCAGCACCGGCAGCCGCACGGCGATCTCGCCGGTGCCGAAGCCGAAGCGCTCGGCGCCGCTCGCCACCTTGGCCCGCAGCTTGAAGTTGGTGAGGTCGTCGGGCAGCTCGACGGTCACCTTGGCGACGCCCGCCGGCCCGATGACGATGGCCGGGTTCCAGTAGGGCACCGGCTTGAAGTTGCGCCGCACGGTGACGCGGTCCAGCAGGCTGCCGGCCTCCTTCTCTCCCACCTCGCCGCCGGGGTTCTCGGCGAACGGCAGGAAACCGAAGGCGAGGTTGCGGCTGTCGCCGATGGTCAGGCGCGAGCTGACCGGCGTGATGAAGTCGGGCAGCGGATCGAGCCGCTGCTCGCGGCCGAGCGCCAGCACCGCCTGGTCCACCAGCCAGAGCGTCGCCTCGCCGCCGACCGGCTTGCCCTGGGGATCGGCGAGCGCGATCGTGACGTCGATCTTCTGGCCCGGCCGCGCTTTCTCCGGGTAGGCGAGCTTGACCTCGACGCGGTTGTCGACCGGCAGCACCTTGAGCCAGGAGGTGGCGGCGACGGTGGCCGGCTTGCCGAGGTCGGCGGCGCTGCCCGGCTGCGGCGCCGTGCCCGGCACCCGCCCGCGCTCGAGCAGGAAGTGCACCGGCAGGCGCGGCGCGTAGTTGCCGTGGATCGGCAGCCTGAAGGTGGCCGCGCCACCCTCGATCGCCAGCCACTCATAGGTGTTGCCTTCCGGCGCCTCGATCACCGCCAGCGCGCGGCCGCGCTGGAAGGGGCTCTCGAGCACCAGCACCGCGGTCTCGCCCGGCCGGTACTCGGCCTTGTCGGCGACGACGTTGAAGGCGCCGGCCGGCGGCTTGGTCCAGGTCACCGGCTGCTCGCCGCCGGCATATAAGTCGACCGCCACCACCTGGGTGCGGCCCAGCCGGTCGCGCGCCTCGACCTCGACCACGTACACCCCGGAGCGGGGGATCGCCAGGGCGACCGGCTGCGGACCGGCGCCGCTGGTCACCGCGACCTCGGCGAGCTTCTGGTCCACCACGTCGGTGCGGTAGCGCGCCACGCCGTCGGAGAAGTCGCTGGCCTGCAGGTGCGAGTGCCACTGGCGCTGCAGCAGCCGCACGGTCACCGCCTGGCCGGCGAGCGGCTTGTCGTCGGGCCCGACCACCACCACCTCGGGCTGGATGCGCGTCGCCCGCTCGACGTAGCGCGGCACCTTGAGGCCGAGCACGAAAGGCGGCAGCGCGACGATGGCGCGCGCGGCGGTCACCGTCTGGTCGTCGGTGCCGGTGATCGTCGCCTCCACCACGTAGGAGCGCGGCTGCGCGGTCGGCTCGATCGCCGGGTTGAGCACCAGGCTGGCGGCGCCGGTGGCGTCGGTCGTGTCCTGGCGCTCGAGGCGCGGCGTCGACTGGAAGCGGTCGGTGCGCGAGAAGCGCCCGTCCGAGGAGTAGAGGAAGCCCGACAGCCGCCTGGGCGTCCAGCTGTAGGGGAACTGAGTGACCCGCCAGGCGAGCGGGCGGGCGGTGACGCGGCCGCCGGCGTAGTACTGGGCGGTGAGGCCCACCTTGAACTCGCGGTCCAGCGGCACCACCTCGGCGGCGTGAAGCTGCACCTCGAACTTCGGCAGCCGGTAGGCCTCCATGCGGAACGACACCTTGCCGTAGGCGGTCCCGGACTTGGCCTCGAAGTTCGCCGTGTAGACCCCGGTGGGCAGCTTCGCCTGCTTGAAGTCGTGGGTGAAGGAGCCGGCGGCGCCGACGGTGACCGGCAGCCGCCAGGTCAGGTCGCCGGGACCGTTGACCACCACCAGGCCCGGGTCGGTGATCGGCGCGAGATGGCCGCCGTCGCGCAACCGCAGGTAGCCCTTGATGTGGACCGTTTCCTCGGGACGGTAGACCGGCCGCTCGGTGAAGATGTGGCAGAGGGTCTCGGGCGCGGGACTGCGGTCCGCGAGGTCCTGCTCGGTCCAGGCCAGCCAGCTGTCGTGCCGCGGCCGCCACTGGCCGTCGCCGTAGCCGTCAGGGGGGCGGGCGGCGTCGAGCGCCAGCACGTCCTGGCCCAGCCGCGCCGTCACCCGCTGCACCGTCACCGGCCGCCGCCGGTCGCCGGTGCCCGGGGCCTGCCAGGCGACCCGGCCGGCGGCGTCGGTGGTGCCTTCGAACAGGGTCTCCCATCTCGCGCCGGCGCCGGTGCCGTTCACCGTGCCCTCGACGCGCACCGTCGCCCCCGGCACCGGTGCGGCGGTGGCCAGCGAGGTCACGGCAAAGGTCACCGCCTTGGTCTCTTCGACCGCCGTCAACGCCAGGTCGGTGACCTGCAACCGCATGTAGAAGCGGCGCCGGGAGTCGAGGCGGCGGATGCCGACGACGTAGGTGCCGGGAGCGCCGGGGCCGGAGAGCCGCGCCAGCTGCGGCGCGAGGTCGAGGCCGAAGCGGGCGGTGCCGCCGGCGCGGCGCAGCGGCAGCGCCACCAGCTCCGACACCGGCGGCGAGCCGAGCGCCCGCAGGTAGCGTGCGAGGCTGGCGGCGCTGACGCCGCGGTCGGCCGCCTGCCAGGGCTCCGGCTCCTCGCCGGGCCCCGGCGGGCGGGTCGATTCGTCGAGCGCCACCGGCGAGTCGGGGAAGGGCCAGAACGAGCGGTCCAGCGGGTCGACCGGGTAGATGCGCAGATCGACGCGCTCGAAGCCGCGGCCTTCGAGCGGCAGCTGGCGGGGGCCGAAGCGCTCGACGATCCCCTGGCTGGCGGTCCAGCGCAGGAAGCCGGAGAGCTGCGGGAAGGTGACGAAGACCTCGCTCTGGCCGCGGACCGCGAGCGGCCGGCCTTTGTTGTCGGCGATGCCGGCGGCGGGGGCCAGCCAGACGCGGTACAGGCTGTCGCGGTTGAAGTCGCCGCTGGCCAGCAGCTGCCGTCCGGACACGGTGAACTTCAATCCCGGCACCGCCGGCTCGAAGCGCACCAGGTTGCGCGCCGCCACCGGCGACAGCTCGGCGGCGAGCGGCGCCGAGAACTCGACGCTCACCTGCCGCGCCTCGCGGCTGCAGCGCAGCGCCTGCTCGCGGCCGTAGCGCGAGCCCGCGGAGGCGATCGGCGCCTGTGCGCCCGGGCAGCCGAGGGCGGTGACGCGGAAGCGCTCGGCGGTCTGGAAGGCGAGATCGAGCGCGCTTTCGTGCGCTTCCTCGGCGAGCGACAGGCGGAAATGCAGCACCGCGCGGGTGCCGAGCGGCACCGGCCGCGCCAGGGTGACGACGTAGGCGGCGGGGTCGGAGCGGCTGCTGCGTTCCTGCGCCTTGATTTGGAAGTCCTGGCCGCTCAGCAGCCGGGCGGTCTCCGGCGCGGCTCCCGCCGGCTGGCCGCCGCCGCTACCCTCCGCCACGCCTTCGGCCGCCGCTCCCGGCAGCGGCCGCAGCTCGATCGTGAGCATCCGCCGCAGCGCCTGCACGTCGAGCGGCTCGGGGAACACCAGGGTGATGGTGCGCACCGGCTCCAGCCCTTCGGCGCCGGCCGCCGGCAGCATCGAGGTGGGCGGCGACATCAGCGTGTCGAGCGGCGTCGTGGTCCCGCCCGCCGTCCAGCTGAAGCGGGTGAGCGGCGGCCACGGCTCGGCGGGTGTGAACTGCAGGGTGTGGGCGTCGAGCCAGCGGAAGGCTCCGGGTTGGCGGGGCGTCACCTTCACCCAGCGGCCGGGATCGTCCTCCGGGCCGCCTCTGGCTGGGCCGAGGTCGCGGTCGAAGAAGACGGTGACCGGGTCCCAACGCCGCAGGAAGTGGTCCGGCACCACCACCGGATGGCCGGCACGGCGCGCCGGCTGCTGCCGCGTCGGGCCGCTTGCCTTGGCGGCGCTGCCCGCGGTGCCGGCGGGGGTGGCGAGGGTGGCGGGAGCGGTTGCCGGGCTGGCGGCCGCGGCTGCCGGAACCGTCGGCGCTGCTGCCGTCGGGCTGGCGGCGGCCGGCGATGGCCCGGCGGGCGTCAGGACGGCGGCGGCGGCGAGCAGGACGAGAGGCGACGACAGCAGGGCGGCGGCGAGCCTGGTGCGGCGCCGCGGCGGCGTGGACCGGATCATGGATGGCTCCCAGGCGCGGCGGCGGGAACGGCGACGGCGCCGGCGGCTTGCAGGTATTGACGGATGATCTCCGGCGGTGGCCCGGTGTCGGGTAGCTCGAGCCCGACGACCACCGGCCGCACCCGCAGCGGCGCGGCGTCGGGCGGCGCGGTCAGCGCCAGCAGGTAGTCTCCCGCCCCGAGCTCCGCCAGCTGCAACATGTCGGCGGTCGCCGTGGTCGCGGCGGCGGCGACCATGCCTGGGGTGACGGCGCGGCCGTCGCCTTGCAGCAGCTGGCAGGAGACGCGCTCGGCGCCGGCTGCGGCGCCCCAGCCGACCGGCCGCCGGGCGGGAACGTGGAACGAGAAGTAGCGCGTGGCGCCGGGCGGCAGCAGGATCTCCGGTCCCCGCCCCTCGCCGATAGGCAGCACGGGGGTGGTGGTGAGCTCGGCGAACCCGCCGAGCTCGCCCTCGCCCAGCGCGCTCAGGCCGAGCTGCGCGTCGCCCGCCGCCAGGTAGGCGTCGAGGCGCACGCCGCCGGGATGGACGGCGGCGGTCTCGCCGCCGGCGCGGGCGAGCAGCGTCAGGGCCGGGGTGGCGGCGCGGACGTGCAACACGACCGGTTCGCGATTGGCGATGGCGAGATGCGCGAAGCGGCCGGCGAGCGCCACCGTCGCCGGCGGCGTCACCGCCTGCGCCGGAGCGGCGAGCGGCGCCTGCCAGGAGCCGGCGGCGGCCGGCACCGTCTCCCCGGGCTCGAGCAACCCGGCCGTCCAGGCCATGACGACTCCGGGCCCATGCTGGATCAGGAGGTAGCCGCCGGCAGCGCCGGCGACCTCGGCACCGCGCCGCACGCCGCCGGCGCCGTCGAGCAGCGCGGCGTCCGCGGCTGCCGCCGGCGGGTCGCTCCACACCCGGTAGCGATGGATGCCGCTCTTGCCGGCCGCAGGTGCCGCCAGGCCTGGCAGGCGCAGTCGCAGCGTGCCGGCGCGGTCGAAGGTGCGGACGAAGGGCGCCGTCGCGTCGAGCGCCAGCTCGCCCTCGCCGGCGGCGCGCGGCAGCAGCTCGAAGGTGAAGGGGTCGGCCCCGGCGGCGGTGTGCAGCAGGGTGAGGCGGTTGGCGCTGCCGTCGAGCAGCTCTTCGAACGGCGCGCCTCCCTGCCAGTGGGTGCTGGTGACGGCGTCACCGTCCGAGAGCACCGCCACCTGCGCCGCCCCCAGACTGAGGCGGATCTTCTTGGGACCGGCCGGCAGGTCGAACTGCCTGGCCTCCACGCCCGCCAGCGTGCCGCCGGTGATCCCCCAGGGCGCGGCCTGCGGCTGCGGCGGCGGGAAGCTGAGCTGGGCCAGGCGCAGATCGGGCGGTGCCGCGCCGAGTGCGCCGGGGTGGGAGGCCGCCGCTGCTGCCGGCGCTCCCGCCAGCTCGCCGTCCCAGACCAGCGCCGCCGGCCGGCGCGGGGAAAGCGCCACCGACACCGCCGAGCGCGGGCCGATCGCCAGGGTGGCCGCCGGCCGGGCCGCGAGGTCGCTCGCGGTTGCCGCGACTCCCGCACCGCCGGCAACGCCGCTGGCGCCGGCGGTGTCGGCGGTGTCGGCGGCATTGGCGACCTGGACCGCCGGCTGGCCGGCCAGCGCCGTGACCATCGCCAGGACCGGGCCGGCGCCGCGGCTGCCGGCAATGCCGCGAGCCAGGTCGCAGCTCGCCACCGCCGCCGCTGCCGGCAGCTGGAAGCCGACCGCGTGGTCGAGACCCGGCGCCAGCGCCAGCCGCTCGCCGCGCACCCGGGCGGTCCCGGCGGCCGCGGTCACCAGCCAGATGCGGCCGCCGCCGTCGCGCAGGCCGGCGAGGGTGATGCCGCCGACGCTCGCCAGCGGCGCCAGCGCCTGGCCGGCCACCGCGCCGCCGCGCCAGCCGGCCGCGGTGTCGCCGACCTGCAACCGGACCAGGCCGGGGTGCGCCAGCTCGACGACGGCGGCGGCCAGCGGCGCCAGCGGCGGCTCGAGGCCGGGCACCTGCGGCAGGGCGGCGCCTTTGGCCAGCCGCCCCTCGGAGATGCGAGGCGCCGTCACCGCCGCCACCGCCAGGCGCACCGGCGTGCCGCGCCGCTCCAGCGACCACAGCCGCACGCGGTAGGCGGCGAGCGGTGCCGGCGAAGCGGGAGGCAGGGGCAGCTCCAGCCGCGGCTCGCGGCCGGTGCTGGTGCCGAGCAGCCGCCAGCTGTCTCCTTCCCGGACCTCGAGGCCCAGGCCGAGGTTCTCCTGCGAGCGGGCGGCCAGCAGCAGCAGGTCCGCCTTGCGGGGCAGGGTGAGCGGCAGCAGGTGGACGTCCCCCGCCAGCTCGAGGTCGCCGCGGTAGGGCAGCGCCAGCGGCCGGTCGGCCACCTCGGCGGCGGTACGCATCGCCAGCCGCAGCTTGGCGGACCGGCGTCCCACCGGTTCGATCTCCAGCCGGTAGCGGCCGGCCGGCAAGCGCTCGGAGATCAGGAAGTTCCAATCGTCCGGGCGGTCGTCCTCGTCCGCCACCAGGCTGCCGTCGGCGGCATAGAGCCGTGCCCGCACGTCGCTGGCCGAGTACGAGGAGATCTCCACCAGCCCGCCGCCGCCCACCGACACCGGCAGGGTGACCGGTGCCGTGAGCAGGGGCTCCTGGCCGTCGAGCAGCTCGGCGGTGGCGACCCGCACCCGGTAGCGCACCAGGCTGTTGCGGCGCGAGCAGACCACGGCAAGCTGGTAGCGGCCCGCGGCGAGCTCGAGCGACAGGCGGCGCCCCGGCGGCACCTGGCCCAGCTCGGCACCGTCCGCATCCAAGCGCGCCAGCGTGCCCTGCATCTCCGCGTCGAGGGTGATGGTGGTGGCCGCGGCGGCGGGCAGCTCGAAGCGCCAGACGTCAGGCGGCCGCTGCGCCTCCGGCTCGCCGCCGGTAGCCGTCTCGGGCTCGCGCCAGAGGTGCTCCACCGTGGTGTCGAGCGGCAGCGGATGCGGGCCATGGCCCTTGAAGCGCGGCGCCTCCTGGCGGCGGCTGAGCAGGGTCACGGCGCGGCCGGCGATGGGCTGCGGCAGCAGCACCAGGCGATAGCTGCCAGGCTGTAGCCGGCGGCTGATGTCGGCCGCGAGGTTCGGCGGCGCGATCGGCCAGCCGTCGGCGTCCTCGAGCCGGCTGGCGTAGACGAAACCCAGGCCCATCGCCAGCAGCCGGTAGTCGTCCGCCTCCGCGATGGTGAAGCGATAGACCACGCCCTGTCCGGCGGGCAGGGTGATGCGCGCCGGGGCACCGAGATGCAGCTCGCCGCCGTCGAGCAGCGTCGTCTTCTGCAGCTCGACTCCGAGATGGCCCTGGCTGAGGCCCTGCGCCGTCACCGTCGCCTGGAAATCCCCTTGCCGCAGGTACTGGCGCACCAGGGCGTTGCGGCCGACGCCGTTGGCGTTGCCGGCGGCGAGACTGATGACCGTGCGGGTGCGGAGGGCGGCGCCGGTGGCGAGCACGCCGGTGGTTTGCAGCGCGTAGAGCGCCGGCTCGTCCGCCTGCACCAGGAAGGTGGCCTCGGCGCCGCGCGCCAGGTCGATGTAGCGCGGCGCGCCGGGGCGCAGCACCGGGAAGCGCGGCAGCGCCGCGAGCGCCGCGGCCGGCAGCGGCGGCAGCGCCGCGGCGGCGGCCATCTCCCGCGGCTCCACCGACAGCGAGTAGGAGACGGTGCGGGGGGCGGCGTCGGCGGGTTGGCGGACGTGCAGCTGGTGGTCGCCGGGGATCACCTCGGGCGCCGTCTGCCAGGGGCCGCCGTCCACCGCGGCTTCCAGCAGCTGCCCGTCCTCGGTCTCTGCCCGCAGCGTGCCGGCCGCCGCCGTGGTGAACTCGAGCGCCAGCGGCTCGCCGGGGCGCTGGGTGACCGGCAGCGGCTGGGCGAGATCGACCGGCCAGCGGCGCAGGACGATGCCGGCCTCGACGCCCGGCTGCCGGTTCAGGTACATGGTGTAGCGCCGCGCCGTGTCGAGCAGCGTCGGGGCGAGCCGCGCCGATGCGCGTACCGGATCGCGGCCGGCGGCCGTGGCGCGAGCCTCGCTCAAGAGCTTGCCGAACTTGCCGACCGGGCGCACCCCCAGGGTGACGATGCCGCCGCGGCGCTGCGGCAGCGCCGTCAGCACGTAGATCCCCGGATCGAGGTTCCACCGCGAGCCGCTGGGCGCGAACTCCGGCGCCTTGTAGTCCGCGGGCCGCGAGGTGAGGAAGGGCTCGATGCGGAAGGCGGCGCCGCCGGCCGCCACCACCTGGTAGAGCCCCTTCTCGCCGACGTCGAGAAACAGCTCCAGGTGATCGAGCAGGTTGAAGCGGCGCGCCCAGGCGTGCTGGCCGTCGATCGGGATCGCCGCGCTCTTCTCCAGGCGCTCGCGTTCGCTGTCGTCGACGGGACGGGAGGTCAGGACCGCGGTGGCATCCACCGAGTCGTTCGGATCGCCGGAGGCCACGGTCGAGATCCAGAAGCGGCCGCTGCCCTCGATGCTATAGACCTGCAGCTGCTGGAATTGTTGCAGGACGTAGGGCTGGCCGGGTGTGCCGCGCACCGTGACCCAGAGGCGCGGGCCCGCCGGCGCCGCCGCGCCTGCCGCGGCGGATTCGTCCGGCGCCCGTTCGGTTCCCTCGCCGCCGGCTTCGGCGGCGGGGGCTTCTTCCTCCGGCGCCTGCGGCACCGCTTGCGGCGTGGCGGCCGCGGTCTCGTCGGCCGCCGCGGCTGCCTTCTCCTCGCCGCCGGCCGCTGCGGAGTCGGCCCCGCCGGCACCGGTGTCGGCGATGTTGGCGATGTTGGCGCCATTGGCGCCGCCGGAGTCCTCCGGCATGGCGGCGCCCGGGGCGGCTTCGGCCGCCGCATCGGCGGCCGCGCTCTCGTCGCCTGCCGCGGCGGCGCCCTCGCCGCCAGGCACTGCCTCGGCGCCGGCGTGCGACATGGCGTCGCTCTCGCCGGCGGTGCCATCGTCGCCGGTGGCGCCGGCCGCGTCGCCCTCCGGCATTTCGCTCGCAGGTCCGCGGCCCTCCTGGTTCTCGATGTCGGGCTCGGCCCCGCGGGCACCCTCGTCGGGCGCCGCGGCGGCGCCGCGCCTGGCCGCCTGCTCACCGCTGGCGGCAGGCTTGGACGGCACCCGCACCGCGGCGACCGGCGGCACCGAGTTCTTCTTGACCTCGGCGGTCGCCCCCGATCCGGCCAGACCCGACAGGAGTTGCCCCGATTCCGCCCAGCCGGCGGCGAGCTGCGCCGGGACGGCCTGCGGCAGCTCGATCCGCACGTAGTTCACCTCGTCCGGCAGCTCGTAGCGGTCCTCGCCGAATGGGCTCACCTGGTAGCGTCGGCGGCCGGCCTCGGCGAGCCGCGGATACCCCCAGCGCAGGAAGAACGGGTGCTCGGCGGCGTCCTCGGCCCAGGGCTGGGACGGGCCGCCATAGGCGGCGACCAGGTAGAGCCCGGCCGCCAGCGTCGTGGCGATCTCGCAGCGCAGCAGCGGCTGGCCGACGATCGGTTGGATCGCCGCGCAGCTCGGCTCGACGTCCTCGAGCCAGCTGCCGTCCCGCCACAGCCGGAGGTCGGCGAGGTTGCGCCCCGCGGCCTCGAGCCGCACCGCCCGCCGGTCTGCGAGCCGCAGCCAGTAGGAGAGCTGGCGCAGGTCGCCGAGACTCTCCGTCAGCAGCTTGCGCTCGACCAGCTGCGGTGCCGCGTTCGCCGCGGGCATGGCGTCGCGGAAGGGCTCGACCGACAGCTTCGCGGCGCCTTCGCCGTGCTCGTGGCTCTCGGCCACGACCAGGTAGTCGCCGCGGTCCAGGAACAGGTCGAGGCGGCCGTTCTCGTGACCGGCCTCGCCGGCGGCGCCGAGCTCGCCCGCCATGCGGTCGATCACCCGCACCGCCGTGCCCTGGCGGCTGGCCGCCCGCAACGAGTAGCGGCCGAAGCGTTCGACGGTGAGGACCGCCTGTTGCAGGCCGGCGGCGGGGACCTCCGAGCGGCTCAGCCGCGCCCGGCCCTCGCCGGCGGCCTCGACGCCCGCCGACCCTGCCGGCGATGCCGGCGCGGCGGGCGATGCCGGTGCGGCGTGGCCGGCGGCCGGCGGCGAGGCGAGCGGCGGCGTGCCGGCCGCCGCGGCAGCGGCGCGGGCCGGGCCGCCGGCAAGCGCCAGTCCCGCGATCAGCGCGGCGGCGAAGAGCAGGAGGCGGCCGAGTCGATGCCGCCGCGGGCGCGCAGTCCCATCCACCGGGCGGCCGGCGGCGGCCTCCCCACCAACTCGATCAGCCATGAGCAGCACCTCGAAGAGGGGCGCATTCTATCCCCACTCGCCCCTGCTTGGAGATGCGCAATTGGCCCCACGCCGGGGACCTGGGAGGAGGGGGGGCGCTACCGGCGCGGCGCCAGCTCGGCGGCGGGATCCGAGCGGTTGACGCGGCGCAGGACGTCGGCCACCGTCTCGAGCTCGCCGAGGGTGACGGTCGCCATCTCGCGGCTGGCCTGCAGCAGCTTCAGCGCCGTCGCGGCCTCGCCGGTCGCCTCGACCGCCACCAGGCTCGCGACCGCTTCCTCGATCAGCGGGTTCGCCTCGCCGAAGCGGCCCTGGCGCATCCGCACCGCGGCGAGCTCCAGCGCCGCCAGTGCGGCCAGGCGCCGCGAGCCCGCCTTGAGGAACCTGCGGCGGGCGGTGCGGAAGGCGCGCGCCGCCGGCTCGAGGTTGCCCAACCCGACCTCGAAGCGGCCTTCGATGGTCTTGATCTTCAGGCGGTTGAGCAGGCCGGTGCCGGCAAGCAGGCGCGACCGATGCACCCGGAACAGCTCGCGGGCTTCCTGCAGGCGGCGGCAGTCGACCAGCAGATCGAGACGGTTCTGCAGGGCTTGGACATAGAGGCCCGGATCGAGCTCGGTGTCGATCATCGCCATGCCCTCGTCGACGGTGCGCAGGGCGACCTCCGCCATGCCCCAATAGGCGAGGTAGAAGCCGGCCTGGATCAGCGCCCGGCCGGCATGATGGCGATCGCCCCGGCGCTCATGCAGGGCGCGCAACCGGGAAAGCACCTCGAGAGCGGCACGGAAGCGGCTGCGGCTGCCGAGCAGCGAAGCGTGCAGGCTGAGCAGCCGCGCCTCGAGCAGCTCGTCGCCGGAGCCGTGAGTCTGGTGCGCGAAAGCCGCGGCGATGGCCTTCTCGGCACGAGCCGGCTGGTCGCCGACGCGATAGGCGTTGGCCAGCTCGCCCCAGGCCCGGGCCTGGAAGTCGGCCACCTGAACGGGGGTATAGCCGTCTTCGGTCAGGCTCGGAGCGAGGCGGGTGGCGAACAGTGCCAGCTCGATCATCCGGCGGGGGTCGTCGTTGCGCAGCTCCCAGCTGCAGCGCAACGCCGCGTCGAAAAGCGGGAAGCGCCGCGCCCGCCCCGGAGCCAGCGAGGGCGGTGGCAGCTCCGGGGTGTCGCCGGCGCGCAGGCCGGTCAGGATCTGGTGCGTCCGCTTGCGCACCTGCACGGCCGCGGTGCCGTGCAGCCGGACGGAGGCGACCGCGCTCTCGATGGCGCGGTCGTAGGCGTCGAGCGGTTTGGGCGCGGGATCGACGGCAGCGGCTCGATCGGCAGTCCGGGCGAGCACCAGGGAGAGCTGCGTCTCGACCTCGGCCCGGCAGCGGTCGCAGCCGCGCTGCAGATGGCTGCCGATGGCGTCGGCCGCGGGACCGGCGAGGTCGCCTCGCGCGAACCGGCGCAGCAGCTCCCGGCTCGGATGGTCGGTCACGCTGGACACTCCGGGCAGTTCATTGCGGGCAACACATTAGCACCTTCGAATGTGAAATTCACCTGCCTTCGCAAGCGACCCCTCCGGCCCGGGCCGGAGGGGTCCCATCCGGCCGGGCCGGGAGACGAGGTTATCCTGGCAGCGAGGCCGGCGGTTAGCCGTTGGGGTCGGTTCCTCCTCCGCTCTGGCAGCCGGGAGTGGGGCCGCTGTTGGGGCAGGGGGGAGCTGTGCCGGGCTGGCTCGGCGTGTCGCTGGTGCGGGCCGCCGGGCGCGGCGACTGCCGCCCTTCGCGGCTGGCGGGGAGCCAGCGGTCGAGGTCGGGCAGCAGCAGCCGCAGCCATTGACAGGTGGGAGCGGCGACGGCGGCGACGGACTGGGGATGGGTTCGGGGTCCGGGGTCGGAGCGGACGGGAGCTGCCGTCAGCAATGAGGCTAGGGTGAGCGCGGCGGCCAGGCATGGGCGCGCCGCACGGGTGGCGGTTGCAACGGTTGGCAACATGACGGACCTCCTGATCCGGGCGGGACGCGGGGGCGGCCGACACTGGCCGTGGCGCCCGCGCAGTTGTCGATAAAGCAATCGATAACTGCGGATATTCGCATCTATAAAAATTAAGTGCGACATCCTGCGCCGGGCGGGGCGGCGCCGAGCCGTGCTCCGGCGGTCCGACGAACGGGTCGCGGCGTCGGCCGGCGGCGAGTCTTTCCGTCAATCCATCTGAGTGGTCGGTCGGCGCCGGTCCGGGCGCGCGAGGTGAGACAATCCCGGGCGGATGAGGACGCTGTGACGGAACCGAGGACGAACCTGGGCGCCAAGATCGCCGTCGTCGCCGAGAAGCCGGCGGTGGCCAGGGACATCGCGCGGGTGCTGGGAGCCGAGCGGCGGGGCGATGGCTGCCTGACCGGCAACGGCTACGTCGTCACCTGGGCAATCGGCCATCTGGTGGGCCTGGCGCAGCCGCACGAGATCCGCCCGGAGTGGCGGCGCTGGCAGCGCGAGGGCCTGCCGATGCTGCCGCGGGAGTGGCCGCTGGTGGTTGCCGAGGAGCGCCGAGATCAGTTCGAGGCGGTGCGCCGGATCCTCGCCGACGCCGAGGTCGAGCGGGTGGTATGCGCCACCGACGCGGGTCGCGAAGGCGAGCTGATCTTCCGCTACATCTACGAGGCCGCCGGCTGCCGCAAGCCGGTGTCGCGGCTGTGGATCTCGTCGCTCACCGCCGAGGCGATTCGCCGCGGCTTCGAGCGGCTGCGGGAGGGCCGCGAGCTGGATCCGCTGGCGGCGGCGGCGCGCGGCCGCAGCCGGGCCGACTGGCTGGTCGGCATGAACCTGTCGCGCGCCTGCACGCTGGCCTTCGGCGAGGACCTGAGCGTCGGCAGGGTGCAGACGCCGACCCTCGCCATGGTGGTCGAGCGCGAGCTGGCGATCCGCGCCTTCGTGCCGGAAGATTATTTCGAGGTGGTGGCCACCTTCGGGCTGGCCGGCCGGGGCAGGATCGACGGCATGGCCGCGGCCGCAGCGGCGCCGCCGGCGGGCGCGGGCGCCGAGGAGGCGACCTGGCGCGGCACCTGGTTCCGGGCGCCCGGAGAGGTCGAGCCTGCCGGTCGCGGTGGCGGCGCCGACGGCCCGCGCCGGGAGGATCGCCGGCTGCCGGGCGACGGCGAGGAGGCGCGCCGCATCGCCGCGCGGACGCTGACCGGGACGGCCGAGGTGGAGTCGGTGCGCGCCGAGGCGCGGCGCCAGCCGCCGCCGCTGCTCTACGACCTCACCGAGCTGCAGCGCCACGCCAACCGGCTGTACGGCTGGAGCGCTCAGCACACCCTGGGGGTGGCGCAGTCACTCTACGAGCGCCACAAGCTCATCAGCTATCCGCGTACCGACAGCCGCCATCTGCCCCAGGACGTCGCGGCGACGCTCGGCGCGGTGGTGTTGGCGATTGCCGGACCCTACCGTGGGCTGCTCGCCCCGGGGACCGGCGAGCGGCCGCTGGGGCGGCGATTCGTCGACGACGCCCGGGTGACCGACCATCACGCCATCCTGCCCACCACGACGGTGGCGGACGGCCTCTACGGAGACGAGCGGCGGCTCTATGACCTGGTCTGCCGCCGCCTGCTCGCGGCGTGGCACGAGGATCACGTCACCTCGACCACCACCGTGATCACCGCCGTGACCTCGGGAGGGGGGCCGGGTGCACCGGCCTCGGCGGCACCTCCTGGCCCGCCGGCGATGGGTCCGGCCGGTCCGATCGTCGATCGCTACGTCAGCACCGGCACGGTCGTGGAGCAGCCGGGTTGGAAAGTGCTGGATCCCGAGCCTCCCGCGCCGGCGGGGCGCTCCCGCGGCGACGCGGATACCGGTGGTGCCGGCGACGCTGGCGAGAGGCGCGGCGACGCCGGTGGCAAGCCCGAGGCGGGCGGCGAGCAGTCAGCGGCAGGTGGGGACCGGCCGGCGGGCGGCGACGGACCGGCGGGCGCCGGAGCCGAGGAAGCGCAGCTCCTGCCGGCGGGCCTCGCGGCCGGGCTGCGGCCGGCGGTGCTTGCCGCCGAGCCGGTGGCAGGTAAGACCCGGCCGCCGCGGCGGCTCACCGAGGCAACCCTGCTGACCGCCATGGAGACGGCCGGCAGGGCGCTCGACGACAAGGAGCTCTCGGCCGCGATGAGGGACTCGGGCCTCGGCACGCCGGCGACCCGCGCCGAGATCATCGAGACCCTGTTGCGCCGCACTTACATGGAGCGCCGCGGCAAGGCGCTGGCCGCGACCGACAAGGGAGTGCGGCTGATCGAGCTGGTGCACCCGCAGGTCAAGAGCCCGGAGATGACCGGCAGGTGGGAAGCGCAGCTCAAGCGCATCGAGCGCGGCGAGGGCGAGCTCGGCGCCTTCATGTCCGGCATCGAGAGCTACGTGAGCGAGGTGGTCGAAAGCGTCTTCGCCTCCTCGGGTGTTGCCGCAGCCGGCGGCGGGCCGCCGGCAGGCGCCGCCGCCGTCAGCGGCGCGGCGGAGCCGCCATGGCTCCGGGCACCGCGGGCCGCACCGGCCACGCCAGCTGCGGCGGGTGGGCCGCCGGCTGCGCCGGCGCTTCCGCGCGCCATGTCCGGGAAGCCGCCGGCGCCGCCCCAACCGGTGCCGACCACGCCTGGAGGGCCGCCGGTCGGAGAGCGTCTGCCGGGAGCGTCCGGATCGCCGACTGCCGCGTCGCTGCCGCTTGCCGCGTCCTCCAGCTCCGCAGTGTCCGGCCGCCCCGATCCGGGCGTCGTTGCCGGTCGCGGCAGGACCACGGCTCCCTCCCAATCCCATTTCAGCTTCAATGCCGAGTCGCGACCGGCGCGGCCGGCTGCACTCTCTGCCGCCTCGCCGGCGGGCCCGCGGCCCGGCACCGCCGACCCCGGCGAGCGGCTGAGCGAGCTGCTGCGCTCGGCGTTCCGCCTGACCTCCTTCCGGCCTTTCCAGGAGGCGGTCTGCCGGACGGTGACCGCCGGCCGTGACGCGCTGCTGGTGATGCCGACCGGGGCCGGAAAGTCGCTGTGCTACCAGTTGCCCGGCCTTGCCCGCGCCGGCACCACGCTGGTGATCTCGCCGCTGATCGCGCTGATGGAGGACCAGGTCGCGAAGCTCGCCGCTCTCGGCCTGCGCGCCGAGCGCATCCATTCGGGCCGCGACCGCGCCGACTCGCGCCGGGTGTGCGCGCAGTATCTCGAAGGGCGCCTCGACTTCCTGTTCATCGCCCCGGAGCGGCTCAGCGTGCCCGGCTTCCCCGAGTTCCTCGCCCGGCGCCGGCCGGCCCTGGTCGCGGTCGACGAGGCGCACTGCATCTCCCAATGGGGCCATGACTTCCGGCCGGACTATCGGTTGCTGGGGCAGCGCCTGCCGCAGCTCCGGCCGGTGCCGGTGATCGCGCTCACCGCCACCGCCACGCCGCTGGTGCAGGACGACATCGCGAGCCAGCTCGGCCTGCAGGCGCCGGCCCGCTTCATCCATGGTTTCCGCCGCACCAACATCGCCGTCGAGGTCGCGGAGCTCAGGCCCTCCGGCCGCCGCGCCATGGTGCGTTCGGTGCTCGCCGCCGCCGGTCGCCGGCCGGCGATCGTCTACGCGCCGACGCGCAAGGAGGCGGACGCGCTGGGCCAGGAGCTCGGGGCCGAGCTGCCGGCGGCCGCCTATCACGCCGGCATGACTGCCGCCGCCCGCGACCGGGTGCAGGCGGACTTCCTGGCCGGGCGGCTCGAGGTGATCGTCGCCACCATCGCCTTCGGCATGGGCATCGACAAGCCCGACATCCGCACCGTCATCCACACCGGCCTCCCCGGCAGCCTCGAGGGCTACTACCAGGAGATCGGGCGCGCCGGACGCGACGGCCTGCCGTCGCGGGCCATCCTGCTCTACTCCTTCGCCGACCGCCGCACTCACGAGTTCTTCCACGGCCGCGACTATCCGGAGACCCACGTCCTCGAGGAGATCTGGCGGTCGCTGACCGCCGAGCCGCAGGCCATCGACCGCTTGCGCCGTCAGGTCAGGCTCGACGAGGAGGTGTTCGACAAGGCGTTCGAGAAGCTGTGGCTCCACGGCGGCGTCCGCCTCGATGCCGAGGAGCAGGCGACGCGCGGCGATGCCGGCTGGCTGGCGCCCTACCTGGCGCAACGCGAGCACAAGCTGGCCCAGCTCGCCCAGATGGCGCGGCTGCCGGAGTCCCATGCCTGCCGCATGCTGCACCTGGTGCGCCACTTCGGCGACCAGGAGGACGACGGCAGGCCCTGCGGCGTGTGCGACATCTGCGCGCCCGAGACCTGCCTGGTGCGGCATTTCCGGCGGCCGACGCCGGTCGAGGAGGAGGTGCTGCGCCATCTCCTCGAAAGCCTGCGCGGCCGCGGCGGGCAGAGCGCCGGCCAACTCTTCCGCGAGTGCGCCGCCGGTCCGGGCCTGCAGCGCAAGCCGTTCGAGCTGCTGCTCGAAGGTCTCAGCCGCGCCGGCCTCGTGAGGGTGCAGGAGGACTCGTTCGCCAAGGACGGCAAGACCATCCGCTTCCTCCGCGTCGGCCTGACCAGCGAGGGTTTCCAGGGCGACCCCGACGCCCTCCTCGCCGGCATCGAGATCGCGGAGCAGCCGGCCCAGGCACCGCGCCAGCGGGTCCGCCGGTCCGCTGCGCCCGCCGGCCGCGCCGCCGCCGGCGCCGCCGAGTCAGCCGCCGCCGGCACGGCCAGGCGCCGCCGCCGGCAGCCCGGCGCCGATGACGCCGCCGGCAGCCCCGGCGCCGGCCGCCCGGCCAGCGCCGATGCCGTCCCGGCCGAGCTGTGGGCGGCCCTGCGCGCCTGGCGCAGCGCCGAGGCCAAGCGCCGCCGGGTGCCGGCCTTCCACATCCTCACCGACCGGGTCCTGCTCGCCGTCGCCGCCGAGCGCCCGCGAGACGAAGAAGACCTCCTGGCCATCTCCGGCATCGGTCCCAAGATCGCCAGCAAATACGGCGCCACCCTCATCCGCCTGGTCGCCGGCGAGGCGCCGTGACGGCGCGCGGGCCGGCGCGCGGGCCGGCCCGCGGCGAGGGCTCGCTGGTTTCACTTCAATCCCCGAAGGTGCGACTCAAGGCCGCTTTGCCAGGAGCTCTCGCAGGCGCGCGAGCGCTCGCCGGCGTGCCCGCCGCAGCGACGCGGGCTTCGCACCGCCCAGGGAGAGCGCCAGCTCATCCTCGTCAAAGCCAAGGCCGAGGAGCAGTCGCAACAGGCGGCGCGGTCGCGGACCCAGCGTCCGCGCCAGACGTTCGACATCCGCCAACGCGTCGCGCTCGTCCTGGCCGCTTGGCGCCGAGCCGGCGAGCCGTTCGAGCTGATCTGGATCTGTCAGGGCGATTCTTGCCCTTTGCCGGATCTGCTGTCGCACGTAGAAGCGGCAGAGATGCCGTGTGGCGCCGACCAGGTAGGAGCAGGGCTCTCGCACATCCGGCCAGTTGGCGACCAGACCGAGCAGGGCGTCCTGCACCAGATCCTCGGCCTCGACCGCCGGGATGCGGTAGGCGCCGAGGAGTCTCGCAAGTTGTGGCCGCACCTGCTCGATGACCGCTCCGAGCTGGGCCGACCATGTTTCCTCGTCCAACTCGATCATGACCGCACTCTCATCGCCAGTAGGGGTGGGCTAGGTCCCTGGCGCCTCTCCGCGATCTGAAGCCGGAAATTCGAGCCGTACCCGGCGCACCACCTCGAAGCGCCATGCGATGTAGTCCCGTAGAGTGCAGTCGAGATCCTTGCCTGTGCAGTGGCCGATCTCGTTCTCGGCCCCCACCTCGACGCAAATTCTGGCTCGGACGCTCGGGTCGATCTCGTCCCAGGCCAGGTGGACCAGGGGATGCGTGCGCGTCGGCCGGAATGGCAGCTCCGGCCGGTAGCGCGAGTCGAGGAAGTAGCGACTGGCGGCGGCCACCACTTCGGCCGCACAGCGCTTTACCGGGTCCGCAAGGACGTAGCGGACGAGGGCGATCACCGCCCGCGCGCGGCGATGAAGTTGAGATGATTCGAGAAGGCCATCGATCGCTGCATGGATCGTGGGCATTCCGACCGCCTGCTGCCTTTGACGCTGGAGGCAAAGAGCCAGGAGCTCGAGCAGCGCGGTGGCGGCGTCGCGGTCTTGGCCCTCCGCCAGCAGGGCCGAAACCACTCGGCGCAGCCGGCGCAAGGCGCTGCCGGTAAGTCCGCAGCGCCGGGCCATCTGCGCTCCACGCCAGCGTAGCCGCAGACGCTCGGCCGCTTGCGGCACCTCTGCAGTCAGGCGGTCTGCAGCGGCGAGGAGCCTGCGGGCTCGCTTCAAGTTGCCGCTGCCGGCAAGGGCCACTGCCAGCCCCAGGTGGCCGGAAACCGCCCAGGCCTGCTCGTGTTCGACCAGGGCCAGCGCCGCCTCGAAGACTGGCAGGGCCTCGCTCGGTTCGCCGGCGTCGAGCAGCGCCCAGCCCTGGTCGATCTGCGCCCGGGCCGCTTCGAACGTGCTGCCGTAGTCGTCGAGCAGTGCCGCCGCCCGATCGGCGAGCGCCAAGGCCTCCTCCCATCGGAGATTTCGAGATCGTCGGCGGTGGGAAATTTGCCATAGCCAAGCCGGTCGAAGGTCGCCAGCAATTCGCCGCCGGGCGAGCGCTGCCGGCTCCCCCTGCCTGCGAATTCGGCTTGGGAGATTTCGGTCAACATTCCCGGATATTGGTGCCGCCGCGAGTCTCTGGTAGCAGGCCCTTCTGGTGGTACTGTGGTGCAGCAGGTTGCAACCTGGCCAATGGGGGCTATCCACGGTGCGCTCAAGGTAAGGCCATTGCCAAGGGAAATTGCGGTGGAAACGCTGCGTCTGCGGCAGCAAGTGCCCAAAGAAGATGCGTTGCGCGGTGCGATGAAGTGCCCGGTCGATGAGAAGGGCGGCTGGAGCTGCCAGCTGCCGGCAGCAGTTTTCGATTTGAGGCTCTCAGTTCCCGGCTTTGCTCCCGAGTATCGCCTTGCGACCAAAGTGCCGGCAGCTGATTCCCTGGACCTCGGAACGCTTGTGCCGAAGGTGGGAGCCTCGATCGCGGGATGGGCGGAGTCGCCAGAGGGTTCGCCAGAAACGGAGGATTGTATGGCGCACTTGATTCCTCTCGGCACCCCAGAGGAGGTCCCAGCAAGAGCTTCGGCGCGCGTGACCCGAGGCGGCTTCTTTCAGATCACTGATGTGGCGCCTGGGAAATACCTTCTCGAGGTCAAGCGGCCGGGTTTTCTTCCGGCAAAGCTCTCGCCTATTGAGGTGCCTTCGACAACATGGGCGACGCTTCTCGAGCACCCATTGGTTTTCCGCAGGCAAACTGGAATGGGCAGCCTTCCGCCTCCCAAGTAAGCTGAGAAGCCTCGTGAGGCTTAGGAACGTGCCTGCGTGTAGGTCGCAATGTTAAGGAACAGGTGATGCGTTCCGAAACGAAAGAAGAGGCAAGGCCAGGCTCTTCGATTGGGGACCACCGGCATACGCGAAGGTTGTTCAGGGGAATGTGGCGTTGGTCTGTAATTGTAGTGGCGTTTGTCCTCGGCCTGGCGACGGGCGTTGCTCTAGTTGTTATTGTTACTAACAAGCTGCACAGAATGAGTGAGGCCCGGATCGCACGGGTCGAGGTCCAGAGGCTACAAGAGCTGCCGCCGCCTTGGTTGCCAACACTTGCCAGACTCTCACCGGCGGCGAGGCATTGGGTCTTGCTGCCGATGCACGACGGTGCAGCGTCGATCACTTTAGGTCAGCTAGAGGGGAGGCCGATCTTGCTCGGGATCTGGGCTACTTGGTGTGCGCCCTGCATCGCCGAGATGCCCTCGCTCCAGGCTCTGTCGCGTCAACCGGCTGCGGCGGGGCTCTCTTTCGTGTTGGTCTCAACGGAACGAAAAGAGGTGGTGCGCGACTTCTTGCACCGCAGGACGATTTCGTTGCCCTTTTACGTCGCTAGCGCGCCCGTGCCACGTGAGTTTTCCGGGAGCACGCTCCCGGTGACGTTTATCATCGCTCGGGATGGGCGTCTCGTAGCTCGGCAACTTGGTGCGGCCAAGTGGGACGATCCCAAGGTGGCAGCTTTCTTGAGCGGTCTTGAGGGGAAGAACTGATGCCAGATGGCGGCCCCGGCCCAAGCCGCTCGGCCCGCGCCCGGCGGCGCTTGGCTTCACGGGCGCAGGTGTTAGCTGCGAAGAAAGGACCCCACTCCGGGTTGGTTCCGAGGTTCAGGTCGAGGCGGCACTGACGCCTGGTCGCCAGCGACGCGCTGTGACGGCGCGCGGGCTGACACGTAAAGTTGGAACGTCGGGGTCTTGCCCGCATTGCGCAAGCGAGCATCGAGCTGCTGCCCGAGGATTTCAACCAGGCCGTGAGAAGCCTCATGGAAGAGTGTTTCCAGCGTCGCGTTGCCCTGATTGCCGTCTTCTACACCGCCGGCGCGGTGATCTCGGAGGCGCTGGAGCAGAATGGCATTCGGGATTATGTGCCGTACGCGGTGAAGGAAGGCCTCTACGCGCTGGCGCCCGGCTGGGCGCATTATCAGACGATCTGTGCGCGCGATTGGCAACCACACGTCGACGGGAAAATCGATTTCGATGAGGCCCTCGCGCGTATTGCTCGCGACTTCTGAGGCTAGCCCGCGGGCCGCGTGCGCAGGACGATGGGTGGCGCGGCGAGCGACATCGGGATGATGCGATAGACGCGGTCGGGATCGCCGGAGTAGACCAGCTCGACGCGGCGGCCCAGGAAACGCCGCTCCCACTCGCGCACCATGGCGTTGCCCCGGGACTCGACGTCGGCATCATCGATGCCCCGCTTCACCAGCCGGTCGGTGTGCACCACGACGTGGGTGATGCCCATGCTTTCCAGCAGCGACAACCCGTCGCCCTCGGGCAGCAGGCTCACCGCTGCGGCGAGCCGCTCGTAGCTGTCCGGCACGAAGCTGCTGTAGCCGTTGGCGATCGGCTTCCAGTGCGCAGTCGAGTAGTACATGTAGGTCGCCTCGGTCCAGTTGGCATGCAGCGGCACCTCGACCAGGGCGCGGATCTCCGGCCGCCCCCGGATCCAGGTGTAGACCTCGGGGAACTCGTCCTCCGTCAGCACCTCCACCCAGTGCACCGGCCGCGGCGCCAACTCGATCGCCAGCACCGCCGCGACCGCCAGCCCGGCGGCCCATGCCCGCCGGCCAGTCAGTCCCCACCGCTCGGCGAGCCGGTCGAGGCCCCAGCCGGCAAGGAAGGCCACCGTCAGCGACACGAAGGCGCCGAAGCGTGCCGGAACGCGCATGCTGTGCAGGCCGGGGACGAAGCGGGCCAGCGGCATGTAGATCACCGGCAGAGAGAGCGCGAAGCTGACCGCTCCGGCGAACAGCAGGCCGCGCTGCCAGGGGTCGATCTCGCCCCAACGCCAGTAGAGGTCGCCCGCGTAGCGGCGCCGCAGCACCGCCAGCAGGAGGAGGCAGAGCAGCAGCAGCAGTCCCATGGCGGTCCAGGCGCTGGTCTCGTCCCAGCGATCGAACGGTGCCAGGTCCTGATGGAAAGCCAAGGTGTACAAGTCGCCGACGACCACGGCGCCGACCGCCACCGCCGCCAATCCGAGAAGCAGCCACCGCCGCCGCGGCGCCAGCGCGACGGCCGGCCGCAGGCGGTGGCGGCGCCGGAGCTCCCACAGTCCATAGCCGGCCAGCAGCGTCGGCACGAAGCCGGCGAACAGCGAGTTCTCCGAGCGCACCAGCGGCTGCTCCCATCGCGCCAGCCCGGCGCGGTGCCAGAGCGCCTTCGGTGGATGCAGCGAATAGAGGTTCTCGGGCGCCGGGCTCAGGTAGCTCGCCAGGGTGGCGCCGTTGCCGCCGATCTCCTGGTCGTCGTGAGCCATGTCCAACCGCTTGGCCAAGCGCACGTAAGGCAGGAAGACCGCGACCGCCGCCGCCAGCGCCAGCGCCGCGACCGGCACCAGCACGCGCAGCGAGTCCCGCGCCAAAAGCCGGCGCCGCCCGGCCGATGCCCAGCGGCTGGCCAGGATGGCGGCCATCGGGAAATGGATCATGTAGGCGAAATAGCAGCCTGCCGTGAGCTGGAGACCGTAGAAGAGCAGGAAGACGGCGGCCCGGCGCACCGTCCGCTCGGCCAGCAGCCGGTCCCACGACCAGAGGGTCAGCGGGATCCACTGCATGATCAGCACCATCAGGTGGTTGAGGTGGCTCATGCGAAACGGCGAGAAGGCGAACGCCGCGCCGCCCAGCAACGCGGCCGGTCCGGAGAGGCCGCCGCGGCGCAGCACCCACCAGGTGGCCACGCCGGAAAGCACGAAGGAGGAGAAGAAGAGCAGGTTGTAGCCGGCGACGGTGTTGTGGACGAAGGCGATCTGCAAGGCCGGACCGAGCATGTGGTCGGAGAGCGCCAGCGTGTCGCGCATCGGATAGTAGAAGTTGGCATCCCAGAGATCGGGGAAGCCGAGGTGCATCTGGCGGATCACCCAGCTGAGGATGTAGACGCTGAACAGGGGATCGGCGGCGTTGGGCGCCAGCGAGTTGCGAAATGTCGCCCAGATCGGCCGCAGATAGACCAGCGCCGCGGCGCCGTACAGCGCGCCCACGATCAGCGTCTGGCGCAGCAGCCGGGGCAGGGGAGGCGAGGAATCAGGCGCCATGGAGGAGCCGGTGGTCGCGGTCAGGCCGTGCGGCGTTGCCTTGCCGATAACAAACTCCTGCGCCTTTGGCATACGGATCCGTGGTGCGAGACGTCAGTCTGAAGCCGCGCGGAACGGCACTACCGGGGTTTTCGGCCCTTTCCTCGAGTATACAGGTTGTCGCGGCCCGTCCGCCCGGCGGCCGCGGAGGCTCAGGACCTCCATTCACCTTGCCCGCCATGGTGCTCGCGATGCCTCGCCGGCGACGCTTTGCCAGGAGCGCGGATATCTCGGTGGTTGGTAAACCGATCAACCGTGCGGGACGTCAGGGCTGCCGAAACCACGGCTCGTATAGACTGCCGGCATGTTCGGCCATCCTCTGCCGCTTCGCTCGCTGCCGAGAACGCGCACACCCAGATCCCACCTCGTGTTTGCCTGGCTGGCCGCCGCCGGCGTCGCCGTGCTGGCGGCCGCGGTCTTCGCCGCGCCTGGCGTGGCCGCCGGTCGGGCGCCGGCCGCGCCGGTCGTCGCGACGCCACCCGCGGCCCCGCCGTCCGCCGCCGCGCCGGCGGCGCTCTCGGCGGCCGATGCGGCGCCGGACCTGGCGCAACGCCTGGCGCGGTGGAAGCCGGTCGAGATGCCCTGGAAGGGCAGCGGCTTCAGCGACCGCGAGCGGCAGCTGGTGGACAAGCTGGTCGCCGCCTGCCGCCAGCTCGAGAGCATCTACTGGCGGCAGGGCGATCCACAGGCGCTGGCGCTGTATCAGGCCCTGTCGCCCGGGGCGGCGGGCGCCGCTGCGACCCGGAGCGCGCCCAACGCCGTCGCCCTGCGCCGGCTGCTGTGGATCAACGGCAGCCGCTACGACCTGCTCGACGAGAACCGGCCTTTCGTCGGCAAGCAGCCGATGCCGCCTGGCCGGGAGCTCTATCCCGCCGGCATGACGCGCCAGGAGATCGATGCCTGGGTCGCGGCCCATCCGGCGGGCAAGCAGGGGATCTATGACGAGCATGCGGTCGTGCGGCGACAGGCCGGGAAGCTGGTGGCGGTGCCCTATCACGTCGCCTACCGCGAGCTGCTCGAGCCGGCCGCCCGTTCCCTGCGGGAGGCGGCGGCGCTGGCCGATCCGGCCTTCGCCAATTTCCTGCGGCTGCGCGCCGCGGCGCTGCTCGACGACGATTACTACCAGAGCGACCTGGCCTGGCTGGATCTGGTCAATCCCAAGTTCGACGTCATCTTTGCGCCCTACGAGACCTACCTCGACGACCTCCTCGGGGTGAAGACCTCGTATGGCGCCGCGGTGCTCATCCGCAACGAAGCCGAGAGCGCCAAGCTGGCGGTGTTCCAGAAGTATGTGCCGGACCTCCAGGACGCCCTGCCGCTGCCGGCCGCGGACCGGCCGTCGAAACACGGGCGGGTGGCGCCGATGGAGGTGATGGACAGCCCGTTCCGGTCCGGCGACCTGCGGCACGGCTACCAGGCGGTGGCGGACAACCTGCCGAACGATCCGCGGGTGCTCGAGCGCAAGGGGAGCAAGCGGATCTTCTTCAAGAACTTCATGGACGCCCGCGTCCGCGAGGTCATCCTGCCGGTGGCCAGGCGGTTGATGCGCCCCGACCAGGCGGCCAAGGCGAGCGCCGGCGGCTACCTTGCCGCGGTGATGATGCACGAGATCAGCCACGGGCTGGGTCCTGCCTTTGCGCGCGTCAACGGCCGTCAGACCGACATCCGCGCCGCCATCGGCCCCGTCTACTCCGGGCTCGAGGAGGCCAAGGCCGACGTCACCGGCATGTTCGGGCTGGCCTGGCTGGTGGCGCACGGGGCGCTGCCTAAAGAGCGGCTCGAGGAGTACTACTGCTCCTACGTCGCCGGCATCTTCCGCACCGTCCGCTTCGG
This sequence comes from Thermoanaerobaculia bacterium, assembly GCA_035308185.1. GTDB lineage: Bacteria > Acidobacteriota > Thermoanaerobaculia > Multivoradales > UBA5704 > JASLEW01. Next base: position 750 of record DATGHG010000352.1, on the reverse strand, counting down.
CACCGGCGAGGCCCACGGCCGGGCCGAGATGATGGAGCTCAACTACCTCGTCGAGCAGGGCGCGATCCGCCGCGATCCGCGCGGCGGGCGCTACGCCATCGACCTCGCCAAGATCCCGGGGGCGCTGGCGACCCTCGCCGGCGAGCTGCTGCGCATCGAAGCGACCGGCAACCGCCGCCGCGCCGAGGTCTGGTTCAGCCGCTACGGCGCGATGCCGGCCGATCTCAAGTCGGCCCTGGCCGCGGCCGCCGACGTGCCGGTCGACCTCGACCCGCACGGCTCGTTTGACGAAGAGCCGCACTAGAGCGGCTCGCAAGATAAACCGCATGCCGCGCCCCGCCCCGCCCGGGCCTGTGGCGTTCCCAGGCGAAGCCGGCGGCGGTAAGGCGGGCCTCGAAGGCGGCGTCGGGATCCTCGGACCAGACGGCGAGAACGCCTCCCGGGCGGAGGGCGGCGCGGGTGCGCGCCAGGGCGGCACGGCCGTAGAGCGGGTCGTCGCGCCCCTGCGCCGGCGTCCGCGGACCCTCGTAGAGGTCGAGCAGGATGGCGTCGAAGGCGCCGGGACCCGTGGCATCGGCGGCGGCTGTCGCGCCTGCGGCGCCGGTCGTCGCGGCGCGGGCGATCGCCGCCGCGACGTCGCCGATCTCGATCGCCACGCGCGGATCGGCGATCGCGTCGCCGGCCAGCTCGGCAAGCGGGCCGCGGCACCATTCCACGATCACCGGTTCGATCTCGGCGACCGTGACGCTC
>DATGHG010000351.1:0-3225 GCA_035308185.1 Thermoanaerobaculia bacterium | reverse complement strand
GCGGTTCCGGGCAGTTCGGCGCGTTCCGCGGCTACCTGGGCGGGGCAGGCGGCGGCGGGGGCGGCAGCGCGTTCGATGCCGATTACGGCGCGCTGATGCAGATCTCGCACGCCACCGGCGGCACGTTCTACCGCGCGCAGGACGCCAGCCAGCTAAGCCGCGCGCTCGCCAAGCTGCCCGCCGCCTTCTCTATTGTTCGCGAGCGCGTCGACATCGCCGCCGGGTTCGCCACCCTCGGCGGCCTGCTGATCGCCGTCGCGGTGGCGCTCTCCCTGTGGCGGGACCGGCCCCGGCGCGTCACCGCCGCCCCGCGGGCTACCCCTGACTGAGGTGCTGACCGAGCAGCGCGAGGTCGGCGGCGCCGAGGCGGTCCCTGGCCGTGGCCAGCTGGTGCCAGTACGGGTAGACCAGGTCCGGGGCGCTGACCTTGTCGAGCGCCGCGCGCTCGTCGGCGGCCAGCGACAGCGAGGCGGCGCCCAGGTTGTCGCGGAGCTGCTCCTCGGTCCGCGCCCCGATGATCAGCGAGGTCACCGCCGGCCTGCCGAGCAGCCAGGCGAGCGCGGCCTGGGCCGGCGAGGCGCCGTGCGCGCTCGCGACGTCGACGAGCACCTCGATCGTGTCGTAGAGCTTCTCCTGGTCGCGGACCGGCGGCTCGTTCCACTCGCCGGACAGCTGCCTGGTCTGCCCCTCCGGTGACGCGTCGCGCCGGTACTTGCCGGACACCAGTCCGCCGGCCAGCGGCGACCAGACGAGGATGCCGAGCCCCTGGTCGACCGACAACGGGACGAGCTCGTACTCGGCGTCCCGCGCCTCAAGCGAGTAGTAGACCTGCTGCGCGGCGAACCGCTCGAAGCCGCACGCGTCCGCGACGCTCAGCGCCTTCATCAGCTGCCAGCCCGCGAAGTTCGACGCCGCCAGGTAGCGGACCTTGCCCGCGGCGACAAGCGCGTCAAGCGCGGACAGGGTCTCCTCGAGGCGGGTCTGACCGTCCCACTCGTGGACGTGGTAGATGTCGATGTGGTCGGTACCGAGCCTGCGCAGGCTCGCCTCGCAGCCGGAGATGATGTGGTGGCGGGACAGACCGGCATCGTTCGGGCCGTCGCCCATCGGCATCCGGACCTTGGTGGACAGCAGCAGCGAGTCCCTGCGGCCCATGATCGCCTCGCCGGTGATCTCCTCGGCGAGCCCGCCCGAGTAGACGTCCGCGGTGTCGATGAGGTTCACCCCGGCGTCCAGGCACATGTCGACCTGCCGCCGCGCTCCGGTGACGTCGGTCGCACCCACGGCGCTGAATCCGCCGCGCCCGCCGAAGGTCATCGTGCCGAGCGTCAGCGCTGACACCCGCAGGCCGCTGCGGCCAAGCTGCCGGTACTCCATGTCAACCGTCCTTCGTCATCGTGCCCCGCGTACCGCCGTCAGCCCAAACATAGGCCGGGACTAACGGCCCGGCGTACTCGGGTCTCTCGCCCGTAACCGTCATACCGCAGAAAACGGATGCTTGAGGTGTAAGGAAATCACGGAACGGAGCCGGGCCAGGATGACCCGGCGGTAGCCAGGGAGATGTTCCAGATGCGCCGCACGACTTTCGACAAGCTTCTCGGATGGATCGGCACCGGCCTCGGGGTGGCGCTGCTCGCCGCCGGCGGCCTGCTGCGGTGGGGCTCGGCCTACGTGCACAACACGGTCCAGGGCCAGCTCGCCGCCCAGCAGATCACCTTCCCGCCGGCCAGCGCGTTCGCGCACCCCAAGGCCGGCACCGAGATCACCCCGAGCATGATCCCGAGCGTGAGCCAGTACGCCGGGCAGCAGATGCTCACCGGCCAGCAGGCCGAGGCCTACGCTGACAACTTCATCGCCGTGCACATCGCCAACATGGCCGGCGGCAAGACCTACTCCCAGCTGTCGGCCGAGGCGATCGCCCAGCCGAACAACACCGCGCTGGCCGGCACCGTCGCCACCGTCTTCAAGGGCGAGACGCTCAGGAGCATGCTGCTGAACGCCTACGGCTGGTGGAAGGTCTCCCAGATCACCTACATCATCTCGCTGACCGCCTTCGGCCTCGGCACCCTGTCCTTCCTGGCGGGCCTGTTCGGCTTCGCCAGCCTCCGCCACGACCGCAAGCTCGCTGTCGCCAAGGCCCCGGTGGTCGAGCAGATCAGCGAGGCCGGCCACGAGGCCAACGCCTAACCGCCGGCGGGCAGGCGCGGTAGGCAGGAACCATCTGCTTACCGCGCCTTTACGTGCGCGGTGAGCTCAGGCGAGCTCGCGCAGCGTCTCCATCAGCTGGCTCGCCAGCTCGCTCGGCGCGCTGCCGCTGCGGGACAGGATGCCGACTGGCTCCGCGTTGCCCGGGACAGGCACGTTGAGCCGGCGCAGCCAGCGCCGGTCGAGGTCGAGTTGCACGGGGTGCCGCGGGGTGATCCACACCGCGTCGGACACCAGGGTCAGCGCGCGGGCCACGGAGACCGACTGGGTTTCCGTCCGCCCGGGCGGCAGCGCGACGCCCTGCGCCGCGAAGAACCCCTCGACGTCATGCCGCGGCGCGGTGCCCGCGCCCGGGATGACCAGCGGGTAGTCGAGCAGGTCGAGCGCGGACAGCGGTTTGCCCCCGGCGATCGCAAGCGGATGCTGCGGCCGCGTCACCACGGCGAGGGACTCGGCGTAGAGCAGCTCGAACGACACGCCCTGCATCATCGCGGGCTCGGCCATCCGTCCGACCGCGACGTCGATCTCGCCCGACTTGAGCCCGGCGAGCAGCTCGGGGTTGTCGCCGATCCCCAGGCTGATCCCGGCGTGCGGCCGCCGCTCGCGCAGCCGCGCGATCGCGTCGACGAGCAGCCCGCCGGCCACGGTCGGCAGCGCGGCCACCCGGAGAGCCGGCGCGATCGGCACCGCGGCGCCGGTCAGCACGGCGGCGGCCGACTCGAGCGCCTGGGTGACCTCGACCGCGTAGCGCAGGAACTCCTCGCCGGCCGGCGTCAGCTGAGTGCCGGCCCGCCCGCGCTCGACCAGGCGGCGGCCGGCCAGCTCCTCAAGCTCGGCGAGGGTCTTGGAGACGGCGGGCTGGCTCAGGTGCAGCCGCGCCGCGGCGCGGGCCAGCGTGCGCTCCTGGGCGACGACCACGAAACAGGACAGGTGCCTGAGCCTGATCCTGGAGGAAACTGTTGTCCCCCGGGGCGGCGACCCCCCGCTGTCGGTGCGGCCGGGCCTGATCGCAGAACCGGC
>DATGHG010000350.1:0-17560 GCA_035308185.1 Thermoanaerobaculia bacterium | reverse complement strand
CAGAGGTGCTCGAGTCCCTCTTCCGGGCCGTCATCCGGGGCGCGGTCGAGCGCCAGCACCGGGTCGGCGTCGAGCTGCGGGCGCGGCACGGCGAGCGGGTGCTGATCGCCGGCGGCGCCGGCGGCATGGGCGGCTGGTTCCATCGCTTCTTCGAGCTCGCCGGGCACCGCTGCGACCTGCTGGACCCGTCCTTCTCCGGCCTGGCGCCGGCGCCCGGACGCTTCGCCGGCCTCGCCGAGGTGCCGGATCTCGGCGCCTATGCAGCCGTCCTGGTGGCGGTGCCGCTCGCCCGCACCGCCGAGACGGTCGCGGCAGTGGCGGCGCGCATCCTGGCGGCCGCCGAGCCGGCGCCGACGACGGCTCGTGCAGGGCGCCCACCGCGGCCCCTGATCGTCGAGGTGTCCTCGATCAAGGCGCCGCTCGCACCGGTCCTCGAGCGCGCCCGCCACGACGGCGTGCGGGTGACCTGCCTGCATCCGATGTTCGGCCCCGGCAAGTCGCTCTTCGAGCCTCTCACCTTCGTGCTGGCGGCTCAGCGCGAACCGGGGATCGAGCGACAGGAGATCGAACCGTTCCTCTCCCATCCCTACACTCGCCTGGTGGAGGTCGCCTGGGCTCACCACGACCGGCTGATGGGCTGGCTGCTCGGCCTGGCCCACCTCACCAACCTGCTGTTCGGCGCCGCGATCGGCGGCAGCGGCATCTCGCCCGCGGAGCTCCGCGAGTGCGCGTCGACCACCTTCCTGCGCCAGGCGGCCACCGCCCGCTCGGTGCTCGGCGAGGATCCCGGCCTCTACCTGGACATCCAGCGCCTCAACCCGTATCGCTCCGAGATCTACCGCGCGGCCCGCGAGTCCCTGGCGAACCTCGAAGGCCTGGTCGAAGGCAACGACCGCAGCGGCTGGCACGACGCCATGGCCGCCGCCCGCCGCGCGCTGCTCGACGAACCCTGAAACCGGACCGAGGCGCGCCCATGGCGAGCGCCATGGAGCCGTGGACTCGCTTTTGCATTGCGGCCAACGCCGAGAAGAAGAGGGAGGGTGCCGGCCGATGCGGTCCAGCGCGGCGAGCAGCGGAGACGACCACGATGACGCCGGAGGGCCGGCACCGCTGCGCACCTGGCAGCGGGCTGCCGCCGTCGCCCTGCCGCTTGCCGCCGCCGCCGCCGCCCTGGCCGTCTCCTGGCAGCGCTGGATCGACCCCCTGGTGGATTCCGGCCGCGAGATGGACGTCCCATGGCGCCTGCTGCAGGGCGAGCGCCTCTATGCCGACGTCACCTATTACTACGGGCCGCTCGGGCCGTGGACGAACGCCCTGGCCTTACGGCTGCTCGGCAGCCGCTGGCTGACGCTCGAGCTGATGTGCGCGGCGCTGTCGGCGGCGATCTTCCTGTTGCTCTTCCGGCTCACCCGCCGTGCCGGCGGCAACCTCTCGGCGACGGTCGCGACCACCCTGGCCGCCGCGCTCTGCATGGCCGCGCCGCGGGGCGGAGCGTTCATCTTTCCCTACTCCAGCTCCGGCCTCTTCGCGCTCGCCGGCGGCCTCTTGGCGCTCGACGCCACGGCGGCGGTCGCTTCCGGGTCGCCGTGGCGCCGCCAGCTGCTGGGAGCGCTGGGCCTCGGCATCGCCCTGGCCTCGCGCTTCGAGATCGGGGCGGCCGCCGCCGTCACCCTGGTCCTCGCCGGGCTACGATCCCGTCGCCGCCAGGAGACGCGCGCCGATCTGGCGGTGGTGGCCGGCGGTGCGGTGCTCGCCTGCGGCGCCTATGCGGTCGCTTTCGCCGGCATCTCCTGGAGCAGGTTGCTCGCCGACGGACCGCTCAGCCCCTATCTGGGCATGCCCCCGGAGTGGCGGACCCTCTACCTCGAGATCTCCGGCCTCTCGCAACCGCTCACCGCCGCCGGCAGGTTGGGTGTTTCGCTGCTGCTCGACGGCCTGCTGCTCGCCGCCGCGGCCTGGCTGGCGCTGCCCGAGCCGGGCCGCCCGCGCCGCCGCTATCTGTTCGCCGCCGGCGGCCTGCTGCTGCTCGGCGCCTACCTGTGGAGCCCCTGGAACGTCTCGCTCAAGAACCTGCCGCCGCTGCTGTCGATCCTGCCGCCGGCGGCCCTGGCCGCGGCCCTGATCCTGCTGCGCCGGCCGCTCGCGGACCGCCAGCGGGCTCGCTTCCTGCTCTTCTTTTTCAGCGCGGCGGTCGCCGCCCGGGTCTTTTTCGGTCTCGTGGTGGGGCCACGGATGGGCCCCATCTCGGCTTTGCCGCTGCCCGGCCTGCTGGCGACGGGCGCCGTTCTGGCCTTCGACGTGATGGCGCCGCGTACGCCGGCGCCCGCCAGCTTCCGGCGGCGGCTGGCCGCCATCGGCGCCGTGGTGGGTGTCCTCTTCCTCTATCGACTGGCGCGCTTCGACGATCAGCCGCGGCGGGTCAGGCTCGCCACCGCCGCGGGCTGCCTGCGTCTGGCGGCGCCCGAGGCCCGGGCCATCGCCGAGACCCTGGATTACCTCGACCTGCGCGCCCGCGACGGCGACACGCTCACCGCCTTTCCCGAGAGCGGATTCTTCAACTTCGTCACCGGCCTGCGGAGCCCGCTGCGCCAGGACCTGATCGTCCCGGGCGTGCTGCGGGGGGCGCGCGAGGAGGACGCCGCGCGCCAGCTCGCCGACGCCGGGCCGCGGTTCGTCCTGCTCTGCAACCGGCCCACCAGGGAGTTCGGTCCCGAGGCGTTCGGCCGCGACTATGCGGTCCGGCTGTGGAGCGGCGTCGCCGCCCATTACCGCCTGGCCGCGGCCTTCGGCCCGGGCGGCGGCGCCTCGCCGGTGGGCGTCAAGGACTTCTTCGTCCGCCTGTACGAGCGCAGCCCGGCGGCGGGCGCGCCAGTGCGGCTGGCCGCGCTCGGCCGGCGGCCCCCGGCCGGGCCGGACGCCTCGCTTGCCGACTCGGATCGAGGCCCCGGCAGATGAGCCGTTGGCGAAAGACCGCGGCGGCCCGCCTTTCCCGCTGGGAGTGGGCGGCGGCGATCGCCCTGACCGCGGCGGCCGCGACCCTGGCGGTGGTGCGCATGCTGCACGCGGGCGCGCTGTGGCGGGACGAAGCCGGCGCGGCGCGGCTGGCGATGCTGCCGACCCTGCACGAGGTCGTCGCCATGTTCCCGCACGAGGCGTTTCCGCCGCTCTTCCCGCTCCTGGTCCGCACCTATTCGGAGCTGGTGGGCGGCGGCGATACGGCGCTCCGCGCCTTCGGCCTGGCGATCGGCCTGCTCATCTGCGGCGTCCTCTGGTTCAACGCCCGCACCACCGCGCGCACGGTGCCGCTGCTGTCGCTCGCGCTGCTGGGCCTCGACGTGCCCTTCGTGGTCCTCGGCGACTCGCTGCGCGGTTACGGCCTGGGCAGCGCGCTCATCCTGCTCACCTACGGCTTGCTGGCGGCAGGGATTCGCGGGCAACCGGGCCGCCCGGCGGCCAGCCGATGGCTGCTTGCCGGCGCGGCGGCCGGGGCGGCCATCGCCAGCGTGCAGGTGGTGCTGGGCAATGCGGCCCTGGTCTTCGCCGTGTGCGCCGCCGCCGCCGTGGTTGCCGCCGCGCGCCGCCGCTGGCTGGCGGCGGCCTGGGCCATGGGCTGCGGTGCGGCCGCTGCCCTGTCGCTGCTGCCCTACGCGCCTGAGCTTGCCGCCGCCCGGCGACAGTGGAGCCTGATCGTCGTGCAGCCGATCCCGGCGATGAAGCTCTGGCAGGTGTTTGCCGGGACCATCGGGCCGCGAACGGCGCTGGTCGCCTGGCTGCTGCTCGTCCTCGGCGGCCTTGCAGGCATCCTGCGCCTGCTGCTCGGCAACGGCGATGGCCGGCGGCCGGCGGTGCCGGCGGCGCCGGCGGCGAGCCAGGGCGCCGCCCTCGCCTCCGACGCGGGACCACCGTCAGCAGCGGCCATGGATCCGGAGCCGTGGCGCCGCGACGTCGCCGCCTTCGCCGGTTTGACGATCGTCGGCGCGCTGCTCGCCTGCGGGATCTTCCTCGAGACCCTCAGCTATACGCCGCGCCCGTGGTATTTCGTGCCGCTGATCGCCCTGGTCGCCAGCGCCCTCGACAGCGCCTTCGGCGTGCTGAGCCACGGCGGCGGCCGGCGTTTCGCCACCGCCCGGATGGCTGCCGTGGCGCTGCTGGCCGCGGCGGAGGTGCTGCCGCTGGCGCAGCACCTCAACACCCGGCAGACCAACGCCGACCTGGTGGCGCGGGCGGTGACCAGGGCGGCGGCGCCGGCGGACCTGGTGGTGGTGGTTCCCTGGTTCTTCGGCGTCAGCTTCAATCGCTACTACCGGGGGCCTGCCCCCTGGGTGACCCTGCCCGAGATCCCGGACCATCGCGTCCATCGCTACGATCTGCTCAAGGCCAGGCTTGCGGACCCGCACCCGCTCGACGATCTGCTGGACGCCGTGGCGGCGACCCTGCGCTCCGGCCACCGGGTCTGGCTGGTCGGGAGCCCCGCCTGGCCGCGGCCCGAGGAGGCGATCGCCATCCTTCCGCCGGCGCCCCTCTCGCCGGCCGGCTGGCGCGACTTCCCCTACGTCATCGATTGGGAACGCCAGCTCGGCCGCTTCCTGCAGCGCCGCGCCATCCTCGTCACCAAGGTGCCGGTGCCGGTGGACGAGCCGGTCGACCGCCTCGAGAACCTGAGCCTGACCGTCGTGCAGGGATGGAAGCCGCCGGCGGCGGCGGAGCAAGGGGGCGACGCTCCGGGAGCACCAGGCCTACCCGCCACCTACACCGGCAACTGAGCCCGGCCGCCGCTCACTCTGCGCGGTCCGTGGTCTTGACAGTCTCCGGACCTGGATGACAGATTTCTGTCATGCAGACGACCTTGAGGCTGGACGACGAGCTCTATCGGCAAGCCAAAGCACAGGCTGCGACCCTGGGGATCAGCGTCACCCGGTTTCTGGAGGACGCCATCCGGGAGCACCTGGAGACGTCTGCGCCGCGGCCGCGTGACCGCCGGCTCACCCTGCCGGTCTCGACGGCGGCAGGAGGTTTGGCACCGGGGTTCTCGACCCTCGACGAGGCGGTGGCCGCCGCGGACCTGGCCGCGGATCGACGCCAGACGCGCTGAGCCATGCATCTGCTCGACGCCAACATCTTGATCGGAGCGTTCCGCCCGGACGACCCGGAGCATCCGCAGCTGAAGCACTGGCTGGATCAGGCCCTGCGCCAAGGCCGTCTGGTGGCGTTCCCGGCCTTGGTGGAAGTGGCCTTCCTGCGCATCGTCACCCATCCCCGGATCTTCCGCTCTCCCTCCCCGCTGGCGGAGGCCGTCGGCTTTCTCGAGGCCATCCGGGCCAGCGGCCTGTTCCGGGAGCCACCATGGACCCGGCGGACGCGCGAGCGCTGGTGGAGCTGGTGCCGGGACCTCGACCTCCACGGCAACGACGTCAACGACGCGTACCTGGCAGCGGTCGCCACGGAAGCGCGGTGCCCGCTGGTGAGCCGGGACCTGGGCTTTGCTCGCTTCCACGGTCTCGACTGGCAAAATCCCGCCAGACCGTCCTGACCCTCGCTCGGCCTCCCGGCTCAGCGGACCGCGCCGCGGCGGAAGAGGTTCACGATCGCCAGCAGGATCACCGATCCGAGCAGGGAGACGAGCAGGCTGGCGGCGCTGAAGTTGCCCTGGTTGATGGTGCCGGCGCCGAACACCGGCGAGAGCAGGAAACCTGCCAGCACCGCACCGACGATGCCGACCACCACGTCCATCAGGACGCCTTCCGGATGACGCATGATGATGCTGGCGATCCAGCCGATCAAGCCGCCCACGATGAGCCAGATGATGAAGTTCATGGAGGTTCTCCTTTGTCGTCGTGAGGTGTCGGCAACCTTTTGCCTACACCCGCGGCACAGAGCAATGCTCGTGCCACGGCCGCCGCTGCCGGCCTTGCCGAGCACCGCGCGGTCAGGCGGGCGGGCTGCCGACTTCGCGGGGGCCGCGAAGCATGCTGCCGCTGGCGGAGAGGTGCGCCGTCAGGCTTGTAAGGCTTGCAACCAGCGCCGGTCAGCTGGTCTCGAGCACGATCTTGCCGAAGCCGCCGCCGTCGGCCAGCGCCGCGTAGGCCTGCGCCGCCTGCTCGAGCGGCAGCACCCGGTCGACCACGGGGCGCAGCCGCCCGGCCCGCAGCCGCGGCACCGCAAACGCGGCGAAGCCCGCGATCAGGCGGGCCTTCTCGTCGCGCGAGCGCGAGCGCAGGACGGAGCCGATGATGCGCAGGCGGCGGCGCAGCAGGTCTTCGAGATCCAGCTCGGCGGTGCGGCCGGCGAGCAGGCCCATCACCACCAGCCGGCCGCCCTTCTTCAGCGCCGCGAGGTGCGCCGGCAGGCGGCTGCCGCCCACCAGATCGAAGACCAGGTCGACACCGCGGCCGCCGGTCGCCCGGCGCACCCGCGCCGGCAGCTCGTCGTCGTCGGTCACCAACTCCTCGACGCCGAGCTCGCGCAAGCGTTCGAGGCGCCGGCCGTCGCGGGCCGCGGCGATCACCCGCGCCCCGAGCTCGCGCGCCAGCTGCGCCGCGAAGCTGCCGACGCCGCCGGAAGCGCCGGTGATCAGCACCACCTCGCCGGTCACCAGGCCGCCCTCCGCCACCAGATTGGTCCAGGCGGTGAGGCCCGCTTCGGGAAGCGCCGCACCCTCGACGAAGGAGAGGTTCTCGGGCAGCGGCAGCAGCTGGCCGGCGGGCACCGCCACCCGCGTCGCCTGGCCGCCGCCCGCCAGCAGCGCCATCACGCGCGCGCCCACCTTCCAGCGGTCCACGCCGTCGCCGACCGCGGCGATCAGGCCGGCGCATTCGAGCCCCGGCACGTCGCTCTCGCCGGCCGGCGGCGGGTAGTGCCCGGCAAGCTGCATGAGGTCGGCGCGGTTGAGCCCGGCGGCCGCCACCGCCACCAACACCTCGCCGGTGCGCGCCACGGGATCCGGCAGCTCGCCCACCCGCGGTACCGGCGGTGCGCCGGCCGCGGCGGCAGGGTCCACCGGGAGTACGGCTCTCATGCCCGCGCGGACAGGCTGAAGAGATGCATCGGGCATTGACCCTACCATGGGTCCGCAACGCCGGACGCATGCTGCCGCGACCTTCGCGTGACGGCTCGAGACCGGCCGCCGGTCTCGACCCGCGCCGCTTCGTGCGCGAAACTACCGGTCAGTTGTTACAGGTCGCTTCCGGGACGGTGATGCAGCCAAAGCAGAAGGAGATCGACGGGCATGGGCAACAACACCGCAAGCGGAATGCGGCGCGCGCACCGGACCGGCCGCCGGCGGCGAGGCCGGGGCCGATCGGCCGCTGCCCTGCTGCTCTGCGCGCTGCTCGGCGCCGCGCTCGGCACCGGTTTCTCGCTCGATCGCCCGCGGCACACCGACCTCGGCAGCCTGGGATGGAGCGCCGCCTTCTCGCGCCTCTGCGAGCTGCTGGCGCGGGAGTACCCGTTCTCCGCTTGGAAAGGGCTCGATTGGGCGGCGATCGAGCGCGAGATGGGGCCGCGGGTGGCGGCGGCCGAGGCGAGCCGCGACCGCCGCGCCTGGTACCGGACGCTACGGGAGCTGGTCTGGCGGTTGCGGGACGGCCACGCGCGGCTGCTGGGCGATGACGACGGCCTGGAGCGCGCGGCGATCGGCGGCAGCTTCGGGCTCGCGGCCATCGCCCTGGACGACGGGCGGTTGCTGGCCTGCCGGGTGGACGCCGGCGGTCCGGCGGCGCGCGCCGGCATGCGCTTCGGCGCCGAGCTGGTGCGCTGGAACGGCGCTCCGGCCGCCGCGGCGCTGGCAGCGGCGCCGGTGCTCTGGGACCAGCGGCCGCCGGCCACGCGCGAGGGCCTGCGGCTGGCTCAGGCCCGCATGCTGGGGCGGGCGCCGGTCGGAGCGCGGGCGACCGTCACCTTCCGCAACCGGGGCGAGGCGGAGCTCGCGAACCGCGAGCTGGTCGCCGCCGCCGCGCCACCCGCGGCGCCGCCCTGCCTGCGCGCCACCGACCTGCTCGCTGGCCGGACCGTCGAGGCGCGGGCGCTCGCCGCGGGTGCCGGCTACGTGCGCATCCGCTTCGAGCTGCCCACCCTGCGCACGCCGCTGCCGGGCCGCACGCTGCGCCGGGCGCTCGCCCGCTTTGCCGCCGCCGGCCTGCCGGGCGTGGTCGTCGACGTGCGCGGCAACTGCGGCGGCATGGACGCGATGGTGCCGCCGCTCGTCGCGCCGCTGCTGCAGGAGGCGGAGATCTACGAGGTGCCGGGGGTGTACCGGCAGCGCGGCCGCTTCGAGCCCGACCCGCGGCAGGCGATCACCGTGCTGCCCCGCCCTCCTCTCTACCGCGGCCGCATCGCCGTGCTCATCGACGGTGACACGGTGAGCGCCGGCGAAGCCATCCCGCTGCTGCTCAAGGGACTTCCCGGCGTGGCGGTGATCGGCTGGAACGCCAGCCAGGGATCGTTCGGCATCGGCCTCAAGTCGGTGCGCCTGCCCGGCGGCCTGGAGATGGTCTTTCCGCACGCCCAGTCGCTCGACGCCGACGGCAGGGTCGAGGTGGACGGCGACGCCGGCGGTCAGGGAGGCGTCGAGCCCGACCGGCGGCTGCCGCTCACCGAGGCGGCCGTCGACCGCTGGTACGGGCGGGGCGAGGACGTGGTGCTCGAAGCAGGCATCCACTTCGTGCGCGGCGAGGAGCCGGGCACCGCAGCGCCAACTGCCGTGGTTCCGCCGCGGCCGCGGCTGGTCGGCCGGGATCCGCGACGGCTCATGGCCGGGCCTTGAGCTGGTCGAGCAGCTGCCGCACCTGAGCGGCGATGGCGGCAGCGGGCGGCGCGACGGCAGCGCCGCCGCGAGCCGCGCCCGCGCGGCCCGTCAGTGGGCGGGGACCGGCCGCGGCCGGGACGGCGCCGCCGGGGCGGGCACCGGCAGCCCCGGAGGGGCCGCCGCCGGCGCCGGGACGGCCTTCGCCGCCGCCACCGCGGCTGCCGGCACCTCCTCCTCCTCATGGTCGCCGGCGCCGCCACCGACCGCCGGCGCCGGTCCGCGGCGCATCATGCCCTCGATGTCCGCTTCCATCCAGGCGTGGCGGCCTTCGAGGATGCGCAGCGCCACCCGGTACTTGCGCGCATCGTCATTGGCCCACAGGTCGCGCAGCAGGCGCATCACCTTGCGCCGGGCGCCGCGGCAGAACAGGTCGGCCAGCTCGATCGCCTCCGCGGCGTGCGGCGCGCCGGCGGCGGCCATGGCATGAGCGCGGGCCGCCGCCGCCGTCATCGCGAACATCTCGTTGGCGATGTCGACGATGCGGAACAGGAACGCCTGCTTGTTCTGCAGCGCGCCCTGGTAAACGATCATGCCGTGGAAGATCTGGCGCGACAGGCGCCGGGTGTTGCGCTCGACGAAGCGCAGATGGGTGGCCATCGGGCCGTACTCGGAGTAGCGCGGCCACTGCCCCCAGCCCAGCCAGCGCGACGGATACCAGGCGCCGTAGAAGGCGGCGATCTGCGGCAGCGCGGCGAGCTTGTCGGCCAGCGCCTTGTCCGGATCGATCAGGCTGCCGGCCACCTGCAGATGCTTGTCCACCGCCTCGCGCGCCATGAACAGGTGCATGATCTCGCTCGAGCCCTCGAAGATCTTGTTGATGCGGTAGTCGCGCATCAGGCGCTCGACGCCGATCGGCTTCTCGCCGCGCGCCGCCAGCGAGCGCTCGGTCTCGTAGCCGCGGCCGCCGCGGATCTGCATGGTGTCGTCGACGATCTCCCAGGTGCGGTCGGTGTTCCACTCCTTGCAGGCCGCCGCCTCGAGCCGGATGTCGTAGTTGCCGCTGTCGGCCATCACCGTGGCGAGGTGGGCGATCGACTCCATGGCGAAGCCGATCGCCGCCATGTCGGCGAGCTTGTGCGACACCGCCTCGTGCTTGCCGATCGGCCGGCCCCACTGCACCCGCTCGTTGGCCCACTTGCGACAGATCTCGAGACACACCTTGACCGTGCCCACCGAACCGTTGGGGATCGACAGGCGCCCGTCGTTGAGGGTGGTCAGGGCGATCTTCAGGCCTCGCCCCGCCTTGCCGATCAGGTTCTCCGCCGGCACCCGCACATTGGTGAAGCTGATCACCGCGTTGGCCAGCGCGTGCAGGCCCATGAAGTGGCAGCGGTGCTCGATCTTGACGCCGGGCCAGTCGGCCTCGACGACGAAGGCGCTGATCTGCTTGGTCTGGGGATCGCGCGCCATCACCACCAGCAGCTTGGCGATGGTGCCGTTGGTGCACCAGAGCTTGTGCCCGTTCAGGACGTAGGCGTCACCCGCGGGCGTCTTGACCGCCGAGGTCTCGAGTCGCGCCGGATCGGAGCCGACCTCCGGCTCGGTCAGCGCGAAGGCGGAGATCTCGCCGCGCGCGCAGCGCGGCAGGTATTTCTGCTTGAGCTCCTCGCTGCCGAACAGCTTGAGCGGCTGCGGCACGCCGATCGATTGGTGGGCGGAGAGCAGCGCGGAAAGGTTGCCGTCGAGGCTGCCGAACAGCTGCATCACCTGCTGGTACTCGACGTTGGTGAAGCCCAGGCCGCCGTACTGCTTGGGGATCTTCATGCCAAAGGCGCCGAGCTTGCGCAGGCCGTCGAGCACGCGCTCGGGGTACTCGCCGGTGGCGTCGATCTCGACCGAGTCCACCTCGTCGCGCACGAACCGCTTGAGCGCGTCGAAGAAGGCGGTGAACTCGGGCCGCTCGGGCTCCGGCAAGGGGTAAGGATCGACCAGGTCGAGCCGGAAGTTGCCCAGGAACATCTCGCGCATGAAGCTCGGCTGCTTCCACTCCGTCTCCCGGGACGCCTCGGCCACCTGCCGCGACTCCTGCTCGCTCACGTGCTCTTTGGCTGCCATCGTAGGATCTCCCTGGCGCGGCCCGGGGAGCCGCCGCTCGCCGGTTTATGCCGCAGTGCGACTTCGAGTCTAACACAACCGCTCCGGCGCGCAAGAGGCGCGACCGCCAGCCGGGGCCGTTGGCACGCCGCATTGCGGCACGAATGCCGCGAGTGGCCCAGCCCGCCGCTCGCACCCCACCCCGCCGAGTTTCAGGATCGGCGGCGGCTTGCCGCGCCTGCCGGCCTGCCGCCCCTCGCCCGCATCGCCACCGCGACGCCGCCCACCACCAGGGCGGAGCCGGCGAGGGTGCGGGCGGTGAACGACTCGCCGAGGGCGGTACCGCCGATGGTCAGGGCGACGATCGGGATGAGATAGTTGATCAGCGACAGGGAGGTCGCCGGCAGGCGGCCCAGCAGCCAGAAATAGAGGGTGAAGCTGAGCGCCGAGCCGCACAGCGCCAGATACAGCAGCGCCACCAGCGGCCAGCCGGCGAACCGCAGGGGCTGGCCGCGCTCGGCGAACCAGGCGACGCACCCCATGGCGGCGGCGGCAAGCGCCATCGGCACCGCGGCGACCGACAGCGGCGGCACGCCCGCTCCCCAGCGCTTGACGGCCACCACGCCGACGGCCGAGCAGAGCGGCGACAGCAGCAGCACGGCGGCGGCGCCCACCACCCGCGGGCCGCCCAGCGCCCGCAGGTCCTCCGAGAAGATCACCGCGACGCCGGCGAAGCCGACCAGGACGCCGGCGGCGGTGGCGGCGCGTAGCCGCTCCGCGGGCAGCGCCAGGTGCGCCGCCAGCGCCACCCAGAGCGGCGAAGTCGCAAACAGCACCGCCGCCAACCCGGAGGGCACCCACTGCTCCGCCCAGTAGAGGACCCCGTAGGGGATGAAGAACGTCATCAGGCCGTTGACCAGCCAGACCCGCCAGGGCAAGCCGGGCGCCGCCGATCCCGCCGATCCCGCCGATCCTGGCGCGCCGCCCTGCACCGGCGGCATCGCGCCGGCCGCGGGCACCGCCGCGGCGCCGCGCAGCCGCACCCCCAGGGCGGGCGCCACCGCCAGCAGGGCCGCCGCCGCGATGGCGAAACGCAACGCCACGCCGGTGAACGGCGGGATGCCGCGCAGACCCACCCGGATGGCCGCCCAGGTGGTCCCCCAGATCAGGGTCAGCAGGCCGAGGGTGGCGTAATTGGCCAGCCGGCCGCGGCGGTCCGGCACCTCAGGGGTAGATCTTGTACAGCATGCGCGGGTACGGGATGGTCTCGCGCAGGTGGCTCAGGCCGCACATCCAGGCCACGAAGCGCTCGATTCCCATGCCGAAGCCGCTGTGCGGGAAAGCGCCGTAGCGGCGCACGTCGAGGTACCACTGGAAGGCGGCGACCGGCAGCCGATGCTGCTCGATGCGCGCCAGCAGCAGGTCGTGGTCGTGGATCCGCTGGCTGCCGCCGATGATCTCGCCGTAGCCTTCGGGCGCCAGCAGGTCGAGACCCAGCACCAGCCTCGGATCCTCCGGCGCCGGCTGCATGTAGAAGGCCTTGAACGAGGCCGGGAAGTGCGTGACCAGCAGCGGCCGGTCGTAGCGGCTGGCGAGCAGGGTCTCGTCCTCGCCGCCGAAGTCGTCGCCCCAGGCGGTGGCCGCCCCGGCCTGGCGCAGCAGCTCGATGGCCTCGGTGTAGGTGACGCGGGGGAACGGCCCGACCACCTGCTCGAGCCGGGTGGTGTCGCGCTCGAGCCCCTTGAGCTCCTCGCGGCAGCGGTCCAGCACGCGCGCGGTGAGGTAGCAGACGAACTCCTCGGCCAGCCGGCAGAGCCCGTCGAACTCGAGGAAGGCGACCTCGGGCTCGACCATCCAGAATTCCATCAAATGGCGCCGCGTCTTCGACTTCTCGGCGCGGAAGGTGGGGCCGAAGCAGTACACCTTGCCGAGCGCCGCCGCCGCCGGCTCGAGGTAGAGCTGACCGGATTGCGAGAGGTAGGCCTTGTCGCCGAAGTAATCGGTCTCGAACAGCGTCGAGGTGCCCTCGCATGCCGCCGGCGTCAGGATCGGCGAATCGATCAGGGTGAAGTCGCGCTCGTAGAAGAAGTCGCGGATCCCCTGCTCGACCTCGCTGCGCACCCGCAGCGCGCTCCGCTGGCGGGTGGACCGCAGCCAGAGATGGCGGTGCTCCATGAGAAACGCGGTGCCGTGCTCCTTGGGAGTGATGGGGAATTCCTGGGTCAGGAACAGGAGGGTGAAACCCCGCAGCTGGATCTCGACGCCGCTTGGCGCCCGACGGTCCTCCTTCACCAGGCCCTGCACCCGCACCGTCGACTCCTGGGTGGCGCGCTCGATCTGCTCCCAGTCCGCCGGCGGCAGGTCGGCGCGGCTGGCCACCGCCTGCACCACCCCGCCCGCGGCGCGGACCTGCAGGAAGGCAATCTTGCCGCTCGAACGCTTGTGGTCGATCCATCCCCGCAGCTCGACGTCGTTGCCGACGTGGCGGGTCAGCGCCTGGATGGAATCGACAGCGACGGGTTCGCGCGGCTCGCCGTCGTGGCGCTCGGTGGTCTCGATGGGCTGGCTCATTGGGCGGCGATTGTAGCCGATCGGCCAGTGCCAGCGGGCACCGGCGGGCACCGGCGGGTACCGGCGGGCACCGCCGGGCGCAGCGGGCCGGAGGCGGGGGCTTGGGGGCGCCGGGGCAGCCCGGGGGCGCCCGGCGCGCCGCTACTCCGCGGTCAAGCGGCCGAGGGCATCGGCCGCCGCCCGTTGCTCGGCGAGCTTCTTGCTCGAGCCCTCGCCGGCGCCGGCCTGAGTGCCGTCGAGCCAGCACTCGACGCGATAGAGGCGGTTGTGGTCGGGACCCGTGGCGCCGGTGTGGCGGTACTCGGGTAGCGAGCCGCCGCGCGCCTGCACGATCTCCTGCAGCCGGGTCTTGGCGTCGGCTCCGAGGAGCTGAGAGCGGCCCTCCGCCGCTTCGAGCATCGGCTCGAGCATGAGGTGGATGACCTTGGCGGCCGCCGTCAGGCCGGCGTCGAGGTAGACGGCGCCGAAGACCGCTTCGAGCGAGTCGGCGAGCAGCGACGCCTTGGACCTGCCGCCGGAGCGCTCCTCGCCCACTCCCAGCCGCAGCACCTCGCCCAGGGCGATCGCGGCGGCGTGGCGGGCGAGCGTGCCGCGGCTCACCAGCTGCGCCTTGAGCCGCGACAGCTCCCCTTCCGGCAGCTCCGGGTGCATTCGATACAGCCATTCGGCGGTCGCCAGCCCGAGCACCGCGTCGCCCAGATACTCCAGCCGCTCGTAGTGCTCCTCGGCGCCGCGCTCGTTGGCGTGAGATCGGTGGGTGAGCGCCAGCTCGAGCAGTTCGGGATGACGGAAGCGGTGTCCGAGCCGCTTCTCGAAGGGGGAGGTGGCCCGTAGCCCGAGCATTGCGCCTATGCTACCAGAGAATAAACCGCGGTGGATGCTCCCCAAGCAACGATCCCTCTATGCGACTGTGACAAACCGAGGAGTGTGGCGGACGCCGGTCCACAGCGCCTGGTGATCTCGGCGCGGAGCAAGACACGGAGCGCACGATCACCAAGGACGCCTCGCTACCCTCGGATAGGATGGCGCGGCCCGGGTCATCGGCAGGCGTATGGAATCCATCCCCATCGAGCGGCCAGGCCGCCAGCGATCGCACCTCGCGGTGCGCTATTCCTCTCCGGCAGAGAGCCGGCCCGCTCCCGGACGGCCGGCGCCGCCGGCGGCAGCCGCCAACCTATGCCTTCTCTACCTCCATGGCTTCGGGTCGGAGCAGAGCGGCGAGAAAGCCGATTTCTTTCGCCGCCGGGCGGTGGCCGCCGGCTTCGCCTTCTGCTCGTTCGACTTCGAAGGGCACGGCCTCTCGGGAGGCGACATGCGCGGGCTGACCATGTCGCGCAACCTCGAGAACCTGTCGATCGTCGCCGCCTGGCTGGCGGCCAGAGGGCATCCGCGCGTCTGCCTCATCGGTTCGTCGATGGGCGGCGGCATCGGCCTGTGGTTCTCCGCGCTCCATCCCGAGCAGGTGATCGCCGGCCTGCACATCGCGCCGGCGCTCGACCTCGAGGGAGCGCTGCTGGCCTGGGCGGGTCCGGAGCGGGCGCGCGCCTGGCAGGAATCGGGGGTCATCCAGTACTCGAACGATCTGGTCTCCTGCGAGCTGAGCTGGGACCTGATCGAGGACCTCCGCTCTTACCCGACCGCCGATCTGCTGCTCCGCTACCGCACGCCGGCGCTGCTGCTGCAGGGCCGCCTCGACGTCGCGGTGCCGTGGCGCGGCGTCGCCGATTTCGCGACCCGCTGCCCCTTCCGCGAGATCGAGCTGCACCTGTTCGCGGACGGCGACCATCGGCTCACCGACCGCAAGGACCGCCTCTGGGAGCTGATGCTCGAGTTCCTTCACGGGCACCGGTTGCTGGGCGGCAGGGCCTGAGCCGGCCTACTGCACGGACCGGTACAGGTGGCGATCGAGAATCCTTCCAGCCTGTTCGAGCGCGACGTGGCCGGCGGCCTCGAGCAGCCTGGCGAGGGCCATCGGCGACCTGGCCAGGATCACCGCGATCCGCAGCGCTTCGGCGAGTTCCTGGTCGAAGTCGCGCAGGTGGCCGATCGGATCGATCGGAGGAGTCGGAGCGGTCGGCGGGGCCGCGGCGCTGCCCGGGCCGCGGGCCGTGCTCGAGCCACCGGCGTCGAGCAACGGGAAACCGTGGTCGTCGGGCTCGCCGGCAAGACGGAACGGCGGCTCGCGGCCGGTGGCGGGAAGCACGGCCGCCGCCAGCAGGGCGAGCTCGCGACGCCGGAACACCGCATAGGGAACGTCGCCGGCGTCCAGGCTCTCCCATTCCCGCAGCAGGGCAAAGCCGCCGCCGCCTCGATAGGCGACCGGCTGGACGCTCCAAGGCCCGGCAACGTCGGCCTCGTGAGCGCCGTCCGGTTCTCCGAGCTCGTCGAGGCGCGCGAGGAAGTCGGCGGCGAATGCGTTACGGGGGCCGTCATCGATCTGGCTGGACATGGCGCTGTTTCCTCGGCTTTGCCTTTCCCCTTACTTACGTCTCATTTACGCCTCGAAGCATAACAAGCAAGCCGTGCGGAGTCAACCGCTCCGGCGCCGGCCGGGACGCCGCTCCGCCAGTCGCCATCGGCCCTACCGGCCGGCCGGCGGCGACCCCGACCGGCGCAGCCACAGCCGCCAATAGACGGCCGCATTGAGCGCCAGCACGGCCGCGGCGAGAGCGGCCTGGATGGCGCGATCGAGCCCCGCGGGGTAGAGCACCGGCAGCAGGTAATGCGCGACGAAATCGCCGCCATAGGCTGCCTCGCCCCCCAGCCGCCGCAGGTGATTCTCGAGCGGCGTCAGCGGGCAGATGCCGCCGGAGAGCTCGATCCAGATCCCCCAGGCAACCGCGGGCAGATGCGCCCAGGCAGCGCGCCGCCACCGCCAGACCACCAGGCCGCCGGCGGCCACGAAGACGACGAACAGCAGGTGGACCACCACGACGGCACCGGCCAGGATGCGATAGTGCACGACCGAGCTCCCTGGTTGGCGCCACCCGCCCGGAACCAGGGCTAGGCGCGGAGCTCGTCTCGCCGCACCGTCAGCGCCTCGATGCGGGCGCGGTCGACGGTCACGCCGATCCCCGGGCGGCCGCGCGGCACGTCGATCCAGCCCGCGCCGTCCATCGTCCACTCCGGCTCGACGACGTCGCGGTCCCAGTAGCGCTCGCTGGGCGAGAGGTCGCCGGGGAGCGTGAAGTTGGGCAGCGACGCCAGCGCCACGTTGTGGCCCCGTCCGATGCCGCTTTCGAGCATGCCGCCGCACCAGACCGGGACGCCGGCCCGCGCGCACAGGTCGTGGATCGCGAGCGACTGGCGAAAGCCGCCCACCCGGCCGGGCTTGACGTTGACGATGCGGCCGGCGCCGAGGGCGATCATGTCGGCGGCGCGCTCGGGACTGGTGATCGATTCGTCGAGGCAGACCGGGGTGCGCAGGCGCCGTTGCAGCTCGGCGTGACGCAGCAGGTCGTCCCAGGCGAGCGGCTGCTCGATCATCAGCAGGTCGAGCTCGTCGAGCAGGGCCAGGTGCGGACCGTCCTCGAGGCGGTAGGCACTGTTGGCGTCCGCCATCAGCGGCGCCTGCGGACCAAGCTCGCGACGCACCGCGCGCACGAAATCGACGTCGGACCCCGGCTCGATCTTGAGCTTGATCTTGCGGTAACCGCGCTCGCGGGCGGCGCTGGCCTTGGCGACGAGCGCCGCCGGACTGTCCTGGATGCCGAGCGACACCCCGACCGGGAGGCGCGCGCTCACCCCGCCCAGCAGCTCGGCCAGCGACCTGCCGGCAGCCCGCGCCGCCAGCTCCCAGGCGGCCATCTCGAGCGCCGCCTTGGCCATGTTGTGGCCGCGGACGTTGCGATCGAGCGCCGGCCACACCTCGTCGGGGCCGGCGAAGCGCTGCCCGAGCAGGCGCGGCGCCAACCACTCCCGGATCGCCAGCCATGCCGTATCGGTGCTCTCGGCGCTGTAGTTGGGCAGCTCGCCGGCAACGCATTCCCCCCACCCCTCGGCCCCCTCCCCGGCCAGGCGGACCAGCAGGATGCGGCGGTGCGACTGGATGCCGGAGGAGATCCGGAACGGCTCCTTGAGCGCCATGCGGATCTCGCGCAGCTCGATCGCTTCGATCCGCGGCAAGGGGGCGAGAGAGGGCGCGACTGCCGT
>DATGHG010000349.1:0-2259 GCA_035308185.1 Thermoanaerobaculia bacterium | reverse complement strand
CCTCTATGCCGGCAGTCGCACCGGGCGGGACGGCATCCACGGCGCCACCATGGCGTCGGAGTCGTTCGACGCCGAGAGCGAGGCCAAGCGGCCGACCGTGCAGGTGGGCGACCCGTTCACCGAGAAGGTGCTGCTGGAGGCCTGCCTGGACGCCATGCGCAGCGGCGCCATCGTCGCCATCCAGGACATGGGAGCGGCGGGCCTGACCAGCTCGACCTTCGAGATGGCCGGCCGCGGCGGCACCGGCATGGTGCTCGACCTCGACCGCGTGCCGCTGCGCGAGCCGGGGCTGACGCCCTACGAGATGATGCTTTCCGAATCCCAGGAGCGGATGGTGGTGGTGGCGCGCCGCGGCCGCGAGGAGGAGGTGGCGCGGACCTTCCGGCGCTGGGGGCTCGAGGTGGCGACGATCGGCGAGGTGACCGCGACCGGCCGGGCGGAGCTGCGCTGGCACGGCGAGCGGGTGGCGGACATGCCGATCCGGCCGCTCACCGAGGAGGCACCGGTCTACCGCCGGCCGGCCGAGCCGCCGGCCGACCTGGCGGCGCGGCAGGCGCCGCCGGAGGTGCCGCAGCCCGGCGACGTGCGCGGCGCGCTCGAGCGGCTGCTCGGCACCCCCGAGCTCGGGAGCAAGGACTGGATCTGGCATCAATACGACTATTCGGTGCGCACCGGCACGGTGGTGGGGCCGGGCGCCGACGCCGCCGTGCTGCGGCTCAAGGGCACCGCCGCCGGGCTGGCGCTGACGTCGGACGTCAACCCGGTCTACTGCTCGCTCGACCCCCGCACGGGAGGGGCGCAGGCGGTCGCCGAGGCGATGCGCAACCTGGCCTGCGTCGGCGCCGAGCCGGTCGGGCTGACCGACTGCCTCAACTTCGGCAATCCCGAGAACCCGGAGGTCTCCTGGCAGTTCCGGGAGGCGGTCAGGGGCATGGCGACGGCCTGCCGGGCGCTGGGCGTGCCGGTGGTGTCGGGCAACGTCTCCTTCTACAACGAGACCGAGGGGCGCTCGATCCATCCCACTCCCACCGTCGCCATGGTCGGGGTCATCCCCAGGCTGGCCGCCCTGCCGGCGGCGCACTTCGCCGCCGCCGGGGAGCGCATCGTGCTGCTGGGGCGGGACCGCGGCGAGCATGGCGGCTCGGCGTACCTGCGCCTGCTCTACGGCGTCGAGCAGGGGCGGCCGCCGGCGGTGGACCTCGACGCGGAGCTGCGCCTGGCGCGGCTGCTGCGGCGCCTGGTCGGTCGCGGCCTGCTGACCACCGCTCACGACCTGGCCGAGGGCGGCCTCGCGGTGGCGCTGGCCGAGGCGTGCTTCGGCCGCGGCCTGGGCGCCAGGGTGGATCTCGAGGGAGTCGGGCTGGCTGGCGCCGACCTCTTCTCGGAGACCCAGGCGCGGGCGCTGGTCGCCTGCCGGCCCGACTCGGCGGCGGAGGTGCTGCGCGAGGCCGAGGCGGCCGGCGTGCCGGCGGCCGAGATCGGCGCCGCCGGCGGCGACGCGCTGGAGCTGAGGAGCGGCGGCGAGGTGTTGCGGGCGCCGGTGGCGGACTTGCAGGAGATCTGGGCGACGGCGCTGCCGCGGGCGCTCGGGCTCTAAGCCGAGAATATTGGGCGTGCGCGCCTCGTTACCACGAGTGTCGCGCCACCCTTCACCGGCTCCCGAACCTCGGATCGACGGCTATGTGCGGAATCTTCGGCATCGACGGCGTTGACGACGCGGCCAAGCTGACCTATCTGGGCCTCTACGCGCTGCAGCACCGCGGCCAGGAGAGCGCCGGGATCGTGTCGTGGGACGGCGCGCAGCTGCACGTCGAGCGCGGCATGGGTCACGTCTCGGACATCTTCAAGGAAAAGGTGCTTGCCCGGCTGCCGGGCAGTCGCGCCCTCGGCCACACCCGCTATTCGACCTCCGGCACCAGCGTCATCGCCAACGCGCAGCCGATCGTGGTCAAGACCTCGATGGGGCCGCTCGGCATCATCCACAACGGCAATCTGACCAACGCGGTCGAGATCCGCCGGCGGCTCGAAGGCGAAGGCTCCATCTTCCAGACCACCAGCGACACCGAGGTCATCCTGCACCTGATGGCGCGGGAGCCGCGCCAGGACGTGGTCGAGTCCTTCATGCTCGCCCTGGAGCAGGTGCGCGGCGCCTACTCGCTGCTGCTCATCGCCAGCGACTGCCTGATCGCGGCGCGGGACCCCAACGGCTTCCGGCCGCTGGCCATCGGCGATCTGAACGGCGCCCCCTGCTTCGCCTCC
>DATGHG010000348.1:0-7766 GCA_035308185.1 Thermoanaerobaculia bacterium | reverse complement strand
TGGTCACCGTCAGATCGAAGCTCAGCGGCGTGTGCACCAGGCTGTCGATCGGCGCGGAGTCGCCGTAGGCGGCGCGCGCCCAGCGCACGTAGTTGCCCAGGGCGCCGTGGGGCACCACCACACCCTTCGGCCGCCCCGTCGAGCCCGAGGTGTAGATCACGTAGGCCGCCTGCTCCGCCCACGCCTCGCCGTCGAATGCCGCCGGCTCGCCCGCCGCCGCCTCGCCCTCGCCGAGCAGGGCGCCGGCCTCCCATATCGCCGTCGCCGCGGCGTCGCCCTGCCGCTCGCCGAGAGCCGCGCGCAGCCGGTCCGCCAGCGCGCCGGCGCTCACCACCCCGCACGCACCCGCCGCCTCGACCATCGCCGCCAGCCGCGCCGGCGGATCCGTCGGCGCCAGCGGCAGATACGCGCCGCCGGCGCGCCAGACCCCGAGCAGCACCGCCACCTGCTCGCGGCTCCGGCCCAGATAGAGCCCGACCACGCTCTCTCGGCCAACTCCCAGCCGCCGCAACGCCCGCGCCACCCGCGCCGCATGCCGCCACAATTCCTCGTAACTCCATTCACCCGCCCCGGCGCTCGCCACCGCCGGCGCCCCGGCGCGCTCCCGCGCCTGCGCCGCGATCTGCGCCAGCACGCTGCCGCCATCGCCGCCCTCACTGGCCTCACTGACCGCGCGACCGCCGCCGCCGCTCGCCGCCGTCCGCTCCCCGCGGCCCCAGCCCAGCAGCACCGGCCGCCGCCGCTCGGGCAGCAGCCGCAGCGCGCCCACCTCCCGCTCCGGCGCCGCCACCGCCGCGCGCAGCAGCTCCTCCCACTGCTCGAGCACCTCGCCCCATCGCCCCTCCCGCGCGCTCGCCACCGTCGCCTCCAGGCCGTCGCTCCGCTCCACGCACCGCAACCGCACCACGGCCGGGGCCAGGCGAGCCTCCAGGCTCTCGATCGCCCAGGCCACGCCGCCCGAGATCCAGGGCGCCGGCAGCGATTCGAGCTCGAAGCAGACCGGCAGCGTCGCACGCTCGCGCTCCACGACCGGCAGGTAATCCTGCAACTCCCTGGCGCGCGTCGCCTCCGCCTCGACGGCACGCGCCAGATCGCCGAAACGGAGGCTGGCCGCGAGCGGCGCCATCACCGGCAGGTGGCGGCCCACCGGACCGGCCAACCGTTCGAGCTCCTCGAAGGCGCGCCCCGGCGACCACTGGGCGACGGCGACCGAGCTGCCCCCCGCCCACCGCCAGAGGAGCGCCAGCCAGGCGGCGAGCAGCACCGTCTCGGCAGCCACGTCCAGGCCGCCCGCCAGCGCCGCCACCGCCGCCGTCAGCTCCGGGCCGAGCGCGCGCCGCGCGCTGCCGGCGGCGTCGCCGCCAAGCCCCGGCCAGGGCGTCAGCCCTGCCAGCCGTTGCCGCCAGAAGGCGCCCGCGTCGTCGGGCGGCTGCGCCGCCATCTCGCGCTGCCAATCGGCGAACTGCACGTACTGCAACGGCGGCGGCTCGCCGCCGGCGCCCGCCCCCGGCGCACAGGCGTCGGCCACCTCGCGCATCAGCAGACGCAGCGTCCAGCCATCGGCGAACAGCACCGGCAGCCGCAGCGACAGCCGGGTGCGGCCCGGCGCCGGATGCGCGACGGCGACCGCGATGCCGGGCTGGTCGCTCCGCCAGCCGGGTCCGGCCGCTCCATCCGGCGCCTCGCCATCGGCCATCACGGCGATCTCGGGTTCGGGCTGCCAGCTCTGCAGCGGCAGGCTCATGCCGGGCAGCCGGTGGAGCCGCGCGCGCAGCAGGTCGTGGCGCAGGGCCACCCGCCGCACCGCCGCGAGCAGCGACGCGGGCTCGAGCGCCGCCTCGGCGACCGCGGCGCAGGTCGCCAGCGGTATCTTGCCGTCGCCGAAGCTCGACCAGATCTGCTCCTGCTGCAATGAGAGCTGGAAACCTTCCATCTCGTCTCCCGCAGAGCTAATCCGCGAAGCTCCCGGTCTCCGCCATGGCGACCAGCAGGCGGCGCTCGCCTTCGTAAGGAGCTCGCGCGTGCGCCGCGAGGACGTTGTCGACCATCAGGACCTCGCCGGCACCCAGCGGCACGGATACCTCCAGCTCACGGTAGACGGCGCAGATCGCGGCCATCGTGGAGTCCGCGATCGGCGTGCCGTCGCCATACAGGCAGTCGCGGGGATAACTGCCGGCCTCGAAGGCGCCGGCCAGCGAGCCGCGGACCTCGGCGGCCAGACACGATGGGTGCCAGTGCTGCGCCTGGTTGAACCAGCAGGTCTCGCCGGTGATCGGATGCGCGACCACCGCCGGCCGCCGGCACGAGGTGACCAGCCGCCGCTCGTCGAGCCAGCGCAGCTCCAGGCCGTCGCGCCGGCACCGCTCCTCGACGTCGGCCTGGCTGGTGGTCTGGAAGACGTCCTGCCAGTCGCGCCCGACCCCCTCGCCGTACTTGCGGACGTAGGTCACGCCCAGGTCGACGAACGGTTCGCGGAGGGACGGCGGCAGCCGCGAGAAGACCTGCCGCGAGTCCACCAGGATCGAATCGCCGCCGCGGTCGGCGGGGCGCACGCAGCAGAACCAGATCAGCCGCGGCCAGCGCTTGTTGAAAGAGTTCTCGTTGTGCCAGAGCAGCAGGTGCTTGGGCGAGAAGTGGACCGGGGTGAAGACGTGCCCGGCGATCGATTCCCGCGGGTGCTCGCCGTTGTCGTCGAACAGGTCGCTGCTGAAGATCGACGCCAGCTCCTGCAGCCGCTCGGGAGACGGCGCGCCGGCGCCCCGCAACAGCAGCGCGCCCGCGCGATGCAGCGCGGCGTAGAGGTGATCGCGGTGCTCCCGCGCCCAGGCGAACAGGTCGACGCCGGCAAGCCGCGGCTCCACCAGCAGCGGCAGGGTCGCGGGCGGCGCGTAGGGACGCACCTCGACCACCGCCAGCGGCGATTCGAGCTGGACCGGCCGCGGCACGGTGGAGCGCATCTTCTCGAGCAACGAATCGCGGCGGCTCTGGGTCGCCATCTCTGCCTCCTTCTTCGCCATCGCCTTCATCTCCTGCCGCAGCGCCGCCACGGTGGCGCCGTCGCCGCCGGCCGCCAGGCGGCCGAGGACGCCGGCGATGGCGGACAGCAGGCGCTGCACCAGCGATTCGGCGACGGCATCGGCGATGAAGTCGATCTCGATCTCGATCGGCGCCGCCGGCCGCACGGTGACGGTCAGCGGATAGTTGTTGTGGTCGATGGCTTCGCCGCCGGTGACCTGCACGCCCTCGGCGACCGCGGCCGCGGGCAGCGCCGGGAAGCTCTCGAACACCAGCAGCGAGTCGAACAGCCGGCGGCCGGCCGGCTGGCCGCTCCAGCGCATCACGTCGGACAGCGGCGAGTACTCGAACTCCCGCGCCGCCGCCGCCTGGCGTTGCAGGTCGCGCAGCCAGGCGTCGAGCTCCTCGCCGGCAGCGGCCAGCCGCACCCGCACCGGCAGCGTGTTGATGAACAGCCCCACCATCCGGTCGACGCCTGCGAGCCCCGCCGGCCGCCCCGCCACGGTGACTCCGAACACCACCTCGTCGGCGCCGCGGAGGCCGCCGAGCACCAGCGCCCAGGCGGCTTGCACCAGGGTGTTGAGCGTCACCCGTGCATGCCGCGCAAAATCCTCGAGCCGGCGGCTCGCGGCGAGGTCGAGGTGCCCGCGGCGCTTCTGGTGGCCGCCTGGCGGCGAGCCGCCGGCCGCCCGCTCCGCCACCAGGGAAGGCTCGACGCCCGCGAGCCGCTCGCGCCAGTAGGCCTCGGCGGCGCCGCGGTCCTGGCGTTGCAGCCAGGCCACGTACTCGCGGAAGGGCGGCGCCGGCTCCTGGCGCACCGCGCCGGTGTCCGCCGCCGCCGTCGCCGCCGCCGGTGCCAACGCCGCATAGCGCTGCAGCAGCTCGGCGATGGTGAGGGTCCGCGACCAGCCGTCGAGGATCAGGTGGTGGTTGCTCCAGAGGAAGGCGTGACGACGTTCGCCGGTGCGGATCAGGGCCAGCCGCTGCAGCGGCCCGCGCTCGAGCTCGTAGCCCTGGGCGCGGTCGGCGGCGATCGTGCGCTCCAGGCGCCGGCGCTGCTCGGCCTCGTCCACGCCTCGCCAGTCCTCGTAACGCCAGGGCAGCGGCGGCGAGCGCCGCACCGCCTGGACCGGCTCGCGCACCGCCTCCCAGACGAACACCGTGCGCAGCGTCTCGTGGCGCGCCGCGACCTGCTCCCACGCCCGCCGCAGCCGCTCGCCGTCGAGCTCTCCTTCCAGGGTGCACACCATCTGGTTGCAATAGGCGTTCGATTCCGGCGAGTGCAGGGCGTGGAACAGCAAGCCCGCCTGTAGCGGCGTCAACGGGTAGACGTCCGCCAGGTCCGGCACCGCCGCGGTCAACCGCGCCAGCTCTTCGCCGCTCAGCCGCGCCAGCGGGAAATCCCCCGGCGAGCGGTTTGCCGCCGCTGCCGGCGCCTGCTCGTCGGGCGCCGCCGTCGCCGCCACCGCCGCCAGCCCGCGGATCGTCGGCTGATCGAAGACCTGGCGCGGTGTCAGCCACAGGCCGCGCTGCCGCGCCCGCGCCACCGCCTGGATGCTCAGGATCGAGTCGCCGCCCAGCTCGAAGAAGTTGTCGTCGCGCCCCACCCGCCCGCAACCCAACAGCTCCGACCAGATCTCCGCCAGCGCCTGCTCGACCGCCGTGCGCGGCGGTTCCCAAGGGGCCGCACCCACCGCCGCCTCCGGCGCCGGCAGCGACCGCCGGTCCACCTTGCCGTTGGCGGTCAACGGCAGCCGCTCGAGCCGCACCAGGGCCGCCGGCACCATCGGCTCCGGCAGCAGCCGCCGCAAGGCCGCGCGCCACTGCTCCTCGCCTCCCGCCGTCCCGATCACGTACGCCACCAGCCGCAGTTCCTCGGGGCGCCGCTCCTCCGCCCGCGCCACCACCACCGCCTCCCTGACCCCCGGCAGCGCGCGCAGCGCCGACTCCACCTCGCCGGGCTCGACGCGATGGCCGCGGATCTTCACCTGCTGGTCCAAGCGGCCGAGATATTCGAGCATCCCGTCCGCCCGCCACCGCACCCGATCGCCCGTGCGGTACAGCCGCCCGCCGCCACTCCCTGCCGCCGGCGCCCCGAGCGGCGCCGCGCTCGCCGTCACCCAGGCGTCCGGCACGAACCGTTCCGCCGTCGCCGCCGGATCCCCCAGGTAACCCCGCGCCAGGCCCGCTCCGCCGACCCACAGCTCGCCCACCGCCCCGACCGGCGCCGGTTCGCCCCAGGCATCCATCACCCGGACCTGGACCCCGGCCAGCGGGCGACCGATGGGCGGGCGCCTGCCGCCGGCCGGGCGGGCGGCGGGCCGCGGCACCGCGGGGAGCTTGTAAAGCACGCAACCGACCGTGGCCTCGGTGGGGCCGTAGTGATTGATCACCCGGCAGTCGCCGGCAGCGTGCGCGATCCGCTCGGCAAGCTGCTCGCCGATCGCCTCGCCGCCGAGCACCAGGAGGCGCCGCGGCATCACCGCCGCCCCGCCGGCCGCCAGCAGGCTCGCGAAGTGCGACGGCACGATCTTCAGCACGTCGATGCCCTGCTCCCGGACGCGCCGGCCGAACGCGGCGGCGTCCAGGATCTCGTCCTCCTGGAAGAGGTGCAGGCAGCCGCCGGACGCCAGCGCCGGGAAGATGCAGGTGTTGCCGAGGTCGGCATGCGGCGACGAGACGAAAGCGAAGCTCGCTGGCCGCGGCGCCGGCGGCAAGGCACCGTCGAGGCCCAGCTCCAGCGCTTCCACGATGGCCCGGGTGTAGCTGCCGATCGCGCCGTGCGACACGCCCACCGGCTTGGGCTTTCCCGTCGAGCCGGAGGTGAGCAGCACGTAGGCCAGGGCGCGGGGATCGGGAGCCTCTCCGAAGCGCTCCGCCGGCTGGTCCGCGATGGCGGCGCGCGCCTCGTCGAGCAGCAGCCGCGGCGTGCCCGAAGGCAGCGACGCGCCGTGCTCCGCGGTGGTGACGATCACCGCCAGGCTGGCGGGGTCGAGCCGGGCCAGCATCCTCTCCGCCGCGGTATCGGTGGGCACCGGGACATAGGCCGCGCCGGTGCGCCAGGCCGCAAGCATGGCGACCACCAGCTCCGGGCTGCGGCCGAGGGCGATCCCGACCAGCTTCTCCGGGCCGGCGCCGCGCGCCGCGAGCACGCGGGCGAGCTGTGCGGCGCGCCGCGCAAGCTGCTCGTAGGTCAGCTGATCTCCCGCTCTGCCCACCACCGCCATTCGCGCCGGCGCCGCCGCGACCTGGCGGTCGAACGCCGCGAGCACCGATGCCGGCGATTCCTCTGCAATGGGCACCGCGGGCGCCGGCGCGGACTGGAGCGCGGGTAGCAGCCGGCGGTCGCGCTCCGTCAGCAGCGACACCCGGTCCACCGCCAGGGCGGGCGCATCTGCCGCGGCGGCCAGGAAGGCGGCCAGCGCGTCGCGCAGCGTCGCGGTCTCGGCGGCGCCCATCCGGCCGGGGGCGCAGAAGAGCCACAGCTGCCTGCCGTGCTCGCCCTCGAAGCAGGAGAGCTTCAGGCTGTACGGCCCGGCGCCGCCAGCCAGCGCCAGCAGCGAGATCCCGACGCCCCGTTCCGCCCGCGGCGGCCAGCCGCGGTGGAGCTCGAAGCGGATCGGCGGCGCCGCCGGCTCCGGGCGGCCCGCCGCCGGGTAGCCATCCTCGTGCCGCCGCCGTTCGGCGAGGCCGGCCGCCGCCGCCTGGACGAGGCGGACCAGCGGCCGCGCGGCGTCGAGGCGGGCGCGGCAGGGCAGCCAGAGTGCGACGTTGCCGAGCAGGCGCTCGATCTCGGGGCGATGCCGGCCGGTGGAGAGGCAGTCGATCTCGACCTCCCGCAGCCCCGAGTAGCGGGCCAGGAAGGCTTGCCAGCCGGCCAGCAGCGCCGCTTCGGCGTCGGCGCCGCCGCCGGCCGCCGCGGCCAGGCTCTCCGCGGCTCCCGCCGCGAGCGGGACGCCGAGACAGGCCCCTGCCGGCGAACCGGCGGTGCTGGCGGCGCTGGCGGCGCGGTCGAGCGGCAGGACGGGAGCCGGTTCGCGCGCCGATGGCTGGCGCGCCCAGAACTCGCACAGCCGTCGCGCCGCCGGATCGGCAGGGCTCTCCAGCAGCTCGTTGCGCCAGTCCGCGTAGTCGGCGTATTGCAGGTCCGGCGCGGTATCTCCACGATTGCCGGAGTTGCCGGAGTTGCCGGAGTTACCGGAATGGCCGGAGGCGGGGGCGCCGGCGCCAAGGTACTCCTCGGCGATGAGGCGGGACAGCTCGCCCACGGTCCAGAGATCGGCGCACAGCGGCGAAGCCGTGAACACCACCACCCGGCGATCGCCGGGCAGCGCGAAGACCTCGGTCCGGAAGCACTCCCCGAGGTCCTCCCGGAAAGCGCGGCCGGGGAGCCCGGCGAGCCACGGCAGCCAGTCGGCGGGAGCCTCGGCCAGCTCCCCGCCGGCCAGCAACCGGCCGGCCTCGGAGTGCAGGTCCTCGGCCACGAACTGCACGACCGTGGCGAGCCCCGGAGCGCGGCGGAACGAGGTGCGGAAGATCTCGTGGCGCGCCAGGACGCGCCGGATCGACGACGTCAGCCGGCCGGAGTCGAGCTCGCCGGCGATCAGCACCGCGGCCCGCGGGCTGACCGCGGCGTCGCCCGTGCCGGTGTCCGCCGCCGCCCCCGCGGTGCCCGCCGCCCCCGCCAGCCAGTGCAGGGCATCGCGCTGCTGCGGCGACAAGCGGTAGGCGGCAGCCGAGGTGGCAGCGCT
>DATGHG010000347.1:0-9803 GCA_035308185.1 Thermoanaerobaculia bacterium | reverse complement strand
CGGCTGGGGATGGCGATCGTCTTGCCTGCCAGATCGCGCACGGTATGGACCGGCCCGTCCTTGCGCACCACCACCGCGCTGCCATAGCGATGCCCCAGGTAGACGATCTTGATCGGCACCCCCTGCGACCGCAGGGCGATGGCCATCGGCGCGACGATGAACCCCGCCTGCATCCGGTTCGCGATCAGCGCGTCCTTGAGCTCGGGGAACCCCTGGAACTTCTTCGGGATGAAGATGTTACCTTGCCGCGACAGGCGGGAGACGTAGTCGGTCACCGGGCAGGTCAGATGGCAGGTGACCGGGATGTAGGCAACGTTGAACTTGCGCCGTGCCGCCGGCAGCCGGTCGTTGAGCAGCACCGACCAGTCGACGTTGAGCCAGAGGTGGAGGCCGGTGACCAGGACCGTCCACGCCAGCACCAGCCCTGCCGTGCGCCGTAGGATCATCGTCTCTCTCCTGCCATGGACGGCTGCCGGTCGTCCGTCACTCGGTGCGGAATCCCCAGCGCACCCGCGGCAGCTTCTCGATCCGCCGCGCCAGCAGGTCGAGCGTCAGGCCGATGGCGCCGATCAGCAGGATCGCGGCGAGCACCAGGTCGTAGCGCTTGCCGGCATTGCGCGCGTCGATGACCAGGTAGCCGAGGCCGGAGTCGATCGCGATCATCTCGGCCGCGACCACGACCAGCCAGGAGATGCCCAGCGCGATGCGGATGCCGACCAGCATCTGCGGCAGGGCGGCGGGGAACAGCACCCGGCGGAACAGCGCCGCCGGCGACAGCCCGAAGTTGCGGCCGGCGAGCAGCAGCAGCGGCGGCACGGCCTGCACCCCGTTGGCGGTGGCGACGACGATCGGGAACAGGGCGGCGAGGAAGATGAGGAAGACGGCCGCGAGGTTGCCGACCCCGAACAGCACGATGCTCACCGGGATCCAGGCGAGCGGGCTGATCGGCCGCAGCAGCTGCACCACCGGGTTCAGCGCCTGGGCCACGGCGGCGTACCAGCCCATGGCCAGGCCGAGCGGGATGCCGATCACCAGCGCCAGCAGGAAGCCGCTGCCGACGCGCAGCAGCGAGTCCGCGGTGTAGGGCGCCAGCACACCCCGCCGGGCAAGCTCGGCGAAGCCGCGCGCCACGGCGAGTGGCGCCGGGAAGGTCGCCGTGTGAGTCATCGCCACCGCGCCATGCCAGCCGGCGAGCACCACGCCGGCGGCGGCAACCGGCCAGACCACGGACGCGGTGCGGTCGCCAGCGCTCATCAGACGCGGTACGCCAGCCCGATCTCGGCGGCGATGCTGTCGCGCAGCTCGAGATAGCGGCGGGCCGAAAGATCGCGGGGGTGTGGGATCTCGACGTCCACCACCCGGCGCACCACCGCGGGACGCTGCGACAGCACGACGATGCGGTCGGCGAGCTGCACCGACTCCTCGATGTCGTGGGTGACGAAGAGGATGGTCTTGCGTTCCGCCTCCCAGATGCGCAGCAGCTCGCGGCGCAGGGTCAGGCGGGTGATCGCGTCGAGCGCGCCGAAGGGCTCGTCGAGAAAGAGCACGTCGGGGTTCATGGCCAGCGCGCGCGCCACCTCGACCCGCTGCTTCATGCCGCCCGACAGCTCGTGCGGGAACGCGCGCTCGAAGCCCCTCAGCCCGACCAGCGCCACGTAGTGCTCGATGCGCTCCTGGCGTTCGGCGCGTCTCAGCCGGTCGATGCCGAAGCCGATGTTCTCCTCGGTGGTCAGCCAGGGAAACAGGCCTCGCTCCTGGAAGACGAAGATGCGCCGCGGGTCGGGGCCGGCCACCGGTTCCTCGTCGATGAGCACGCTGCCGCTGGTGGGAGCTAGAAAGCCGCCCATCACCTGCAGCAGCGTCGTCTTGCCGCAGCCGGAGGGGCCGAGCAGGCAGACCAGCTCGCCGGCGGCGACCGACAGGTCGATGTCCCGCAGCACCTCGGTGCGGCGACCCTGCTTGGCGAAGGTGACGCAGAGCCGCTTGACCTGTAGCTTGCTCGGCGCCGGTCGCGGCGACGCCGCGAGGGGATGGCCGGCGCCGCGGCTCTGGATCATGATCCCGCGCCCTTGGCGCTGGTGTAGCCCCAGCGCAGCGACGGTAGCCGCTCGAGCCTGCGCACCACCGTATCCAGGCCCAGGCCGACCGCGCCGATCAGCACCATGCCCGCCACCACCAGGTCGTAGCGGTTGCCGGCGTTGCGGGCGTCGATGATCAGGAACCCGAGGCCCGAGTCGACGGCGATCATCTCCGCCGCCACCACCACCAGCCAGGCGATGCCCAGCGTCAGCCGCAGGCCGACGATGAGCTGGGGGGCGATCGCCGGCAGGGTCACCTTGCGCAGGGTCGCCGCGCCGGCGAGGCCGAAGTTGCCGGCGGCCTGCAGGTGGACCTGGGGGATCCGGCGCACCGCGTTGCTCACCGACAGCGTCAGCGGCAGGAAGGCGGCGACGAAGATGATGGCGACCGCCGCCTGGTCGCCGACCCCGAACCAGAGGATGGCGATCGGGATCCAGGCCAGCGGCGAGATCGGCCGCAGCAACTCGAGCAGGGGGCCGACGGCCTGTTCCGGCCGCCGGGTCGAGCCGAGGACGATCCCCGCCGGCACCGCCAGCAGCACGGCCAGGAGATAGCCCCAGGTGACGCGGAACAGCGACGCCACCAGGTGCTTGAACAGCAGCCCGGTTGCCGCCAGCTCGAAGATGGCGCGCGCCACCGCCCACGGTCCCGGCAGCAGGCTGTGCGCGGCGAGCCGCACCCCGATCTCCCAGGCACCCACCAGGACGGCCACCCCGGAGAGCGACAGGCACAACTTGCGCATCGGCTCGACGACCTCCTTCCGCGCTTGCCAAATACCGGCAGAGCCTATATAAAGAAAATTCGCTTCAAGGCATACTAGCATATCTATATAGTCTGTCCTGGCGGACGGGGCGGCCTGCGCCGGCCGCTGCCTGGCGGGCAGCTGGGGAGGATTCGATGGGCCAAGCCGAAGCTCGACCCTACGACGTCGCCATCCTCGGTTCGGGGCTGGCCGGCACCATACTCGCGGCCATTCTCGCCCGCCACGGCCGCCGGGTGGTGCTGCTCGAGAAGGGGAGCCACCCGCGCTTCGCCATCGGCGAGTCCCTGCTGCCCCAGAGCACCATGTGGCTATGGATCCTGGGCGAGCGCTTCGCGGTGCCCGAGATCCAGCACCTGAGCCGGCTCGATTCCATCCGCCAGCACGTGACGCCCACCTGCGGCCTCAAGCGGACCATCGGCTTCCTCTATCACCAGGAGGGGATGCGCCAGAATCCGGCCAAGGGGCACCTGCTGGTGCCGCCAGCCACGCCGCTCACCGTCGAGAGCCATCTCTTCCGCCAGGAGGTGGACCTCTACATGCTGCGCGTCGCCCGGGCCTACGGCGCCGACTATCGCGAGCGGCTGGACGTGCGGGACCTCGACCTCGGCCGGGACGGGGTCCGTCTCCGCACCGCCGAGGGGGAGGAGATCAGGGCGCGCTATCTCGTCGACGGCTCGGGCTACCGCTCGCCGGTGGCCGACAAGCTCGGGCTGCGCGACGACCCCACGCCGCTGCGCACCCGCTCGCGCACCATCTTCACTCACCTGCGCCACGTCCCGCTCTACGACGATACCCTTGCCGCGGGCGAGTCGCCGGGCCTGTCGGCGCGCTGGTCGGACGGCACGCTCCACCATGTCTTCCCGGGCGGCTGGTTCTGGGTCATCCCCTTCAACAACCATCCCGAGGCGGGCAACGAGCTGTGCAGCGTCGGGCTGACCCTCGATCTGGCCGTCCACCCGGCCTCCGATCTCCCTCCCGAGCGGGAGTTCTGGCAGGTCGTCGAGCGCTTTCCGTCGATCGCCGCCCAGCTGCGCGGCGCCGAGGCGGTGCGCGGGTGGACGGCGACCGGACGCCTCCAGTACTCGGCGCACCGCGGCGCCGGCGAGCGCTTCTTCCTGCTCGCCCATGCCCACGGCTTCGTCGACGCCCTCTACTCGCGCGGCCTGATCAGCTCGTTCGAGATCATCCACGCGCTCGCCGGGCCGCTGCTCGAGGCGCTCGCGGACGACGACTTCCTGCCCGCCCGCTTCGCCCGCGCGGAGGCGCTGCAGGCGGCCCTGCTCACCGCCAACGACCGCATGGTCCACAACTCGTACCGTGCCTTCCGCCACTACGAGCTATGGAACGGCTGGGTGCGCATCTGGCTGCTGAACAAGATCTTCGGCGACCTGCGGCTGTTCAGTCGCTGCTGCGAGTACCTCGGCGGGCACGATCCGGCACTGCTCGCCAGCCTCGACGACGACCCCCTGCCGGGCAGCCTCGCCGCGGGCGGCGACCTCGTCCAGCAGCTCTTCGACCGTGGTGAATCGCTGATCGACCGGGTCGACGCCGGCGAGCTGTCGGCCGCCGCGGCGGCGGCCGGTATCTTCGCGGAGCTCGGCGCGGCCAGCTGGCTGCCGCCGATCCACGCCTGGGGCGATCCCGAGGTCCGGCACCTCGACTTCCTGCCCGAGAAGCTGGGGAGGATGGTCGCCTGGGGCCATGCGGAGGCACCGGCCCCCATCCGCGATCGCCTCTTTCGCTGGGATCCGGCCGTCCTCGGCCCCCGCTAGCCCTTCCTGCCGCCAGGCCACCTCCCTGCACGCCGGCTTGGCAAGCAGCGGGCGCTCATGATAGAGCGGCTGCCGGCGAGCCCGAGGCCGCCGCCGTGCCGAGCAGGGGGCGGCGCGATGCGGGCAGGGACGCCATGGGCCATGACCGAATCCACTTCCGGCGCCCCCGCGCCCGGCCTGCCAGCCAGCGCGCCGCTCCATGCACCCCACCAGGAGCAGGGGCGCTTCTTCAATCCCTGGCGCCGGCCGTCGATGCGGCGCCTGGACCTGCTGCGCTGGAAGTTTGCGCGCAACCCCTACGACAAGCGCTCGCCGGCGCGGGTGCCGGCGGTGGCCAACGACGGCGCCTACCTGTCCGACGCCGGCGCCGCGGACTCGCTCACCTGGGTCGGCCATTCCACTTTCGCCGTCCAGGACGGCGGCGAGGTCTTCCTCACCGACCCGCACTGGGGGCCGCGGGCGCTGCTGCCGCGGCGCCACCAGCCGCCGGGCGTGCCGCTGGCCGCGGTGCCCGGGCAGGGCTTCGCGGTGCTGTCGCACAACCACTACGACCACCTGGACGCCTGGACCGTGGGGCAGCTGCCGCCGGGTCTCGACTGGTACGTGCCCCTGGGCCTCGGCAGGGCGCTGCGCCGGCGCCGGCGCCGAGCGGCGGGAGAGCTGCCGGCGGTGACCGAGCTCGACTGGTGGCAGTCGGTCCGGCGCGGCCGCTGGACCCTGACCTGCCTGCCGGCGCAGCACTGGTCGAACCGCTTCGGCAGCCCCCGCAACTCCACGCTCTGGTGCTCGTGGCTGCTCGATTCGGGTCGCCGCCGCTACTATTTCGCGGGCGACAGCGGGTATTTCGCGGGCTTTTCCGAGGTCGGCCGCCGCTTCGCGCCGATCGACGTCGCCTTCCTGCCGATCGGCGCCTACGAGCCGCGGTGGTTCATGGCCTATCCCCACATGAACCCAGCCGAGGCCTGGCGCGCCTTTGGCGACCTGGGCGCGCGCTGGCTGGTGCCGATGCATTGGGGGACCTTCGACCTCACCGACGAGCCGATCGACCTGCCGCCCCAGGACCTCGCCGCCGCCATCGCCGCCGCCGGCGGCGACCCCGCCCCGGTCCGCCTGCTGGCGATCGGCGAACGCTGGCTGCTCTGAAACCCGGCCAGACCCCGGCCGGCGGCATGACCGCCATCTAAAGCATAGATAAGCTATGCCTGTGGCACTCCGGCCGCGACCGCCCCGGACCGGCAAGCCACCCCCCGGTTGGCGAGAAAAGGCCCGCCGCGCTTGTGTTAGAGTTCAGCCGTCGGCGGGATCGAGAGGCTGCGGCGGCGCGTGCGGATCGCCGGCGCGCCGGGCTCGCAGGCGACCCAGGGGTGACTCGGACGGAGGTGGATTTGCCTGGAAAGAGCATGACTTCGCCGGCCGCCACCTCACGCCGGCCGCCGGTGCGCCGCCCCCTCCAGGCGCCCCGGCACCGCCAGCCCGGACCGTTGCAGCTCGAGCTGTTCGGCGGCGGGCGAACCTCGCGGCCGGACCGAGCCCCCCTGCCGCCTCTCCGCCCCCAGGCACGGCAACCCGAGCGCAACTTCCCGCGGCTGAGCGCCGCGGGACCGCCCTCCGGCCGGCAGGGGGCCGCGGCCGGCTTCGCCGAGCTCTTCCGGCGGCTCAGCCGGTTCACCCGCGGGCGGCTGCGCTCCCTGTCGCTGACCGATAACCGGCGCACCATCCTCTCGGTCCGCGCGGCCCTTCCCACCGCGAAACCGGCGAGGCCGGCACCACCGGCACCGGCTCCGATCCACCTGCGCATCCATCGCTCGTTCGCCTTGGCGCCCGATCCGGTGCTGCGGGCGGTCGCCGCCTTCCTCGCCAGCACCAAGGGCAGCGCCACCGCCCGGCGGGCGCTGATCGCCATCCGCGAGCACTTCCATCACCACCGCCCCGACCCCGCCAATCTCGGCCACCCACGGCTCCCGGGCACCGCGGCGGCGGTCGCCGGCAAGGCGCGACGCCAGTCGCTTTGCCCGGCCGGGGTGGTGCTCGACCTGCGCGAGGTCGCCGCCGAGCTCAATCAGCGCCATTTCGAGGGCCGCCTCAAGGTCCGTATCACCTGGGGCAAGGCGGCCGGCGAAAATGCCCACCCCGCCAGCAACTGCCGCCGCACCCGCACCGCCAGCCTGCAGCTGGGCAGCTATTCCTACGAGGACCGGCTGATCCGCATTCACCGCGTGCTCGACCGCCCCACCGTGCCGCGCTACGTCGTCGAGTCGGTGGTCTACCACGAGCTGCTGCACGCCGACCTGCCGCCGGTCACGCGCAACGGGCGGCGCTATTTCCACACTCCCGAGTTTCGCCGCCGGGAGCGCCAGTTCCGCCACTTCGAGAGAGCCGACTGCTGGGTGCGCGAAAACCTCCAGCAGCTGCTGCGGGCCCGCCGTGATGCCGCCGCCAACCCCGCCAACACCGCCCGCTCCGCCGCCAACGCGGCTACCTCCGGTACCGCGGCGGCATCCAAGCACCGCCGGCGCCGGTAGCGCCCTGTACCAGGCAGAGTCGGACCGGGCCGCCGGCCCGGTCTAACGCCGATGCGGCGGCTTGCGGCGCCGCGCGGCCCGCGCTGCCGCCGGCGAGACGGCTGGCGCGGACGCGGAGGCGGGTGAGGCGGCACCGCCGCCGGCCAGACCGGCGGCGGACCCCAGCTTGCGCGCCAGCCGGTCCTGGATCCAGTGCGGATCCCACCATTCGACCGGACTGACCGGCAGGCCACGCAGCAGGGTGGTGAAGTGGAGGTGATCGCCGCCGGCCAGGCCGGTCTGGCCCGAGCGGCCCAGCTCCTGGCCGCGCTGCACCTGCTGGCCCTCCCGCACCCCCAGCGAGGAGAGGTGGCCGTACAGGCTCATCAGGCCGTAGCCATGGTCGATCACCACCGCGTTGCCATAGATGCCGAAGTAGCGGGCGAGCACCACGACGCCGCTGTTCGAGGCCGGCACGGCGTCGTGCTCGACGCTGGCCATGTCGAAGCCGAGGTGATCCTGCTCGTCCACGTGCTTGCCGTTGTAGCGGTAATCGCGCCGCTGCGCGAAGGCGGCGGTGATCTTGGCGTTGGGCATCGGCAGGAAGGGCTCTTTCCACAGGAAGTGGTCCGCCGACCGGCCCGCCAGGTCTTCCAGCGTCTTGCCCTCGCGGCGGCGCAGATCGCCGTTGATCTGCAGGTAGTTCGCCAGCAGGCTGCCGCGGTCCTGCAGCTCGGGCGTCTCGGCCATGATCTCGTGCACCGCGCGCTCCAGGAACGAGTCGGTGAGCTGGATCACGTCGTGCTTGAGGGGCTTGGGGAAGAACTTGTCGACGAAAGCGGCCTGGGCCTGGTTGCCCACCTCGTCGACCGCCGTCAGCCGCACCTGGGAGGCGTCGGTCGTGTCGTACGGCACGGCGAACAGCGCGAAGCGCGTCCGCGGATCGCTGCCGCCGGGCAGCGGGTAGCCAGGGAACCACCAGCGGCCCGACTGCACGCCATCTCGCACCGCCCCGTCCCCGACCCGGTAGACCACCGCCTCGCAGCCGCCCTGCGCCACGTAGTGGAAACCCGAGAGCACGGTGAGCGACGGCGGCGCCAGGCGCACCGGCAGCTCGATCGCCGCCACCGCCGGGTCGGGCCGCCGCAGAAGCGAGCCGGCGCGCTGCGCCGTGACCCGGATCGTCGCCTTGCCGCCGCGCAGGCCGGGCACGGTGTCGCGCCCCACCGCGAGTTGTAGCCGTGCCGGCGCCGCCCGCCGCCAGAACGCCCACCGGGGGTGGGTCGTGAAGCTCTGCTCGGCGACCGGTTTGACGTCCATCGCCTGCACCACCTCGACGGTTACCTTCTCGACCTGGCCGGTATCGTCGAGCGTGACCTGCACCGGCGTGCTCTTGCCGATCCCGGGCAGCGCCGGGCGGATCTCGATGTGGGGCGGGCGCGCCGGCCAGAACGTCGCCGCCAGCAGCGCTGCGACCGCGAGGACCGCCAGCGCGAGCAACACGCGCAGCACGGCACTACCCGAGGACCTGTGACCAACCATCGAATGCCTCTTTCTGGTGATCGTTCCTGCTTCGGCAGGGGGGGAGCGGCGATCGATCCCCAGCGATCCTAGTGAGATGACCGCGAGAGATCAAGGCCGCGAACCGTCGCCGGCTTGCGGGCACGCGGGCGCGCCGGCGCTCTCCCGCCCGTCGGCCGCCGCCTCGGCACGAAAAGTGCTTAGACTGGTCCCCATCACCGTTGACGACCAAAAAGCGACCGTGCCCTTGCCAACCCATGGAAGACTGTCCCGCCGCGCAGGCGGAAATTACAATCCGGAACCGCGACCACCCGGCGACGGTGTGGTGCAGGAACCGGATTTGATACCGTGCGAGGACGGCGGCCGAGCCTCGGCAACCTCCTTCCGCCCTCGAGTCGGGGGGGACGTCCTCGTGAGCTCTGGCGCTTGTCGGACGTATTCCAAGGAGGAGCGTGATGAATCTGTACGTCGGTAACCTGCCCTACCGGATGACCGAGGATCAGCTCAAAGAAGCCTTCGAGGCCTATGGGCAGGTCTCGTCGTGCACCATTATCAAAGACAAGGTGACTGGTTCATCCAAGGGCTTCGGCTTTCTCGAGATGCCCGAGCGGACCGAGGCCGAGGCGGCGATCAACGGTCTGAATGGCCGGGAGCTGATGGGGCGCAAGCTCAACGTCAACGAGGCTCGGCCGCGGGAAGGCGGCGGTGGCGGCGCCGGCCGTGGCGCCGGTGGTGGCGGCGGCTGGGGTGGCGGCGGCGGTGGCAAGAGCAGCAACCGCGACAGCGGACGCGACCGCTGGTAGCGGCAAGCCCTCGTCGCCGTCGGCTTCCACCCAAGGTCGGCCGGCAGCCCGGCACCCGGTCGCGGTAGTGGCCTGCGCCCCGGGCGTGCCGCCCGCAGCGGCGGCGGGGCCGGCGGTAGCATGGCCGCGGGAGCGCCAGCGGTGGTCTGTGCGCTCACGGTCAGCAGCAGGGTTTTGAGCTCGAGTCCCATGGCGGCCCGGGAATTGGCCTGGCCGCGGCAGATC
Source organism: Thermoanaerobaculia bacterium (assembly GCA_035308185.1). GTDB lineage: Bacteria > Acidobacteriota > Thermoanaerobaculia > Multivoradales > UBA5704 > JASLEW01. The sequence goes on along the minus strand of DATGHG010000347.1, from coordinate 139 downwards.
CGCGGGAACCTGGCCGCCGGCTCTCCTTCGCGCGATTCGAACCGGCCACGGATAATGCCGTCATGGACACCATCGACGTCGAAGAGGTCATCGCGGCCCTCGAGCTGATCCCGCACCCGGAAGGCGGCTGGTACCGTGA
>DATGHG010000346.1:0-3716 GCA_035308185.1 Thermoanaerobaculia bacterium | reverse complement strand
GCCAACGGCGGCTAGCCGGCGCGGGTGCCGTCGGGCAGGGCCCGCTCGGGGATAGCCAGGGCCGGGTTGATGCCGTCGGCGAAGCCGAGGTCGAAGAGCATGCCTTCCGACATCTCGCCCATCATCATCCGCGGTTCCAGGTTGACCACGAACAGCGCCTGGCGGCCCTGCAGCTCGCTCGGGTCGGCCCGCTCCTGCTTGATCGCGGCGAGGATCGTCCGGGTGTGGTCGCCGAAGCTCACCCGCAGGCGCATCAGCTTCGCCGACCGCGGCACCTCCTCGACCGCCTGGATGGTGCCGACGCGGATGTCCAGCGCCTCCAGCGCGGCGAGCGGCACGGCCGGCTTGAGCGGCGCCGGCGTCATACCGGGTCGGGCCTCTCGGTCGGGCTCTTGGCGCCGGGACCGGGGAGGGGCGGCGGCGCGCCGTCCCCGGCCAGCAGCCGCTCGACGGTCGGATAGCGGTAGATCACCGCCGCCTGGTTCTGGAACAGGCCGCCGGTGTCGGCGGTGGGGCCGTAGGTCGAATACAGGTCGTGGCCCAGCAGGCGGAGGTAGGCGGTGAGCTGGCCGCGATGATGGGCGGTGTGGGCGATGCGGCGCACCAGCACCCAGGCGCGCGAGCGGTCGACGTCGAAGAAGCGGGTCGCCGCCTCGAACCAGTCGTCGGGCTTGCCGGCGAGCTGCCGGAGCCGCTGCTCGGAGGCGCCGGCGTACCGGCGCAGGAAGCCGAGTCGGGTCTCGCCTTCGGGCGGCAACGGCGGCTCGCCGAGATCGATCCCCAGCATGGTGCGCATCCAGAAGTCTTCGCCGGCGCACTGGTGGACCATGTGCTCGCGCGGCGTCCGGGCGCGCGGCTCGGGCCGGAAGGAGAGCTCGGAATCGGCGAACTGCGACCAGACGCTCAGCGTCTTGATCCGCTCGGTGCCGTAGGTCTCGACCAGGAAGTCATAGCGTCCCGCCACCCGAGATCCTCCTTGCCGCGACACCAGAGCTGGGAGCTCGGCGCCGGTCCCAAGTATAAGGACGCAGCCTACCGCTGCTCGAGCACCTTGCCCAGCTGGCCGGAGGTGAGGCGATGCAGGGTCGGGTGGTCGCGCAGCAGGGTCTCTTCGCGGCGCGGACCGGTGGACACCAGAGTGATGGGAGCGTCCAGCTCCTGCGCGATGAAGTCGATGTAGCCGCGGGCGGCGGCCGGCAGGTCGGCCTCGGCGAGGATGCCGGCGGTGGATTGCTTCCAGCCCTTGAAGGTGCGCAGGACCGGCTCGGCGGTCTCGAGCGAGTGGCGATCCGGCGGCAGGTCGCGCAGCTCCTTGCCGTCGCGGCGGTAGGCGACGCAGACCGGGATCTCGTCGAAGTCGTCGAGCACGTCGAGCTTGGTCAGCGCGACCGTGTCGATGCCGTTGAGCAGCCGGGCATAGCGGGCGACGACCGTGTCCAGCCAGCCGCAGCGCCGCGGCCGGCCGGTGACGGTGCCGAACTCGTTGCCGCGCTGGCGCAGGAAGTCGCCGCGGGCGTCGGTCAGCTCGCAGGGGAAGGGGCCGCCGCCGACGCGGGTGGTGTAGGCCTTGAGCACGCCGATCGCCCCGTCGATACGGGTGGGCGGCACGCCGGTGCCGGTGCAGGCGCCGCCGGCGGTGGAATTGGAGCTGGTGACGTACGGGTAGGTGCCGTGGTCGAGGTCGAGCAGGGTCCCCTGGGCGCCCTCGAAGAGCAGCGACCGGCCGCCGGCTATCCAGCTATTGAGCAGCTGCTCGGTGTCGCGCAGGTAAGGCTCGAGCCGCTCCGCCCAGCCGCGGCACTGCTCGACGCTGACGTCGGCGCCCAGCGCCGCCAGAGTCGGGGCGCCGAGGCCGGCGAGCTCCACCTCGGCGCGATGCCGCAGGTTCTCGAGACGGTCCGCGAGGTCCGGCGCGGTCAGGTCGCAGGTGCGCAGGCCGTAGCGCGACGCCTTGCTGGCGTAGGCCGGGCCGATGCCGCGCGAGGTGGTGCCGATGCGGTTGCTGCCGCGCGACTCCTCGCGCGCCCGGTCGAGCGCGGCGTGCAGCGGCAACAGCACGTGGGCGCGGTTGGAGACGAACAGCCGGCCGTCGAACCGCACGCCGGAGGCCGCCAGCTGGTCGACCTCTTCGAGGAAGGCGTCGGGCGCGATCACCATGCCGTTGCCCATGACGCAGACCATCTCGGCATGCAGGATGCCGGACGGGATCAGCCGCAGCGAGAAGTGGTGGTCGCGGAACTTGACCGTGTGGCCGGCGTTGTGGCCGCCCTGGTAGCGCACCACGCCGTCGAACGCCGGGCAGAGGAGATCGACGATCTTCCCCTTGCCCTCGTCTCCCCACTGCATCCCCACGATGACGACGTTGGCCATGTTGCTCTCTTCGCTCTCTGGGACAGCGGCGGAAGGGGGACGATCCAAAGGAGGGAACCAGAGCTCCTGCGCGCAGCCGGGGCGTGACAGTAGCAGATGGTGGGACGCCCGGCAAGAAGGTGCTAGCATCCTGGCGCAACCGCTCCGTTTGCGCCCGGGAAGGCCGGCCCTTGCAGATCCTCCTCCGCTCCGCCAACATCGTCCTGCCGCTGGCCTACCTGCTGGTGGCAGCGGACTACGGTTTCGTCTTCTTCGCCGCCGAGCCGCGGGCGCAGCGCGCCGCGACGCCGGCGCTGCGGGCGGTGATCCTGCTGCATCTTGCCTACCTGGTGGGACTGGCCGCTCACTGGGGGGAGTTCCCGGCCGCCACCGAGTCGCAGGCGCTGTCGCTGGTCGCCTTCGCGGTGGCGGTGGTCTACGCCTACGTCGAGTGGCACGGCCGCGAACGGAGCACCGGCTTCTGGCTGGTGGCGCTGGTCTTCTTCTTCCAGCTGCTGGCCTCGGTGCTGGCACGCCCGGAAACGCCGGACCGGGCGATCTTCCACGACCCGATCTTCGCCGTCCACGTCTCGCTGGCGCTGCTCGGCTACGCGGCGTTCGCGGTCGCCGCCGCCTATGCTTTCCTGTTCCTGCAGCTGTACCGCGACCTCAAGGCGGGGCGCTTCTCGACCTTTTACGGCAAGCTGCCGCCGCTGGCGGTGCTCGAGCGCATGATGCTGGTCGCCCTGACGGCGGGCTTCCTGGCGCTCACCGGCGCGGTGGTGACCGGCGCCTTCTGGGCGCAGCGCCTCTACCCGAGCGACTGGCTGCACGACCCCAAGATCCTCGCCACCCTGATCACCTGGGCGATCTACGGCTTGGCGCTGCTGCTGCGCCGGCTGCGGCGCTGGCAGGGGCGGCAGACCGCCCTGGCCAGCCTGGCCGGCCTCGCCACGATCCTGTTCTCGCTGGTGGCCGTGAACCTGTTCTTCAGCGGCTTCCACGCCTTCCTGTAGCCCAGCCGCCCATGGCCGACGCTCCCGACCCCGCCGGCACGCGCCCTCCGGCCGATCCCACCGGCACCCGACCCGCGGCCGATCCCGCCGGCCAGCACGGCCCGAACGGCCCGAACGGCCCCGCCGACCGGGTTCGCGATCGCGCGGGCGCCGGCAGCCTGCCGGCAGGCGCCGCCGCCCACGCCGCGCCAGGCGCCGCCGCCCAGGCCGCGGCTGCCCAGGTCGCGGCAGCTGCCACCGCCCCCGGCGCCGGCCTTCCCGACGGCGCCAGCGACGGCGCTCCCTGCCCCAGTCTGCTGCTCCTGGGCATCGATTTCCATACCGTGCCGATCGAGCTGCGCGAACGGGTCG
>DATGHG010000345.1:0-34260 GCA_035308185.1 Thermoanaerobaculia bacterium | reverse complement strand
TGAGCGTCTGGAAGGCCATGCGGGTGCTGGTCACCAAGAGCCTCACCCTCACCGTGGACTTCCACGTCTGGTGCCAGGAAAAGAACGGCGCCTTCCGCGCCGTGACCGGCCTCGACCTGTCCGGCCACTACCGCTTCAACTTGAACGACCTCAAGATGAGCCAGCTCGCGCTCTTCGCCGGCGATTTCGACGGCGACGGGCGCGCCGATTTCGTCCAGCTGGGCCGCGGCAAGGAGGTGAGCGTGCACCTGGGCAGAGCGGACTGCTCCTTCCCCACCCGCCCGGACCTCACCTTCGAGCTGCGCGAGGAGCCGAAGGACATCGCCCTGGTGCAGGTGCGCGACCTCGACGGCGACGGGCGGGCCGACCTGATGGTGATCGCGCCGCGATCGCCGGCCGAACCCGAGCTCGCCGCGCCGGTACGGCTGGACCTCTATCTGAGCGGCGGTCACAAATGACGCGGCGCGTGCGGTGGCGGCCAGCCTCCCGGGCGCTCGCCGCCGCCGCTCTGCTGCCGCTCGCCGCCGCCTCGCTGCTGGCCGCGCCGCCCGCGACCCGCCAGACGGCGGCGCCGGCGCCGGCGGTCGAGACCTTCCGCTCGGGGGGGATCGAGACCACCGTCGCCCGCCTGCCCGGCCGGCTGCTGGCGTCGGCGGTGGCGCGCGACGCGGACGGCCGTTATGGCCTGGCGATGCTGGTGGTGGAGGACGGCGGGCGCTCGCGGGCGCCGGCGGTCCGGCCGCGCGACGAAGCGGCCGACGATCTCGCCCCTGGCCTGCCGCGGTCGCTGTTCTTCTTCGTGCCGGGTGGCGTCGCCCTCGAACGGTTGGCGACCGGCCTGCCGGAGAAGCTCGACGCCCTGGCCGCGGTGACCGCGCTGACCGGCGCCGGCGATCGCGGCGATGCGCTGATCCTTGGCGAGCCCGGCGTCCTGTACGCGCTCGACCCGCCCTGGGGCGGCGCCGCCGCCGGCTGCCGCAAGCTGCTCGCGGCGCCGGGCCTCGACCTGCGCTCGCTGCACGGCAAGCTCGACGGGGAGCCGCGGCCGCGGCTGCCCTGGCTGCCCGCCGCCCGCGCCGGCGCGCTCGACCTCCTGGCCGGCGAGCCCGCCTCGCCGGCCCCGCGCGAGCTGCGCCTGCTCGCCAGCTTTCCGCTGCCGGTCGCCGCCGCCGGCAAGCCGTGGGGGATCGAGCTCACCAGCCCTCCCGTCCACCTGCTGGCGGCGCCGACGCCGCCCGCCCCACCCCCGCCGGGACAGCCCGCCGCGTTCAGCGCGCGCTTTGCCGCCGGTCCGGAGGCGCAAGGGGAGCTGCGGCTCAAGACCGTGCTGCTCGCCGCCGGCGCCGGCGAATCGCCGGTGGAGGCCTGGTCGCTGCTGCCCGCCGCCGCCCAGAACCTCGAAAGCGTCTATGCCGTCTGGGATGGCCGGCCCGTGCTGGTGGTGACCTCCATCCCGCGCCTCGGCATCTTCGTCAAGCGGGACGTGCAGCTCTTCGTCCTGGACCGCGACCGCAGCCGCCGCGGCACCCCGCCGGTGCTCGCCGCCCGCACCGACTGCCACCTCTGGCACAGTATCAGGAGCTATTTCGCCGACCTCGGCGCCACCGGCCGCCAGGACCTGGTGCTCATCCACCCCGAGGGCATGGGCGGCAAGAAGCTCCGGTTCCAGGTCTATGCCAGCACCGGACCGGGCCGTCTCGCGGCCCAGCCGCGCAATTCGACGGTGGACGTCGAAGCCGCCGACTGGTTCTACGGCGCCGATTTCAACGGCGATGGCGTGCCCGACCTGCTGGTCCGGGAGCGCAAGAGCCATCGCCTGCTGCTCTACCCCGGCGTCCCCAGGGCCTACCGCGTTGCCGATCGCCCGTCCTGGTCCTTCAACCTCCCGGTGCCGCCGCCGCCGTCAGGCGCCGCCAAGGCGCCGACGAAAGGGGAAGACGAGGGCAACGACGGCAACGACGACGAGGAAGGCGGAGACGACGCCTCGTCCGACCGCTCCACCGGGGCGCCGGCCGCCAGCCTGGCCAACCTGGTCGACCTGGGCGGCGACGGCCAGGCCACCCTCCTGCTCGCCATCGCCGACGCCCAGGGCCGCTCCCAGATCGTCGCCGTGCGGCGGGTGCCACGCTAGCCGAAGGACTCCTTATCGCCGCTTGGAAACCCGCCACACCGTGAGATGCGCGACGGCCCCGTCGACGAGCACTAGCTCGAGCCCTGGATAGGAGAGCACCTCGCCACCTGGAGGTTTCCGGTCGGCATCCGGCACGCCCAGGGCCTTGACCACCTCGACCCGAGTCGAGCCCATCCCAATCCCCTCGCGGGTCCTGGCCACGAATGCCTTGACCAACGCTCCGTGCGGATATCCCACATCGCCGCCAACGATCGCGTTCACCGTATGGCGATCCTGATCGAGCAGAACCGCGTAACCGCCGCTCGAGTACTCCCACCCGCCATGGCTCGTCCGCTCCGCTTCACCCACCGCGGCCCGCACTTCCTCCTGAGACATTCCGATTTGGATCGGCCCCACCGCCTTTCCTGGCACCACGACCCACGATGGGTTCATCGCCGATCGCCTGCCATCGGCCGCCTCCACGAGCTGGATGGGCGCGCCCAACAGCCACGCGACAGTCAGCCACGACATGCACGCTCTCAGAGGCCGAAGCGCGGTCACTTCGGGCTGACGCTCTTTGGGCAAACGGCGTCGCCAGGGACTCGTTCGTGCTTGACGTAGGCGCCGAGATCCGAGTCCCAGATCTTGTGGACCCGCGGCTGCGACATCAGGTTGTAGGTAGAAGCGGGAATAGGGGTGTTGATTTCGAGAGTGCCGATCTCGTACTTGATGACCAGCCAGGGCGCTCCTTCGCCGGCGTTGCTCTTGCTGAGTGTCACCGTGCGCGGTAGCTCCACGCCCAGCCCCTCGGCGAGCCGAAAATCTGCCAGATCGATTTGACGCAGCAACTGTCCAGCCGCATCGACCTGCTTGATCGAAACGACCCGGCCGCTGGCGTCCAGCGTCAGGCGATGGCTGGTGGCAGGATGACCCTCGCCGTAGCTCCGGCCACCGGCCACCACCAGCGCCGCGTCATTCGTCGCCGCCATCGCGCTGCCGCGCCCGGAGGATTCCGCCACGGTGGCACGCAGCCTGACCAGATACGCCAGGTCCGCCAAGCGGAGCTCGCACCCTGGGCAGGAGTCGGCGTCCTCGGGGCTCAGGTAGGCGAGCGCCAGGAAGAGCGGATTCTCGAGTGGGACCGTGGTGCTCCGCTCGTCGCCGCGGTGCACGCTCAGCGCTGAATTGGCTGCCGCCGAGCCCAGCAGCATCTGGTGGAAGCGTCCGTCAAAGGCCCACTCAGGAATGTCCACCAGTCCGACCTTCGGGTCGAGAGTGTTGCGAATCCGGTAAGCGCGGCCCGCTTCCCAATATTCGTATTCGGCCGCCGACTGCACCCGCGGTACCTGAGCCGTCGTGGGGTCGCGCATGGTCACCGCTGCATTGGCAACGACATGGACGGACCTGAGGCTGCCGAGCGCCTTCAAAGTGTTCTCGGCGCCGGGCGGCAGTGTCAGCAGCGCCATGCCGTCGAGCCGAGTTGCCGCCGCGGCCGCGGGCGTGGCCAGGACCGGCGGAGAGGCGCCGTCGGAGCAATCTCCGGATGGGGAGCCGCCGCACGGGTTGCCGCCACCACCACCCAGACAGGTAGGGTAATCCGGATCGAGGTCACATGGCCAACCATTGCCCGGGCCGGTGGACTCCGCGTTGCAGGTGTCGAGGCCCAGATTGGCGCCACAGGCCTTCTTGGTCTTCACGTTCCAGCCACATGGCGTGCCATTGTTGTAGTAGCCCGGACCGTTGGTGACGCCGCCGTTGGCGATCGGATAACTGGTCGGTAACTTGGGACAATCGGGGTCAGGCGCCCCAGAGGGCAGGAAATTACAGACGACGCCTTGAAAATTGCAGGTCACCGGCGGCGCCTGGCCGACGGCCGCGGTGCGTGCAGCAAACACCGAGGTCGCGGCGATGGCGATAGCGACAAGACTCAACGGGAACCTCATTCCATCCTCCTTTCGATCGCCGGGAATCGATAACTTCCGTCTTAACGATACAGCTATTATAGCGTTAAATAAGAAACGCGCATATAGCCTGCGGGGGTATCGCTCGAAAGAACGGCTTGGCGTTGCCAGGCTTTGCCTTCACCTGGACCTGGCTCTGAGCTGTTCCACCAGCTGCGCCAGCTGGTCCACCCGGTGACGCAACTCTTCGAGATCCTTTTCCGCAGGACGCCCGCCCATGGGCCCCGCGACGGCCGGAGGCCGCACCGAGGCGAAGAGCGTCTGCATCTTTTCCAGCAGGGGATTGCGCCTCTCCGGCTCCTTGAAGACCAGCCGGAAGAACTCCAAGGGATGGATGTCGAGCACGCGGATGACGTCCAGGATCTGACGCAACCTGAGCTCGAACTTGCCACTGAGGAGTCGATTCAGGTCCAGACCACAACCCTGGCGGGACAGTCGCCTTTCGATCTCCCGCCGGCTCAGCTCGGAGAGATCGATGAGGCTGCTCAGCGCTTCTCGCGCACGCGACACGTCGGCGTTGCTGACGCCCATTGTGCCCAACCTAAGTCAGATCGATACCTTTTACGACTAATTCAGATATTCGATGGACAACTGACCGTGAATGACAAGCTCAGTTACCGCACTATTGCGCCCAAAAGGCGCCACCAGCTTTCTGCCTCTCCGACGCTCCCGGCGCCGACGTACCCTTCTCTCTATATATGACGCGCGCGGCTCCCTGGCACCGCGCCGCACCACGCTCCAGCCCAAGGCGGCGAGTCGGGTCGGCCCTGCTAGCATCCCCGGCAGTGGCCACCTTTACCCGCTTCTCTCGCCTGCGCCAGATCTCCATCCAGCATCGCCTGGCCGGCATGGGCGGGCACCGCTTCCACCAGGCCATGGGGTGCTGGGAGTCCGCCCTGCGCCGCGGCATGGAGCCGGTCCTGTTCATGAACGCCGACGCCGACCCCGCCGTCCGCGCCGCCCTGCCCGCCGGCCGAGCCGTGCTGCGCGATCCGGTCTTCCGCCTGGACCTGTCCTTCGACGAGCGGACCGCCCTCTTCGTCCGCCTGCTCCACGAGCACGTCGACCCGGTGGTCCGCCGGGACGACCGGGTGCTGATGACCGTGGCCACCCAATGCGAGGCGCGGGCGCTTGCCACCTGGCTCGCCGAGCTGCCGGCAGGCAAACGCCCCTGGATCCTCTGCCTCTTCCCCTCGGACCGCTGGAACCGGCAGGGACCGGCGGAACGCGAGCGGCAGGTCGCGGAGCTCCGTACCTTCGCCGCCGAGCTCGCCGCCCGCGGACCGCAGGCCCGGTGCCGCATCCTCTTCGCCACCCACACCCCCGGGCTCCGCGACGAGCTCGCCGCCCTGCTCGACGCCCAGGTGCTGCTCTCGCCGATGACCGAGGTCGACCCTGGGCTGGCGCCGGCCCGCCCCGCCCCGGACACCGCCGGCCGGCCACCGCGCATCGCCGTCGTCGGCGGCGCCCGGCCGGAAAAGGGCTTCGACAGGCTGCCGGCGATCGTGCGGGCGAGCCGCGAGCGCACCAGCGCCGTCTTCCTCGTGCAGCTGTTCAACGAGCAGCTCACGCCGGAAGCCTGGGCCGAGCTCTGCCGCCTGGCCGAGGAGCCCGGGGTCGAGGCGGCCCGCGGCCAGCTCGACCGCGCCGGCTACCTGGCACTGCTGGCCGCGGCTGACCTCATGCTCTTACCCTACGCGCGCATCCCCTACCGGCAGCGCGCCTCGGGCATCCTGAGCGAAGCGATCCTCGCCGGCCTGCCGGTGGTGGTGCCGAGCGGCACCTGGCTCTCCCAGCAGGTGGAGTCCGGCGCCGCGGCCGGGGTGGTCTACGAGGGCGACGAGCCCGCCAGCGTCGCCGCGGCCGTCGCCGGCTGCATCGCCGGCCTGCCGGCGCTCGCACCCCTCGCCCGCGAGCGCGCTCCGGCCTGGCGGCGGAGCCATTCCCTGGACGCCTTCCTCGACTGGCTCGAGCGCGAGATCGCCACCCGCCAGGCCGAGGAGGCGAGCGGCGGCCGCCGCCACCACCGCTTCGCGGCATGGCGCCGGCGGTGGCAGGCGGCGGTCAGGCCGAGAGTCAGCGGGTAGGCGCGTCGGGCCGCTCCTCCACCGTCATCCGCAGGCCGTCGCGGGCGCGCAGCGTGATGCCGGGCAGCGGGACCACCTCCTGCCCGGCCACCAGCCGCAGCCGGAAGCTCCGCACCACCAGCGCCGTGATCACCAGCGCCTCGGTCATCGCGAAAGGGCCGCCGACGCAATAGCGCGGACCGGCGCCGAACGGGATGTAGGCGAGATGCGGCCGCCCTGCCGCACGCTCCGGGCTGAAGCGATCGGGATCGAACCGTTCCGGCTCCTCCCAGAAGTCCGGATGGCGGTGGGTCACCCACGGGCTGACCACCACCGTCGAGCCCGCCGGAATCGCATGGCCGCCGATCTCGTCAGCGCGCGCCGCCCGCCGCTCCATGATCCAGATCGGCGGATAGAGGCGCATCGCCTCGTGGAGCACGCGCTCGGTGAACGGCAGCGCCCGCAGGTCCTCGGCAACGGGAAGCCGGCCGGCGAGGACGGCGTCCACCTCGGCGCACAGCCGCTCCGCCGCCTCGGGATGGCGGGCGAGCAGGAAGAGCGTCCAGGTCAGGGCGTTGGCGGTGGTCTCGTGGCCGGCGAGCAGCAGGGTGATGGCCTCGTTGCGCAGCTGCCGGTCGTCCATGCCGCGCCCCGCCTCGTCCCGCTCGCGCAGCAGGATCGACAGCAGGTCCGCAGGCTGCGTCTCCTCCGGCCGCTGCCGCCGCTCGGCCAGGATCCGGTAGACCACCTGGTCGACGGTGGCGCGGGCGGCACGAAAGCGGCGGTTGGCCGGCGTCGGCACCGCCAGCGGCAGGTCCACGATCCGCTCCAGGCGGCGATAGGTGTGGGCGAGGAGCACCGCCATGGCGTGCTCCACCGCGTCGGCGTCGCCGCTCACCTCGGCGCTGAACAGCGTCCGGCCCACGATCGTGTAGGTCAGGCGCATCATCTCCGACGCGACGTCGAACGGCTCGCCGGTCGCCGCCCGTTGCCGCCAGCGGCCGAGCATCGCCGCCGTCGCCTCCACCATCCGGGCCACGAAACCGGCCACCGCCGCGGGGCGGAACCCCGGCTGGATCAGCCGGCGCTGCCGGTGCCAGAGCTCGCCGCTGGCGGTGAGCAGGCCGAGCCCGGTCATCCCCTGGATCTTGGCGGCGCTGCGGGTGCTCTTGTCGTACTGCTCCGCCCGCTCGTGCAGCACCTTGCGGATGGCGTCCGGATGGGCGACGAGATGGATCACCAGCGGCCCGAGCCGGAAGCGGACCACGTCGCCGAAGCGCTCGCGCGACGCCACCAGCAGACCCAGGACGTCGCGGCGGAAGGCAAAGAGGTTGCCGAGCAGCGGCAGCCCGCGCGGGCCCGGCGCCGTGCGCGCGTGTCCCAGGCTCCAGCGATGCTGCAGGGGCGCCGGCATGGCTGGCGGGAGTATAGCCGGCTGTCACGGCACCTTCTGCAGCGCGCACTTACTTGCATAGAGTCACAAACTGCGGCGCTCCGCGGGCGCCCCGCGCGGCGCAAGGAGGTAGTCCATGAAGAAGCAGCAGATCATCCGTTCCTGGAGAGACCCCGAGTACCGCGAGAACCTGACCGCCGCCGAGCGCGCCTTGCTGCCGGCGCATCCCGCGGCCGCCATCGAGCTCGCCGACGAAGAGCTGGCGCTGGCGGGCCACGACGTCGTCGCCCTCGGCGTGATCCCGATCAGCATCAACACTCGTAACACCGCCATTTACAGCTACGGCGGCTGCTGCGAGTGCTGCGTCTGAGCCGACCCTCCCCTTGCGGGCCGCGCGGCGGCGCGCGGCCCGCACCAACCGTTACCGCCCCACCCGCGACGACCCCGCCGGCGCCGGCCGCGACGGATCTCGCCGCCCTCCTGCGGACCGACGAATGGTTCCTGGCGCTCACTCTCGCGGAGCGGGCTCGCTTGCCAGGCCGATCGGCACCGCCGGGCCGCTCGCCCGGGCGAGCGGCACCGACCGCGAACGCGCCCGCCGGCGCCGGCACCGCGCGATCGGCGGCGGCGCGGCGACGGCTGCAACGCTGGCGGGACCTGCCGCCGTTCTGCCCTGACTCCTCGGCCCACGGCGCCCACGCCGACCGCTGGCGGCGCCGCCTCGCGGCCGACGGCCTCGACGAGGAAAGCATGCTGGCGCTGCTCGCCGAAACGCCCGGCGCGCTCGCTCGCCGCGCTCGCCGCGCCGCGCCACCGGTGCGGCTCGACTGGTTGCAGGATCTCGCCGCGGCCTACCGACAGCCGCCGCCGGCGCCGGAGGAGCTGCCGGCAGGGGAGCCGGCGGCCGGCACCTTGCCGGGCCCGCACGCGGCGCTGCTCGAACCGCTCGCCCCGCTGCTGCGGCAGGCCCGCCGCCGGTTGGAGGATCGCCTGCGCCGTCCGGTGGCGGCGGCCCCGGGGCTGCTGCCGAGCGCGCGCGAGACCGCGGACCTCCTGCTGCCGCACCTCGTCGCCCGCCTGCGGGCGCTGGTCGCGCGCACGGTGGTGCTGGAGCTGCACGTCGCCGGCCTCGAGGGCACCCTGGACGGCGCCACTCCCGAGGCGCGTTTCCAGTGCTTCCGCGACCGCCTCCGCCAGCCGGCCGCGGCGCTCGCGCTGCTGCGCCGCTATCCCGTCCTCGCCCGCCAGGCGGCGCGGCGCGCCGAGCTGTGGGTGAGCGCCGGCGGCGAGCTGGTGGACCGCCTGGCCGCCGACCGCCGCCGGCTGCGCGCCGCATTCAGCCCGGATCGCGATCCCGGCCGCCTGCTCGAGGTGGTCGCGGGTGCCGGCGATCCACACCGCGGCGGCCGGACGGTGACGCTGCTGCGCTTCGCCTCCGGCCTGAGGCTGGTCTACAAGCCCAAGCCGCTGGCGGTCGAGGCGGCCTTCCAGGAGGTGCTGCGCTGGTTGAACGGCCGCGGGCTCGCGGTCCCGCTCCGCCCGCTGCGGCTGCTCGACCGCGGCGGCTATGGCTGGGTGGAGCACGTGGCGCAAGCGCCCTGTGCCGAGGCCGCCGAGGTGGAGCGTTTCTACCGGCGCCTGGGCGCGCAGCTGGCGGTGCTGTACGCCCTGGACGCCAGTGACATGCACAGCGAGAACCTGATCGCCGCGGGCGAGCACCCGATGCTGATCGATCTCGAGACGCTCTTCCACCCCGCACCCGACGACCTGGCGCCGGCGCCGGCGGCGTCCGCGGCCGCGGCAGACGGCGCGGCGGCGGGCGCGCCGCCCGCGGCCGCCGACGGCGCGGTGGCACCGCCGGCGTGGCGGTCGGTGCTGCGCGTCGGCCTGTTGCCCGAGCGCATCTGGGGGCATGACGGCCAGGCGGGCATCGACGTCAGCGGGCTGGGGGGAGAGCCCGGCCAGATGACGCCGCGCCCGGTCCTGCAACTGCTGGACCCCGGCACCGACCGGATGCGCTTCACTCGCCGGCAGGTCGAGCTGCCGGCGGCGGCGAACCAGCCGCGGCTGGCCGACGCCGAGATCCATCCCCACCATCACGCCGATGCGATCGCCGGCGGCTTCGCCGGCGCCTACCGCCTGCTGCTGGCCGGCAGAGGCGAGCTGCTCGCGCCCGGCGGTCCGCTGGCGGCGTTCGCCGGCGCCGAGGTACGGGTCATCCTGCGCGCCACCCAGGGCTACGGGGCGCTGCTCGGCGAGAGCTTCCATCCCGACGTGCTCGGCGATGCCCTGCGCCGGGACCAGCTGTTCGACCGCCTGTGGAACGGCCCCTTCGAGGGGCCACGGCTGGCAGCGCTGGTCGCCGCCGAGCGCCAGGACCTCGAACGCGGCGACGTGCCGCTGTTCACCAGTCTCCCGGAGAGCCGCGACCTGTGGACGGGAGCGGGCGAGCGCCTGCCGGGGTGCTTCGCCGCCAGCGGCCTCGAGCGCGTGCGCGGGCACCTCGAACGGCTGGACGAGGCCGACCTGGTGGTCCAGGAGTGGACGCTGCGCGGCACCCTCGCCGCCCTCGCCCTCACCGCCGGCGCCTTCCGCCATGCACCGCATCGGGTGCCGGCCGGTGCGCCGCCCGCCGGCCGGGAGGCGCTGCTCGCCGCGGCCCGCACCACCGGCGACCGCCTGGCGGCGCTGGCCAGCCGCGACGGCGACCACGCCTACTGGCTGGGGCTGGGACCCACCGCCGACGGCCGCTGGGTGTTCGGCCCGTTGCAGGCCGATCTCTACGGCGGCCTGCCGGGGATCGCGCTGTTCCTGGCGCACCTCGGCGCCGCCGCCGGCGAGCCGCGCTTCACCGGCCTGGCGCGCGCCGCGCTGGCCAGCCTGCGGCCGCTGCTGCGCGGCGAGCGGGCGCCGCTGCCGCTGCTGGGCGCCTTTGGCGGCTGGGGCGGCCTGATCTACACCCTGGTCCATCTCGGCCTGCTGTGGCGCGACCCGGGCCTGTTCTCGGCCGCCGCCGGCTGCGTCGAGAGGATGGCGCCGCAGATCGCCGCCGACGATCACTGCGACCTGCTCGACGGCGCCGCCGGCGGCCTGGCGGGGCTGCTGGCCCTCCATCGCGTCCTTCCCGGGTCTGCCGTCCTCGATGCCGCCCGCGCCTGCGGCGACCGGCTGCTGGCGCGAGCGGAGGCGCAGCCGGCGGGCATCGGCTGGCGGGTGCCTGCCGGTCCCGGAGCGCTCACCGGCTTCTCGCACGGCACGGCGGGGATCGGCTGGGCGCTGCTGGGACTGGCGACGGTCACCGGCGAGCGGCGATATCGCGACGGCGCCCGCGGCGCCCTGCGCTTCGAGCGCGCCCTCTATGCGCCCGAACGGCGCGCCTGGCCCGATCTGCGCGACGAGGAGCGACAGCAGTCCTGGGCTGCCGAGGAGGAGCGCGCCGCCACCGCGGCCGCGGCAGCCAGGACCCTCGAAGCGGCGCAGGCCGCCCGGGCCGACGACGTTGCTCGGGCTGCCGCCGCCACCCGCGCCGCCGGCGAGGCCGCGGCAGCGGCAGCCGCCGCGCGGGTCGCTCGCGGCGGCGGCGCGCGGCTCTGCGCGTGGTGCCACGGCGCCACCGGGATCGGCTTCTCCCGGCTCGGCATGCTGGACCTCCTCGGCGTCGATGCCGCGGGCCGCCGCCGCGGCGGCAGCAGCGCGACCGGCGCCCGCTCGGCGACCGCCGCCCGGCTCGTGGAGGAGATCGGCATCGCGGTGGAAAACACCCTCGCCGAGGGCTTCGGACGTGATCACTCCCTCTGCCACGGCGACCTCGGCAGCCTCGATTTCCTGCTCACCGCCGCGCGCCGCCTTGGCGACCCCAAGCTCTTGGATCGCACCTATCGCCTGGCGGCGGGAGTCCTGGAGAGCATCGCCGAAGGCGGCTGGCGCTTCGGCGTGGCGGCGGGCGCCGAGCCGCCGGGTCTGATGGTCGGCCTCGCCGGCATCGGCTACGGGCTCCTCCGGCTCCACGACCCCGAGCAGGTGCCCTCGGTGCTGCTGCTGGATCTGCCACGGGCTGCCGCATCGCGGTGAGAGTGAGATCGACGGCCCGGCCGTCCTTCTCCCGTGCCCGCTCGCGGCGTGCGCTACGGCCGAGTGAGGGTGAAGACGCCGGGCGCACGCTGGAGCGGCCGTTTTCCGTCTTGCATAGACAGGTGGAGGGCGCGGTGTCCTGCCGGCAGCGGCGGGCCGGCCGGCGGACAGCGCCGGCCTCGCAGCCCAAGTCAAGCCGTGTCTTATACTTCGGATGCCATGCCGCCGCGGTTCGATGGAGAGGCCCTGACCCTGGAGCTGGCGGTCGCGGACCTGCTCGAGGGCTCGCTGCTGCGCAGCCTGGGCTTCGCCAACCGCGGCGGCTACGAGCGGCTCTGGCTGGGCCAGGCGATCCACAGCCGCTACCAGGAAAAGCAGCTGGCCGACGACGGCACCTACCGCCGCGAGGTCGTGGTCCGCACCAGCTTCGAGCACCGCGGCTGGCAGGTGAGCGTGCAGGGCCGCATCGACGGGCTGCGCTGCGAGCCGGACGGCGGCCTGGTGGTGGAGGAGATCAAGTCGGTGCGGCGCGGCGGCGCGCTGCCGCCCGCGGTGCGCGAGATCTACCAGCGGCAGGCGCTGCTCTACGCCTGGATGCTGGCGCGCGGCGCCGAGGCGCGCCCCGCCGGGCCGGAGCCGGCGGCGGCGCCGCCGGTGCGGGCCGAGCTGGTGCTGATCGCGATCGGCGGCGACGACGTCGAGCGCGAGGAGCTGCCGGTCCATCTCGACGCGCTCGAGGCCGCGGTGCGGCGGCGCGTCAACGTGTTGCTGCGCGCCTACGAGGCCGAGGCCCGCCGGCGGCAGGAGCGGCGGCGGGCGGCGGCGCGGCTCGAGTTCCCCTACGGCGAGCTCCGCCCCGGCCAGGAGCTGATCCTGGCGGCGGTCGAAACCGCGGTGGCCAACCGCGAGCACCTGCTGCTGCAGGCGACGACCGGCATCGGCAAGACGGTGGCGACGCTGTACCCGGCGCTGCGCTACTGCCTGGCGCACGACAAGCGGCTGTTCGTGCTCACCGCCAAGACGACGCAGCAGGACATGGCGGCGTCCGTCCTGCAGCTGCTCAACCAGGATGCCGCCTTCCGCTCGCTGCGGCTGCGCGCCAAGGCGAAGATGTGCGCCAACGACCAGCTCATCTGCCACGAGGAGTACTGCCGCTTCGCCAAGGACTATGCGCTCAAGCTACAGACCTCGGGGGTGCTGGGCGAGATCTGGCAACGCCATCCGGCGATCGAGCCCGACGACGTCTTCCGCGCCGCCCGCGCCGCCGAGGTCTGCCCCTTCGAGGTCAGCCTCGAGCTGGCGGCCCGCGCCGAGGTCACGGTCTGCGACTACAACTACGCTTTCGACCCCTACGTGTCGCTGCCGGACTTCTCGCCGGACCAGGACCTCTCCGACGCCGTGCTGGTGATCGACGAGGTGCACAACCTGGTCGAGCGCGGCCGCGGCTACTACAGTCCGGAGCTGTCGGCCGGCGCGGCGCGCCAGGCGGCGGCGATGCTCCACCAGCTCGGCGAGCCGATCCACCTGCGCGTCGCGGCACTCTGCCTCAAGCTCGCCGCGGTCATCGAGGAAACGGTGCACGACTGCCTCGACGACCTCGCGGGCGGCGACGGCGGCGACGACCTGCCCGAGAGCGGCGGCTACGCCCAGGGCCAGGGCCGCGATCGCGCCGTCGAGGTGCCGCTGCCCGAAGAGCTCTTCTGGCGGCTGCGGCCGGAGCTCGACACCGCCTTCGTGGATTATCTCGAGCACCAGCGCGACCACCGCAGCTTCCGCGCCGAGGATGCCTTCGTCGAGCTCTACTTCGACGTCCTGCGCTTCTTGAACGGCCTGGCCGAAGCCGACGACGCCTTCAGCCAGTTCGTCGAGCTCTGCCGCGGCGACTGCCGGGTGCGGGTGCTGTGCAAGGACCCCAGCCGCTTCCTCGGCGCCGTGCTCAACCGCGCCCACGCCGCCATCGGCCTGTCGGCCACCCTGTCGCCGCCGGAGTTCTACACCGGCCTGCTGGGCTTCGCCGCCGGCCGCACCGCGTTCGTCGAGATCCCCAACCCGTTCCCCGCCGGCAACCGGCGGGTGGTCATCGACGCCACGGTCGCGACCGCCTACCGCCGGCGCCCCGCCAACTACGACCGCATCGCCGAGCGCCTGGCGGCTTTCGCCGCGGCGGTGCCGGGCAACTGCCTGGCGCTGTTCCCCAGCTACGCCTTCCTCGCCGAGGTGACCGGGCGCATGCGCCTGCGCAACAAGCGGGTCTTCGTCCAGCGGCAGGCCGACACCGACAAGGAGCGCGAGGCGCTGCTCGCCACCCTGCGCGCGGCGGTGCTGGGCGACGTGCTGCTCGCCGCGGTCGCCGGCGGCGCCTTCGCCGAGGGCGTCGACTATCCCGGCGACATGCTGCGGGCGGTGGCGGTGATCGGCCCCTGCCTGCCAGCCCTCACCCTCGAGCGCCAGCTGCTCAAGGACTATTTCGAGGAGCGCTTCGACCGCGGCTTCGAATACGCCTTCGTGGTGCCGGGCATGACCCGCGTGGTGCAGGCTGCCGGCCGCCTCATCCGCTCGCCCGACGACACCGGCATCATCGCGCTCTTCGATCAGCGCTTCCTCGAAGGCCCTTACCGCAAGCACCTGCCCGCCGACTGGCTCTCCGAGGAAGGCCCCGCCGCCCTGGTCGGCGACCCCGCGGACGCCGCCGCGGAGTTCTTCCGCGTCCTCAGCCTCCGCCGCTGAGGGCGGCGCCGCCGGTGGTCATTCCACCTTGACGTCGCCGTAGTCGGCCAGCAGCTCGGAGAGCTTCGACACCGTGGCGTGGGGCTCGGTGATCGACATCCGCATCTGGGGATTACGCGGCGTGAACTGGACGCGGTGGGCGGTGATGATCCAGATTCGATCCGCCAGGCTCACCGCTCTGGCGTTCCGAGCGGCGACGCAAAGCTCCACGTCGTATAGCTCGTTCATGCGCAGGGCAGAGAAGTCGTAGCGCTGGTACAGCATCACCATCACCGAGCCTTCGCGCAGCAGGGCCAGCATGGCGTTCAGATGGCGCGGCGCCGGCGGGATACGCGCCATGTCGACGCCGCCCACGTCGAAGCGACGGACGATGGGGTCGTCGTCGGCGGGGGGCTCCGCCGCGCTCAAGACGCAGCCGAACCCGGCAAGCACGATTGCGACGAAGGCGAGCTTTCTCATCTTGATCTCCGTCCTCGTGGGACCGGCCCGAAAGCAACAACCGGTGTGGTCATCATATCCGCTCGCCGTCCCGGGCCGGCGAGCGGCGGATGGTAAGCTGAGCGTCCGAGGACCGCCGCCGGCATGCCCCGCCCCACGGTGATCTGCCTCACTCCCGTCCGCAACGAGGCCTGGATCCTGGAGCGCTTCCTGCGTTGCGCCAGCCTGTGGGCGGACCACATCGTGATCGCCGACCAGCGCTCGGACGACGGCTCGCCGGAGATCGCCCGCCGTTTCCCCAAGGTTCTCCTGATCGCCAACGAGACCGTCGGGCTCGACGAGGCGGCGCGGCAGCGCTTGCTGCTGGCCGCGGCGCGCCGCATCGCCGGGCCGCGGCTGCTGGTCACCCTCGACGCCGACGAGGTGCTGACGGCCAACGCCTGGACCTCACCCGAGTGGGCGGCGATGCTCGCCGCGCCGCCGGGGACCGCCTTCCGCTTTCGCAGGCGCAACCTGCGGCCCGGCCTGCGCCGCTGCTGGCAGGAACGGACCGGCGGCCTCTGGGCCTACATGGACGACGGCAGCCCGCACGCCGGCGAGCTGCTGCACAACCGGCGGATCCCCCTGCCGGCCGCAGGCCCGGTGGTGGCGCTGGCGGCGATCGAGGTGCTGCACTACCAGTACACCGACTGGGCTCGCATGCGGTCCAAACAGCGCTGGTACCAGTGTCTGGAGCGGCTGCTGCGGCCGCAGCGCGGCCCGCTCGAGGTCTACCGGCAGTATCACCACATGGATGCGGTGCCGCGCCGCGCGGCAGGCCCGGTGCGGCGGGAATGGCTTGCCGGCTACGAGCAGCACGGGATCGACATGACCAGCGTCGGCGGCGGGCCGCCCTACTGGTTCGACCGCGAGGTGGTGGCGATGATCGACCGCCACGGCGCGCGGCACTTCCGCCGCCAGGCCATCTGGGACGCCGATTGGGCGGCGCTGGCGGCCCGCTACGGGTGCGGGCCCCGGGAGCGCTTCCTCGATCCGCGGTCGCGCCGGCAACAGGCGGTGCATGCCTGGTTGCGCCTGACCCAGCGGCGCCGTCACCGCCGGGTCGTGCGGTGGACCGACGCCTGGCTGCGGCGCCGGGGCTGGTGAGGCCGTGGCCGCCAGCGTGCCGACGCTCGCAAGTCTCCCGGCGCCGCCTCCGGGCCGCTCGGGATGGCCTTGGACCGAGGCGCCGCCGCCGCTGCCGCCCAGGCGCGCCGACGGTTCGGCATGGCCGCGCATCAGCATCGTGACCGGCTCGCATGACCAGGCCGCCTACCTGGAGGAGACCCTGCGCTCGGTCCTGTTGCAAGGTTATCCGGACCTCGAGTACATCGTCGTCGACGGCGGCAGCAGCGACGATTCGCCGCGCATCATCGACCGCTACGCGCCGTGGCTGGCCCACTGGGAAGCGCAGCCGGACCGCGGCCAGGCGGCGGCGCTCAACCACGGCTTCGCCCGCGCCAGCGGGGCGATCCTCGCCTTCCTGAACTCCGACGACACCTATCTGCCGGGCGCGCTGGCGCGGGCCGGCCGCGAGGTCGATGCCCGGCGCGACCGCCACCTGGTGATCGGCCGCTGCGTCTTCGTCGACGCCGCGAGCCGCCGGCTGGGCTGGGAGCACGCCAGCCGCGCCGTCAGCCACCGCCGCGTGCTCGCGGTGTGGCGGGGTCACACGATCCCGCAGTCGGCAGCGTTCTGGAGCCGCGAGGCATGGTCCGCGGCCGGACCGCTCGACGCCGCTGCCGACGCGCCCTGGATCGACTACGGGCTGTTCTGCCGGATGACCCGCCGCCACCGCATTCATGCCGTCGACCAGCTGGTCGCCACCTTCCGCCTGCACGCCTCGTCGATCACCGCGACGGCCAGCGGCGAGCGCGCCGACGACGAGAAGGTGCGCATCAGCCGCCGCTGCTGGGGCCCGGCCTGGACGCCCCGCCATCTCGTGCTGGCGGCCTCGCTCGCCATCCATCGCCGGGGACGGCTGAGCCGCGCCCGGGCCGCCGTTCGCCGGGCGCGCGAGCGGCGGGCGGCGGGCCGGTGGTGGCAGGCCATCGCCCTCACCGTCGCCACCGCTCTGGGCGCGCCGGACCTCTGGTGCCAGCTGGCCGTCGAGCGCCTGCAGGGCGGCAGGCGCCCGCTGCCTCGCTGGCTCGCGGCGCCGGTGGCGGCGCTCGACCGCCAGCGGGCGGCCGCGGCCACCGACCGCGCCGAACCGTGGCACGACCGCTGGGCCGGACCGCACCTGTGCCTCGATCTCGACGCGCGCGGCGGCGAGCGTCGCCTGCGCCTCGCGGGTACCGCGGTCCGCGCCTGTCTCGGAGCGCCGCTGCGCCTGTCGGTGCGGGTCGACGGCCGGACGGCTGGCCACGCCAGGGTCGACGACGACGGGCCGTTCGCGCTCGAGCTCGCCCTGGCGGCGCCCGCCGCGCCGGGCAGGCGCCGCGTCGAGATCGCGGCGGCGCCCTACTTCGTGCCGGCCACCATCCTCGGCAACCGCGATCCGCGCCGCCTCTGCTGGCGGCTGCAGAGCGTGGAGCTGACAGCCTGACCTGCCGGCCGCGCACCGGCCGCGATGACCGCCATCCGCGATCAGTGGAAACCCAGCGCGAATAGAAGCGCTGAACGGACCTCTTCCATGCGGTGGGAGGGAAGGATGGTGATCAACTCGGCCAGACGATCGCGCGAGATGGTCTGAAGGTGGTCGAGATTGACCACCGAGGCGCGGGGCATTCCGTCCTCCTCGGTAAGCAGAACCTCGGATGGGATGTCGCGAATGGTGGAGGTGATGGGAGCCACGGTGACCTCGCCGAGGAACTCCAAGGCCGAGTCCCGGGTCAGCACCAGGACCGGCCGCCTCTTGTCCGGCGCTCCAAAGCGATACCAACGGATCTCGCCGCGCCGCATCAGTCCGGCCAGACCTGCTGGTCTTCCCAGGCATCCAGCTCACCCGCGGCCACGGGCTTGGCTTCATAACCGGCACGATGCCGGCGCTCCAGCTCCATTTCGTGCCGCCGCGCCAGCGCGGCTCGCAATGCTTCCCGGGTGAAAGCGGAGCGGCTGGTCCCCAATGCCTCGACCGTGCGATCGACTTCGTCGACCAAGGCTTCGTCGAGGGTCATCTGCACCGTCTTCATCTGGTATGGCTCCTCATATCGCTAGCTATTATGATCCACAGGCAAAATATAGGCAAAGCCTTGATCGCTGCCCCGGCGAGTGTTGCGCGAGCTGAACGCGCAGCACTACGAGGCTGAGGCCCTGAACACGCGCCGCAAGGGAACCGATCGAGGCAGTTATTCGTAAACTGCTCGATTTCACTAAGGACACCGACGAAAACGTACAAGAGGTAGGAGCAAAGGCTGTCGTCCAGCAGCAGCCGCGCCCTGCGGCGCTTGACTCCATTCTGCTGGTGGACTATTGTGATTGCATCAATGTAATTATTTAAGTGTGCGGCGGCGCCCCAGGCCTGCTCGCGCCGCGGCGCGCCGTCCACCACAAGAGAGGAGACATCGATGAGACATCCACGCATCACCTGGTTCGGAGCCGCGGCGCTGTGCGCGCTGCTGGCGGTTCTCGGCGGCGCGGCGGCGCCATCGTCGGCATCGTCGCCAATACCGCCGGTGTGCCAGACCCCCCAGACCCCTCGCGACATCAGCCCCGCGGCCCACGCCCTGGTCTGTCCCTCGTCGCGGGTCAGCTTCAATCCACTCGATCCCAGCCGGGTGCTCTACATTCCGCGCCCAGGCGATCCCGCCCAGACTCTCCACCTCTGTGGCCAGCACTACCACATGCCGGTCGAGAACATCCAGGGGCCGGGTCAGGTGACGCCGCGGCCCCAGTGGCTCGAGCCGCACGTGGTCCCGCCGCTGGCCAGAGTCGGGGCGATCGTCGAGATCCACACCGCCTACGCGGCCCAGGTGCCCAATCCCTGCACCGACCCCGAGGGCACCAGCTGCTGCGGCGGACAGGCCCTGGTGCTCGCCTGGACCGCGCATGTGATCGCGGGTGGCAGCGGCCCGATCCCTGCCCGGCCGCCGGGGCAGGCCAGCCTCTCCGAATGGTCCGGTTCCACCACCGGCCCGGACAAGCCGGAGGAGCATGGCTGCAAGGGGCCGGCCCAGTGGAGCTTCGCCCTGGGCGACTTCAGGGTCGGCCAGCACCAGCTCCAGGTGAGCTTTCCGCAGAAGGGCGCGCAGGAGGCCCGCCCGCTGCAGACCGGCGCCAACCTGAGCTGTGACCTGACCCTGATCAGAGGGTCGAAGTAACCGCCGCGCGGACAGCCCGCGGGCGGCCGCCGGAACCGCCCGCGGCAGGCAGCCGCGACTCGGCTTCGGCCAGCGCGCCGCGCAGCGCCGCCAGCTCCTGGGCAGCCAGCCGGCTGCCGCCGAAGCTCTCGCGCACGTAGAAGCCGACGACCCGGGCGGTGGCGGCCGCCGCCCCGGGGAAGCGCGAGGCGGCCAGCGACTGCAACGCCAGGGGCGCCACGGCCGGCGACACCGGCAAGCCGGCCCGGGTCAGGCGCCGCCGGATACGGCGATACGCCCAGGTGGCGTCGAGCGCCCCGAGCCGGCGGCGCCGGAGCAGCCAAGCCGCCGCGGCCAGCGCCGCCACCAGCGCCGCGAGCGCCGCCAGCGCCCCCGCGCTCAGCCAGGGCGACCGCAGCAGGCGCCGCAGTCCCGAGTCCACCGCCGGCACCGGGGCCCCGGCCGCCACCGTGGCCGCCGGCCCCGTCTGCCATGGCATGGCGCGCGGGCGCTCGAAGAGCCCGAGGAACCCGCGCCACCAGCTGCGCAGCTCGCCGAAGAAGGCCAGCTGGTCGTAGAAACCGTAGGTGAGGACGTAGCGGTCCCAGCGGAACTGGACGAAATCCCACGCCTGGTGGGCCAGCAGCCAGATGCCGGTGGCGCTCGCCTCCGGCCGGCCAGCCGGCGGCGTCGGATCGAACACCCGCCAGCCCTCCCGCTCGCCCAGGTACGCCTCCACCCAGGCGTGCGCGTTGCTGTCGCGCAGGATCAGGTAGCCCTCGAAGGGGTTGTACTCGCCGCCGAGGAAGCCGGTCACCAGCCGGGCCGGGATGCCCTGGGCGCGCAGCATCAGCACCATCGCCGAGGCGAAGTACTCGCACTGGCCGCTCTTGTAGCGGAAGAGGAAGCTCTCGATCGGATCGTCGTCGCCCGAGCGGCCGGCGAGGTCCAGGGTGTAGGCATAGCCCTCGGCGAGGTGGCGCTCCAGGCGCGCCGCCCGCGCCGCGGCGGTGCCTCGGCCGGCGACCCTGGCGGCCAGCTCGGCGATGCGCGGGGTGACGCCCGCCAGGTCGAGCGCGGGATCGCCGGCGCCGGACGGTGTCGCGCCGAGCAGCGCCGGACGGTCGCCGATGCCCACCCGGTACTCGCGCATGCCGCCGGGCTGGAAGGGCAGCGACACCGCGCCGCCCTGGTCGACGTCGATGCCGGCGACCTCCGGCTCGACCTCCAGCGCCTCGACCGGCAACGGCAGGCTGCGGCTGTGCAATGGCTGCAACCAGAGGTGCAGCCAGCGCTCAGGCTTGCCGGCGGCGAGCAGGAAGCGCCCGCCCTGGCGGCGGGGCAGCAGGCCGCTCGGCGGGGCGCGCCGCCAGCGCCCTCCCTGGTAGCGGTCGTAGCTGGCGGCCTTGAAGCGCATCTCCTGGTCGGACTCCGGTCGCGCGCTGCCGTGCTCGAACTGCACCCGCAGGACCACCGCCCGGCTGGTGCGGATCTGGTCGATCGAATCGAGGCTCACCGCGTCGGAGAAACCGGCGGCCTCCTGCACCAGGCCGCTGCTGTCGCCGCGGCCGATGATGTAGGGCGAGCGCATCCGCGGCAGCGCCGCGAACAGCGGCACGGCGAGCAGCAGCACGAAGGCGGTGGAGGCCGCCACCAGGCGGCCGAGCGGCAGCGTCCCGGGCCCCGGGTCGTCGCGGCTGAAGTCGGCCAGCACGTGGAAGCAGGCGAAGCGCAGCAGCAGCACCAGCCCCAGCACCAGGAAGGCGCCGAGATAGAGCACGATCGTCGGGTGGACGCTGGTGCCCATGGCGGCGAGGAAGATGAAGAAGACGCCGATCACCGCCTGCCACTTGTCGCGCTCGCGCACCAGCGCGAAGAGCTTGACCAGCAACGCGAACATCCCGAGGTGGAGCATCGGCGCCACCAGGTGGCCGCGGTGGAAGACCGTCAGGTCGAAGCCCAGCACCGGCAGGTAGGCGAGCCCCAGCAGGTTCATTCCCCACAGCGGCAGCCAGCCACCGGGGTCGCGGTGCGCCCGGCGCAGGAACAGCGCCACGCCGAGCACGTAGATGGCCAGCACCGGCCAGCCGATGACGTCGCTGAACGGCAGCGGCAGCGGCGCCAGCAGCGCCAGCCAGCCCAGGAGCAGCCGCTTCTGGCGGCCGAAGCTCATGCCGGCGGCCGCCGTTCCGCCGGCGCCGGCGAGCGCGGCGGCTGCGGCGCGGCCACGGAGCGCGGTGGCTGCGCCGAGCGCAGCGGTGCCGGCACCCACCTCTCCGGCACGGTCGACGTCGCCGCCGTCGCTTCTCCGGCATCGAGATGGATGCGCAGCTGCGGCGACCGCGGATCGCTGGCCAGCAGCGGCGACCGCCGCCGCGGCCCCGGCTCGACCAGGGCCAGCAGCTCGAGCACGGCAAGCCGCTGCCGGTGGCCGGCGGCAAAGGCGAGCGTCCGGTCGCGAGTCACCAGCTCGACCTCGTAGCCGCGCGCCAGGTGATCGACGGCGGTGGTCGCCGCCTCGCTGACCAGCCGCTCGAAGCGCTCGCGCAGCGCACCGTCCGCGAGCTTGCCGACGCCGTTGTCGAAGACGATCGACAGGCGGCGGACCTGCTCGGCCTCGCGCTCCATGTAGACCATGGCGCCGGTGCGGGCCGTCTGCTTCCAGTGAATGCCGCGGGGATCGTCACCGCGCCGGAAGCCGCGCAGCGAGAACAGCGCGTGCCCCCAGCCGGGCCGGCGAGCGGCGTCGTCGCCGAACGCCTCGGCGTCGTCGAGGCGGCGGCCGGCGGCCGGAAAGATCTCCGGGAAGACCAGCACCGCGAGATCGGCGTGATACCGCACGCCCTTGCGGAAGAAGCCGAACGGAAAGAGGCTCGACACGTGCGCGAACGGGAAGCGGCAGGGGCCGCGCCGCGGCACCATGGTTTCGATGCGGCCGCTGCTGCGCCCGCGCCGCGGCAGGTGGGGCACCAGCAGCGGCCTCGCGTCGCGCGCCAGGCGCAGCAGCAGGAACCAGCGCGGCAGCAGCCAGCCGCGGTTGCGCAGGGTGAAGCTGACGTCGAAGGGGCGGTTGGCGAACACCTCGGCGGGCGCCGCCAGCTCGATCGCCAGGCCGCGCACGTTCTGGCGCGACAGCAGCCCCGACAGGATGAGCACCGCGAACAGCACGGCGAGCACGGCGTAGAGCGCGTTGTTGCCGGTGTTGGTGGAAGCGACCGCCACCATCACCGTCAGCAGCACGTACCAGAGGCCGACGGTGGTGATGCGGATGCCTTCCGGCGCGGCGCCGCGGCGGCGCTGCCGCGGCGACGGCGGCGGCGGGCGAAGCGGTGAGGTGGTGACGGTGGTGGTGGTCGTGGTGGGCGGCATGACCGCGCTACAGCGGCACCGGCGTGGCCGCGATCACCCGCTCGACGGCGCGGCGCGTGCTCTCGAGATCGATGGCGCCGCGCTTGAGCACCACCCGGTGAGCCAGCACCGGCACGGCGAGCCGCTGCACGTCGTCAGGGATCGCATAGCTCCGACCTTCGGCGAGCGCCAGCGCCTGCACGGCGCGGAACAGGCTCTGCGCGCCGCGGGTCGAGACGCCGAGCAGGAACTCGCTGCCGGTGCGGGTGGCCTCGGCGATCGCCAGCATGTAGTCGGCGAGCTTCTCGGCGACCCGGACCTGTTGCACGCGCGCCTGTAGTTGCAGCAGCTCCGGCTGGCTGACCACCGGCTGCAGGTGCTGCAGCAGGTCCTCCACGCCGCCGGACAGCAGCAGCTCCCGCTCGTCGAGGCGCGGCGGGTAACCCAGCGACAGCGACATCAGGAAGCGATCCAGCTGCGACTCGGGCAATGGGAAGGTGCCCTGGAACTCGAGCGGGTTCTGGGTGGCGAGCACCACGAAGGGCTCCGGCAGCAGGAACTGCCGGCGCTCGACGGACACCTGCCGCTCGCTCATCGCCTCGAGCAGCGCCGACTGCGTCTTGGGCGTGGCGCGGTTGATCTCGTCGGCCAGCACCACATTGGCGAACAGCGGACCGGGAACGAACTCGAAGCTCTGCGTCTTCTGATTGAAGATCGAGACCCCGATGATGTCGGAAGGCAGCAGATCGCTGGTGAACTGGATGCGCTGGAACGACAGGCCCAGCGAGCGCGCCAGCCCCTGGGCAAGGGTGGTCTTGCCGACCCCCGGCACGTCCTCGATCAGCACGTGGCCGCGGGCCAGCAGGCAGACCGTGGCGAGGCGGATGACCTCGCGCTTGCCGCGGATGACCAGGGCGACGTTCTGCTCGAGCCGCTGGATCGGCGCGGCGATGGCCGCGCTGTCGACGGCGGTATCGGCGGCGGCGGCGGTCGCGGCGGAGCCTGCGGCACCGGTGGAGCCGGAGTTGGCGGCGGTGCCGCGGGCAAGGATCGGCTGAAGGCTCACTCTCGGCTCTTTCCCGGTTCTCTCTTGGGCGCCGCCTGCCGCCCCACCTCTCCGGGCGCTGACGATCGGGCCGCTGATTATAGCCACTTTCCCGGGCTGGCGAGCTCGCGCAAATTCACAAACTCAGGACAATCTATGTGATAATGACATTGGAACGTCTGCGTGCAAGCTGCGGACCCGTCCGGACGCCGGATGGGTGGCAGGCCGTCCCCGCGGCCGAGGCGTTGGCGGGCTGGAGGCTTTGCGGCAAGGAGGGAGCGTCCATGAAAGCGTTCTCGAGGAGCCTTGGAGCGTCGTCGATCACCGGCATGGTTTACGTCGTTGGCTTCGTTGGCGTCGTTGGCGTCGTTGGCGCCAATGGCCTCGGCGGCAGGGCGGCCGCCGCCGAGGCCGCGCCGGCAGCGCCGGACCACGCGCGGATCGCGAGCGCCTATGGCAAGCTGCCGCTCAGCTTCGAGGCCAACGTCGGGCAGGTGGACGGCGCCGTCGACTTCCTGTGTCGTGGCCCGGGCTCGACGCTCTTCCTGAGCCGCGGCGAGGCGGTGCTCAGCCTGGGGAGCGCGCGCCAGCCGGCGGCGGTGGTGCGCCTGCGCCTGGCGGGGAACGCTCGCCACCCGCGGGGCCGGGGGCTGGGGCCGCAGCTCACGACCAGCAACTACCTCGTCGGCGGCGATCCCCGCCGATGGCACCGGGGTATCGCTCACTACACCCGGGTGCTTTATCCCGGGGTCTACCCCGGTATCGATCTCGCCTATCACGGCGAGCAGCGGCAGCTCGAGTACGACTTCCTGGTGGCTCCCGGGGCCGATCCCGCGAGCATCCGACTCGCCTTCGACGGCGCTCCGGCGCTCGGCGCCGGCGCCGCCACCATCGCGATCGGCGCCGGCGGCGAGCTGATCGTGCACACCGCGCAGGGCGATCTCGTGCAGCCACCGCCGGTGGTGTACCAGGAAGCGGCCGGGAGTGGACGGCGCGAACCGGTCCGCGGCCGGTACGTGCTGCGCGCGTCGTCAGGCGGCGGGCGCCCGCGCGGGCTCGGACACCCGGACGGGCTCGAACGCACGGACGAGATCGAACGCCAGGACGGGTTTGGGCGTCAGCAGGGGATCGGGCGGCAAGACGAGATCGAACGCCGGGACGGGATCGGGCGTCGGGAAGGGTTCGGCCGTCGGGAAGTCGGCTTCGAGATCGGCCGCTACGACCGCAGCCGGCGGCTGATCATCGATCCGCGGCTGCCGGTCTACTCGACCTTCCTCGGCGGGTTCGACCTCAGCGCCGCCTATGGCATCGCGGTGGATGCGGCGGGCAACGCTTACGTCACCGGCGTGACCGACTCTCCCAACTTCCCCGGCGTGACCGGCGGCTCCATCCAGCCGGCGGCGGGCGGCGGCCTGGACGCCTTCGTGACCAAGATCAATGCGGCAGGCACCGCCATCGTCTATTCCACCTACCTGGGCGGCAGCGACGACGACTATGGCTTCGGCATCGCGGTGGACGGCGCCGGCAGCGCCTACGTCACCGGCTACACCGAATCCACCTCCTTCCCCGGCGTCACCGCCGGCTCCATCCAACCCGCCAGCGGCGGCGGCTACGACGCCTTCGTCGCCAAGCTCGACCCCGCGGGCGACGCCATCGTCTACGCCACCTTCCTCGGCGGCGCCGGCGATGACTACGGCTACCGCGTCGCGGTCGATGCCGCGGGCGACGCCTACGTCACCGGTAACACCAATTCCACCTCCTTCCCCGGCGTCACCGGTAGCTCGATCCAGCCGGCCAACGCCGGCGGCATCGACGCCTTCGTGACCAAGCTCGACCCGGCGGGCACGACCATCCTCTACTCCACCTTTCTCGGCGGCACCGGCGACGACTTCGGCTACGACATCGCGGTGGATGGCACGGGCAGCGCCTACGTCGCCGGCGCCACCTACTCCACGACCTTTCCCGGCGTCACCGGCGGCTCCATCCAGCCGGCCAACGCCGGCCAGGACGACGCCTTCGTGACCAAGCTCGACGCGGCGGGGACCGCCATCGTCTACTCGACCTTCCTGGGAGGCAACCAGGAGGACTTTGCCTACGGCATTGCGGTCGACGCCGCCGGCGACGCCTACGTCACCGGCGCGACAGAGTCGCCCACGTTCCCCGGCGTCACCGCCAGCTCCCTGCAGCCGGCGCCGGGCGGCAGCTTCGACGCCTTCGTGGCCAAGCTCGACGCGGCGGGCAGGAGCCTGGTCTATTCCACGTTCCTGGGCGGCACCGGCAGCGACGTTGGTGTCGGCATCGCGGTGGACGCCGCGGGCAACGCCTACGTCACTGGGTTCACCAGCTCCAGCTCCTT
This sequence comes from Thermoanaerobaculia bacterium, assembly GCA_035308185.1. GTDB lineage: Bacteria > Acidobacteriota > Thermoanaerobaculia > Multivoradales > UBA5704 > JASLEW01. Next base: position 8,465 of record DATGHG010000345.1, on the reverse strand, counting down.
CCCCGGCGTCGGCGCCGGCTCGATCCAGCCGTTCCATGCCGGCGGCACCTTCGACGCCTTCGCGGCCAAGATCGACGCGGCGGGTAGTGCCATCGTCTACGCGACCTACCTGGGCGGCAGCGGCAACGACTGGGGCTTCCACATCGCGGTGGATCGGCTGGGCAACGCCTACGTCGTGGGCCCAACCAACTCGCTCAGCTTCACCGGCGTCACCGCCGGCTCCCTGCAGCCGGTCGGCGACGGCGACACCGGCTTCGTGACCAAGATCGGCGCCACGCTGTCGCTCTACACCGTCGCTCCCTGCCGCGTCTTCGACACCCGCGACGGATCTCCGATGTCCGCCAACGAGACCCGGCTCTTCCAGGTGAGCGGCAACTGCGGGGTTCCCGCCGGCGCCATCTCGGTGTCGGCGAACCTGACCGTCGTGCAGCCGCAGGCAGCCGGAGCCCTGACGGCATTCCCCGGGGACGCCGCGCAACCGCCGGACCTGGGCACCCTGAGCTTCGCCGCCGGCCAGGTGCGCGCCAACAACGCCATGCTGCTGCTGGCCGGCGACGGCAGCGGCACGATCAAGATCCTGGCTTCGCTGCCGCAGGGAACGACCGGCGTGCTCCTCGACGTCAACGGCTACTTCCAGTAGCTTGGGCGGTGGTGCCGGCCGGCCAGCCCGGCCGGGTAGTGACTCGGTGAGCCGCGACCGTCGGTCGAGGGAGCTGGCACGTAGACAGGAATCGGAGTACACTAGGAGGCGAAAATGAGGCGGCATTGACGCCACGGCGGGAGCCGCCGAAGGGCATCGGCGGTGCCGGGAGGACCCCATTTGCGGTACGCAACTCCGATAAACCGGTACGCAACCCCGATGGACCGGTACGCAACCCCGATAGACCGGTACGCAACCCCGATGGACCGGTACGAGATCCCGATGGACCGGTACGAGATCCCGATGGACCGGTCCGCGATCCCGATTGACCGCCCCTTTTCCGTCTTCTACTATGAGGACGCACGACCGGCCGCGAGCCGTCCCCCGTCCCAACCGCAGCCAGCGCCACCAGCCTCGCCGCTTCGGGTCCCTCGGTCTCCAGGCAGCGACGATGGCGTGATGGGCTCGAACCGCGAGAACAGCGAGAACTGCGAGATCGCATGCGCTCCATGACCGCCCCTGGCTCCCAGGGCGCCAAGAATTCCGCCAGCTCACCCAGCTCACCGAAGACCTTTCGATCGGCGGCGGCGCGACCGCCGCAGGTCCAGGCAGGCGACCACCCTGCCGCCGAACCGTCCGGCCCGCCCGCCGGCAAGGAGCGTACCTTCATGGCAGACAACCGATCCGACCGACTGAAGGCCGTCGACACCGCCCTGACCCAGATCGAGCGCCAGTTCGGCAAGGGCTCGATCATGCGCTTGGGCCAGCGCGAGACCTTCGCCATCGAGTCCATCTCCACCGGCTCGATCTCGATCGATCATGCCATCGGCATCGGCGGCTTGCCGTGCGGCCGGGTCGTGGAGGTCTTCGGACCGGAATCGTCGGGCAAGACGACGCTCGCCCTGTCGGTGGTGGCGCAGGCGCAGAAGCGCGGCGGCATCGCCGCCTACATCGACGCCGAGCACGCGCTCGACGCCGAGTACGCGCGCAAGCTCGGCGTGGACATCGACAACATGCTGGTGTCGCAGCCCGACAGCGGCGAGCAGGCGCTCGAGATCGCCGAGATGCTGGTGCGCAGCAACGCGGTGGACGTGGTGGTGATCGATTCGGTGGCGGCGCTGGTGCCCAGAGCCGAGCTCGAGGGCGAGATGGGCGACTCGCACGTCGGCCTGCAGGCGCGGCTGATGTCGCAGGCCCTGCGCAAGCTCACCGCGATCGTCGCCAAATCGCGGACCTGCCTGATCTTCATCAACCAGATCCGCGAGAAGATCGGGGTCATGTTCGGCAACCCGGAGACCACCACCGGCGGCCGCGCGCTCAAGTTCTATGCTTCCGTGCGCATCGACATCCGCCGCATCGCCTCGCTCAAGGAGGGCGAGGAGGTGATCGGCTCGCGCGCCAAGGTCAAGGTGGTCAAGAACAAGGTGGCGGCGCCGTTCCGCCAGGCCGAATTCGACATCGAGTACAGCGAGGGGATCTCGAAGACCGGCGAGATCATCGACCTCGGCGTCGATCACAAGCTGGTGATCAAGAGCGGCGCCTGGTATGCCTATGGCGACATGCGCCTCGGCCAGGGGCGTGAGAACGCCAAGCAGTTCCTGCGCGACAATCCGGACCTGGCGGCCGAGATCGAGCTCAAGCTGCGCGAGAAGCTGGGCATGCCGGCCGCCCCGGCGCCGGCAAGCGCGGCGGGCCAAGCGCCGAAGGAGACGGCGGCGGCCGCGGGAGGCGCCAGCGGCCCGGCGACCGCGGCCGGCGCAGCCGGTGCGGCGACTACGGGCGGCGCCGCCGCGGCCAGCCCGCCGCTGGCAGGCGCCCGGCAGGGCGCGGCAAGCTGAGCAGCCCTGGTCGGGACTGCAAAGGCGCGGAGAGGAGACTCCCCGGGCCGGGTTGGCGCTTGGCCCGCTCGCCCGGACCGGGCTGTTCGAACCCGAGATGGCGCCAACGCCAACAAAGTTGGCCGTCTGCGGCGAGTCAATAGCCTGCTCGGGTGTTCTGTCAGCGGTGGCTGTGGGTTTCGGGTTTCGCCGCAGTTGCAGCCGGGACCGGGACATAGGGACCGAAGCTCCCATCGGACCATTTGGGCGTCACCACGAAGAAGGTCGTGATCGGTGCCGCACTGCTGGTGGTCGAGAAGATCGGCGCGCCACGAACGTTGGCACCCCACTTCGAGTCCTCGGTGGCGGGCACGAAGAACATGACATGGGGATACCAACGGGGCTCCACGCCCGGCTCGGGATCGTGTATGTACTGGTCCTTCGACAGCATGTAAGCCATGGACCCCGGAGCGGGAGAGCCGATCTCATGGGCCGCCAACGCCGCCTTCGTCCGGGCCAGCATCTCCTCCTTGGAGACTCCCGCGAGCACCCATTGGGTGCGCTTGAGGTAGTCCGGGAGCACCGAGCTCGCCGCGGCCGCGTTCCAGCATTGCGGCGTGTGGATCTTGGGGTTCCAGAACTCGGGGGCGTCGAAGTCGTTCGCCCACGATCTCTCCACGAAACACACGAAGCCATTGCTTCCCTGCACGGCCTTCTCATAGCCGTGGGCACCGAGCACCAGGATCTCGGCCTTGTCCGAGACCGCGGCGGGCCCGGCGCTGCGCGCCAGGGCGATCTCGGCGGCCTGGCTAGCCGGCAAGTACCGCTCGACGGGAGCCATGTTCGGATAGGGATCCTTGCCCGCGTCCGCACGGAGCGGGCTGACGGCCAGGGACAGGATCAGGATGAGCAGCGGCATCGTCTTGGACATCGTCCGTCTCCTTGTTGGCGTAACCGCAGGTCCTGGCCAGCGAATCCAGGCGGTACGGGTTTCAGCGAAGTTCCGCATGAGCTTGTCCAGGGCACCGTGACGGCGGGCGGATACCTCCTAAAGCAAGCCGGGTGCCATTCGGCGGTCGTCGAGCTCAGGCCTTGAAAACAAAGGGCTGGCAGCCATTCGCGAACACCGCCGCGGCGGCCAAATCCAGCCATTTGAAAAGCGCGGTCCATGATCCTGAACCCGGGGCCGTTGCGCGCGGACCTCTTACGAGCTGCCTGACCTAAGCAAAGATCCACTTCGGCGGCGTGGGGCGGAGCGGGATCGAGCCACGGGTGTCAAGCGACACCTACCCTTGCGAGATATGGCGACACCTACTGTTACGAGGGTGTCGCATGGAGGGGGCGGGCGGGGGGCGCGCTAGCGGCTCATCCAGCGGGCTTCCCGCCAGCCGAGATGGCCGTGGGCGTTGAACAGGCGGATCACCGGCGACTCGCCCCAGTCGATCACCGATAGGGTACCGGGATCGAGGAACATTCGGCGCGCCGCGGTCAGCGGCACTGCCAGCGCCGCACAGAGCAGCGCCTTGATCGGCCCGACGTGGCTCACCAGGGTCACCCACGCCCCGGCGTGAGCGGCGGCCAACTCGACCAGCAGCGCCCGGACCCGCGTCTCCACCGCCGCCAGGGAGTCGCCCCCCGGCGGCGCGGTGTCCGGATCGCGCTCCCAACGCAGCAGCAGGTCGCGATCGGCGCCGCCACGCTCCAGCACTTCGGTGCGCGTCAGGCCTTCCCATTCGCCGAAACACTGTTCGAGCAGGCGCGGCTCGGCCAGCAGCGGCACCCGCAACCGCTCTGCGATCCGCTTGCCGGTCTGCTCCGCCCGCTGCAACGGGCTCGAATAAACCGCCGCCAGCGGCAGGTCCGAGAGCGCCGCCGCCAGGCACTCCGCCTGGCGCACCCCGGTCGCGGTGAGCGGCTCGTCGCGGCTCCCCAGGTACCGCATGTCGCGATTCGAGGGGGATTCGCCGTGACGAACCAGGAACAGACGCAGCGCCGGAGGAGCCATGCGCCAACTGTAGCCGCAATCCCGCCGGAATCCGCCTGATATCCTGCCGGCGGCCGCGGTTTGGAGAAAGATGGATGCCGATGTCGTTGCAGCGCGTGCTGGTCCTCAACGCCGGCTCGAGCACGCTCAAATGGTCGGTGCTGGAGACCGGTAGCGAGCGGCTGGCCGCCGGCGGCGACGTCGAGTGGCGCGGCTTCGCTCCCGAGCGCCAGGCCGAGCAGCTTCAGGCGCTGCTGCGCGACAACCCGGACGCGCGCTCGGCAGGGGCGGTCGGGCACCGGGTGGTGCATGGCGGCACCGCCTTTCGGGAACCGGTGCGGATCACCGCCGCGGTGCGACGGGCGCTCGCCGACCTGGCCGAGATCGATCCGCTGCACACCGCCGCCGCGCTCGCCGGCATCGACGCGGTGACCGCGGCGGCGCCGGAGCTGCCGCAGGTGGCCGCCTTCGACACCAGCTTCCATGCCACGCTGCCCGAGGCGGCGGCGCTCTACCCTCTGCCCTGGGAATGGACCGAGCGTCATGGACTGCGCCGCTACGGCTTCCACGGCCTTTCCGTGTCCTACTCCTGCCGGCGGGTGGCCGAGCTGCTCGGGGCCGTCCCCGCCCGCCTGCTGGTCTGCCACCTGGGCAGCGGCTGCTCGCTGACGGCAGTCGCCGGCGGCCGCTCGGTGGACACCAGCATGGGCATGACGCCGCTGGAGGGCGTGATGATGGCGACTCGCTCGGGCTCCGTCGATCCCGGCTTGTTGCTGCACCTGCAGCGGCGCTGCGGCCTCGACCTCGACGCCCTCGAGGATGGCCTGCAACATCGCTCGGGACTTGCCGGCGTCTCGGGCGCCGGCGCCGACCTGAGGCAGGTGCTGGCGGCAGCCGACGCCGGCGGCGCCGGCGCGCGCCGGGCCGTCCTCGCCTACGACCTCTTCGTGCACAGCCTGGTGCGCACCGCCGGCGCGATGATCGCGGTGCTCGGCGGCCTCGACGCCCTGGTGCTGACCGGCGGCATCGGCGAGCACAGCGCCCGCCTGCGCGGCGACTTCCTGGCGCGCCTCGCCTATGCCGGCGTGCGCGTTGACGCCGCCGCCAACGCCGGCAACGCCGCAAACACCGCCGACACCGCTGACACCGCCGACACCGCCGACACCGCCAACACCGCAAACACCGCCGGCGATCGCGAGATCTCACCGGCCGGCGCGGCGGTGCGCAGCTTCACCATCGCCGCCCGCGAGGACTTGGCGGTGCTGCGCGAGCTGTTGAGGGTGCTGGAGCAGCCGGCAAGCTGACTGCCGAGGGCTCGTGCCCTACTATCTGCGGGGGGCCGGAAACTTGAGCGGCGGCGGGGTTGCCGGAGCCGGAGGCGCGGTCGCTGCCGGAGCCGGAGGCGCGGTCGCTGCCGGCGCCGCCCGGCTGGTGGGCGCACCGTCGCCGGCGGCGCCGAGGCGGTGGCGGAGGGCGGCGTACTTGGCGTCGAGCTGCTCCCAGACGGCGGCGATCTGCTCGAGGCGCTGGTCGAGCTCGATCGTCCAGTGCTCGGCCTTGACCGGCTCGAGCCTGAGGCTCTGCAGGCGATAGGAGAGGGCTTCGAAACGCAACGGGATGGGGCCGAGCAGCAGCTTGGCCGAGAGGATCTCCGCGCCTTCCTCGAGATAGCGAAAGAGCTCGCGCAGCACGCCGCCGGCGAGCATGATCCGCGCCTCGCGGGTGGCGAGCCGCACGCTGCCCTTCTCCGGCTCGACCATCACCTCCGGCTCGTCGAGCAACGCCCTGAGGAAGCGGCAACCAAGCACCGACTCGCCGGGCTCGTCCGGCATCACGATGTCGCTGGTCTCGTCGGCCTCTGGTGCCTCGTCGAGCCACGGCGCCTTGAGCTCGGCGGCGACGCCGGCCTGGCGCAGCAAGGCCAGCACCATGCCCAACCAACTCTTGGCGGTGCTACCCACGTAGAGCAGGCTGCCGTCGATGCAGCACTCCAGGATGGTGGTGCGCGGGGCCTGCCGGAGCAGCAGCTCCTGCTCGGCCAGCTCGCGCAGCCGCCGCCGTGCCTTGGCGCCGACGAACGGTGCGCCGGTCGCCGCCATCTCGACCTTGACCAGCTCCCGCACCCGCTCGCGCACCGCGGTGGCGTCGGGGCGCAGGCGATCGATGCGCACCCGGAAGGCATAGCGCCCCTTGCCCACCTCGTAGGGAGCGTCGAGCTCGAACGGCACGAACCCGGCCCGCTCCCTCACCTCGGACCCGGGCTCGATGGCGTGGAACGCCGCGCGCTCGAAATCCGGCCCCTCGACCGGCACCGCGACGTTGTAGCGCGTCACGCTGACCGTGCCGCTCAAGATCCCCATGCTCGCGACACCTCCTCAGAGACCGACGGCTGCCGGCGCCGTCACAGAACAGACATCGCGGTCAGCGCCGGGCTGCCATGGACGGCAGATCTCTTCCCAGGCGATGGGCGAAACGGCTGACGCGGCGACCTCGTCGTCGCCCTCACCCACCGGAGCATCGGCAGCCAAAGCGGCGTCGCCCGGCAAATCGCCCAGCTGCAACGCAAAGACCGGCGCGCCGGCCACCGCGGGCGCCGCCTCGGACTGCCAGCTCGCATCGGCACCGCCGTGGATGACCACCCAGCCCGGATCGGGCACCAGCGCCGCGCTGCCGGCGGCGCCGGACAAGCCCGCGGCATCAGCGGCGAGCGCTTCCGGCGCCGCACTCATCTCGCCCGCCTCGGCTTCGTCGGCAGGGCTCTCGTCGGCAACGTCGGCGGTGCTGGCCGTGCTGGCCGTGCTGGCAGTGCTGGCGTCGGCGCCGGTGCTTGCAGCCCCGCTAGGCTCGCCGGCGCCGCTGCCAGCGCCTTCGCCGTAGGTCCAGGCGGTGCCGCTGTCGAGGTCGGCACCGAACACGAAGCCGGTCTCCGCCGCGGTGGTCAGCGCCGTGGCGCCGGCGTCCGCCTCCTGCCAGGCAGTTTGCTCGGCAGGTTCGACGTAGGCGCCGGCAGCCGCCCACTGCGATAGCGCCTGGCGGCTGGCGTTCAAGGCCGCGATGTAGGCGGCGAACGTCAGCTGCTCCTGGTTCGCGAGCTGTTGCAGCAGCGTTTCGAGCTTTCCCAGGTCGGCGGCCAGCGTCGCGTCGCCCTGCCGCTGCGCGGCCGCCGCCGGTGCCGCCAGCGCCGCCTGCCAGCTGCGCGCCGCCTGCCGGATGCGCAGCAGCTGCTGCGCCTGGGCGGCGCTCAACGCGCTACTGCCGCCGCTCCCGGTGCCGCCAGCGCCGCCAACCCCGCCCGGCGCCACCCATACGATCGCGGTGGCCGGCGCGGGTGGCGGCGAGGAACCCGGCGCGGCTGCCGCCCTCGCCGCCGCCGCGAAAGCGCCGGCCGGCAACACCAGCGCGGCCAGCACTCCGACAAGGATTGCGCTCGCTCCGCAGGCTCGTTTCATCTCGACGCTTCCCGTGCTCCCGCTGCGACCACCCATTCTATCAAGGCGCCGGCGCTCCGGCCGGCCCTCCGGACCGTGCCGCGACGCCGCCCGTTCCTGGCGCGGCCGCTGCCGGCGCGATCAGCCGCTGCGCCGCCAGGTAGTCGTGGATCGCCTGCGCCACCAGGGTGCAACCGTGGCGCGTGTAGTGGACGTGCACCAGCTCCTTCAGCTCGTCGTCGGCGCCGTAGCGCGCGAAGCCGTCCAGCAGGTCGAGATGACGGTAGCCACGGCGCTCGACGTAGCGGAGCAGCGGCCCGTAGGCCTTGCTGCCATCCTCGCGAAAGGCGCGGACGTCCTGCTTGCCGGGAAAGAAAACGACGATCGGGACCGCGCCGTGGGCCGCCACCTCGGCATGGAAACGGTCCAGGACCGCCGCCGACACCTGGAAGGCCTCGGAGACCGGATTGAAGGCGCCGTCCTTGAGGATCGGCTGGGTGTAGCGCTCGCGCAGCACGTGGGCGAAGCGCACCGACGGCAGGAAGTCGAGCCGGCTGCGCTGGTTGTTCAGCTGGTAGAAGAAATCGCTCCGGCCC
>DATGHG010000344.1:0-22488 GCA_035308185.1 Thermoanaerobaculia bacterium | reverse complement strand
CGATCCGCGCCCGCAGTGCCAGAGCCTGCGCCGTCTTCCTGCGGCGCGCCCATTGGCTCAGAACGGTCTGCTCTTCCGCGCTCAGTACCAAGACTGCCTTCGGTCGGCCGAAGCCCATAGGCGATTCTCCCCTGTTTTCGGGGAGAACGCTCGAAGGCGCTTACTTATTCCGCGAATTTCTGACTCATGACACTAGGAGGCAGGCGTCTAGTCGAGCTCTCGGCGGCAGATATCGGTGAAGCTCTGGACCAGCTCACATGCGGTGCCGCCACGGCGAACCGCTATCTGACGGTGCTCAAGCATGTGTTGTCCATCGCGCGCAGGGAGTGGGAATGGGTGGTGGACAATCCCGCGACCCGAGCCCGGGCGCGCAAGGAGCCGCGCGGGCGCCTCCGTTACCTTTCGGAGGAAGAGCGCCGCCGGCTCCTGGCACGCGCCACATCTACTACCAGAATGGCCGCGGCGACAACCCGTGGGGACGTGACCGACCATGTCCTTGTCTGGGTCGTCAGTGCACCGCCCGTCCTCACCTGCGGCCGGCACTAGATCTCCGGAAGCTTGTGACTGCCCCCCACCCCAATCACGGAATCGGGTAGGGAGGCGTGAACGTCGTGGCAATGGTACCGTTGATCTGGCAGCCGAGCCCGGGGATAAACTGGCCCTTTGCTTTTCCGCAAGCCTCGCCGAAAACCTCCGCCGCCTTGAAGTTCGCGAGATCGTGGAGAAGGCGCTCGTCAGCTTTAAGCGTATCGACACTCTTCTGAAGGTCGGACACCTGATTTCCGAGATATAGGATCCAACCGCTGAGGGGACCGATTACGACGGCAAGCATTGCGAGCACCAACCCGATTCCGGCCCTGGAGGGTCGCGGGGCGTGGGGTGGACCGGGCCCGCCGGAACCACTCTCAAGCGGTGGCACTGCACCTGGCCCACCCCGGACAGTTGGTGTTAAACCTTCCTGACGGTGATCGTGCGGCAATGGCGCACCTCTACCCGGCAACCGCTTGGAGACAGACCCCACTCCAGCCTCCAGGCAGTGACGACCTCAGCGCAAGTCTAACGGCACCGCTCCGTGGCGGCGGGGGTAGCGTGCGAAACCAACGTCATGGGGATTTCAATCATGTGTTCAATGCGCTGCTGCCCGCTCTCGTTCAGGTCTGCGCGCTCAATCACATAAAGCGTCTCTGAGGAGAATACGAGGGTCAGCTCCGGGGCGGTCGAAGGCAAAGGAAAACGCCCAACCGCCTGCCGCTGATGGGGATCGATCCGGTATAGATCCCAGTTGGTCTGGCTACTTGACTTGCCTGGTTGCCGGGTCAAGAGGTACAGCTGCTTCCCGTCAGGGCCGCCATAAAGGCCGGCGGCTAGGGTCATCTTCTCGATCCGGGCGTACACTGCGGGCGCGTCTGCGGGGCCACTCATTGTAGCGTCGAAGCTCGGGACGGTCCGGAAGTCTTCAGGGATCAGCGTCTCCGGCATGGCCGTTGCCTCGGTGGCGCCGGGCGCCACCTCGAAGAGTCCCGCCTTGAGCCCGCTCTCCATTCGCAGGAAGTAGCCGGTCTCGCCTAGGGCAGCTACATATTGGTTGCCGAGGAGATAGAAGTCACCCTGGAGAGGAGGAGCCAGGAGGCTTGTCCTGGCCGGCGCAGGGGTCGTCGGAATCCGCAGGAAGCCCAGCTCATAACCATCCGGTAGGTGAGGCGAGCGCAGCGAGCCAAAAGCCAACACGGAATCGGTGAGCCCTACCCATTGAAAGATCGAGCCCACGGTTCCATCAGAGCTCGCGGCAGTCCTGAGGAATTTCTCAGGGGAGCGGACGCTCAGATCCTCGCCGAGGTGAAGGACGTCCAGGCCCACCAATTTTAGCAGGAAGCCCTTCCCCGAGGTCGCCAGGAGGGCAGGCATACTGCCGACAGGTTGTGGCACGACCGTCACCTGGCCGGATGGCGCGATAGTTAGCAGGTGGTTCACCGCAGAATCCACGGCAAGGATTTTGCCGTTAGCCGCGAGCGCCGAGCTAATCCAGTTTGGCCGAGGAGAAGAGAAAGACACCCTCGGACATTGGTTGGGTGCCGCAGGCTCTGCCATGGTGGGCAGGGGAATCACGGCCATTCCTGCCAATAGGCAGACGCGGAAAATCGACGTGGTGGCGATGGGTGCTAGTGCTGGAGGAGTGCGCATCCGCCCCTCCCGTCCAGGCACTCCTGTCCGCCGCCGCCATAACCGAATCCCATCAGCTGCTTGATAGACGCCGCATTGCTTAAACAGGCTGCTCGCCTTGCACTCAAGGCATCGCAGCGTACCGGGGTCACCTCCTGCGCTACCGTCGCGCCGGCTGCCAGCGCGGCGAGAACGATTGCCACGGTCAACCTGAATCTTCGCATTGGCCCCTCCTCCAACGAGAGTTCAGCGTTGCAGCCTGAGTAAAGCCGTCGGGAGAGCCTCCCGCTCCTCGCTCTACTTTAGTAGTACCAGCTAGAAGACAACTCGTGACACTAGCCTACACGCAAGTGCCACCGGGCGCAACCCCTCTGATCCCATACCCCTATACACATGAACAACTTAGGGCCAACCTCTACGTGGCGATTGGCCACAGGGTTTTATTCTACACCTAATTCTTGCGCGGTGATCTTCACCTCTCCGCCCCATCCGCCCCATCCGCCCCATAGCGTTGGGAGGATCCGGCCGCGGGCAAGCTCGCGCACCGTGAACTCGTCGAACACCGCGCGGCGCTCGCAACGCAATATCCGGAGGCCTTTCGTCCCGCTCTCGCCGCAGTGCTGCGCGGCCTGGGCGAGCTGCAGCGCCACGGGGAGGAGGCGCGTCACACCCTCGAAGAGGCGGTGGCAATCAACCGTTCGCTGGCGGAGAAAGATCCCGACCACTACCGGGACGATCTCGCTGCGGTGCTCGACGACCTTGCTCAAACGACGGGCGACCAGCGTATGGCCGACGAGGCACCGGCTTCTTGGCGGCAGCTCGCAGCGCTCGAGCCCGAGATTTATCGGCCGGAGCTTGGGCGGGCACTCTCCAGCCGAGGTAGCCTGCTGGACGACCGGCATAGCCCCCGGGAGGCCCAGGCGGCGTACGATGAGGCGCTCAAGGTCCTCCGACCGCTGGCGGCCGCGGAGCCAGGCCTCTTCCTCGCCGATCTCGCCACGGCTCTCGACCGATTCGGCGTCCTGCTGGACGAAGAGCGCCTGCTGGACGAAGCGAGGAGCGCTGGCGACGAGGCGCTGCGGATCCGGCGCCAATTGGCGGCCGGCAACCCGGAGGTCTTCCGGCCCGAACTCGCGTCGAGCCTGCAGCACCTTGCCGTGCTCGAGATGCACGTGCACCACACCGAGGCAGGGAGCGCCGCGGCGCGCGAGGCGCTGGCGATCCTCGAGCCGCTGGCTGCCCAGCATGCGGCGGAGTTCGGAGGCGAGCTCGCGCGTACGAAGCAGGCATTAGCCGGACTCGGCGCGGGCGGGACACAGCGGTGGTGAGAGTTCGCCGTCCACTATTTCGCGCCATCTCGGGGGGCCGTTGCTCAGTGAAGAACTGTTGTACCCTCCGCCCGCGGGCAGAGGTAGCCCCGGCACCCACATCTGGCTTCCACGCCCAGGGCCAGGGCAGGGCGGCTTCGGCCTGAGCGGATCCTATGCGGTGGTCGCCTGCGGCGACGGGGGCGTGGCTGTCGTCGACGTGAGCGTGCCGGCGGCGCCGGTTCTCGTGGGTATCACCCCTCCCGACCAACCGCGCGCCGGCAGTGTCACGGTGCGCGGGCACTACGCCTACGTGGCCGCCGGGGAGGCAGGGATCTACGGCGGCCTGCACGTCGTCGAGCTGGCGGACCCTACCCCAATCCGGTGGACCTGGGGACCGGCGAGGACGACCTGGGAGTGGTCCGCGTGGCGCTCGCGGACGGGTTCGCCCTGGCGCGCAGTTCTTCATCGCCGGCCAGGTGGCGATCTTCGGGGTCGGCAGCCTGCCGCCGGCCTACACCGCGGTGCTCGACCTGAGCACGGTGCCCGGCGCGGGCGGGGTGGTCGCGCCGCGGGGCAGCGACATCGCCGTGCGCAACGGCGCGGTGTTCGAGAATCTCGTCGGCGGTTTTCCGCCAGTGGAATGGCTTGGGCTGGCAAGTCCCAGGCACAGGTGCTGTCGTTCACCGGCGAAAGGGCGGAGAGCGACGAGTCGGTGTTCTACTACTTCGCCGATCCCAGCAACTTCGAGTTGGGCGTGAAGGTGCTGGATGCCTGCGCGCTCACCAGCTCCTTTTGGGTGTTCATCGGCGGTTTGACCAACCAGCGATGGACGGTCACCACCGACACGGTAGGGCTGCCCTGTCCTTAGCGCCCCGCGAAGCGGGGCGCCCCCCTACCTAATCGCCCTTCAGGGCCCGGATGGGGTCGAACCGCAGGACCCGCAGCGCCGGCACCAGGCTCGCCAGCAGCGCGATCGCCAGGAGCATCGCCGATACGGAACCGTAAACCCAGGGATCCGCCGGGTGCACGCCGTAGAGCAGCGACCGCAGGAGCTGCGCGACCCCGAACGCGGCGACGATGCCGAGCGCCAGGCCGGTGAGCGTGAGCCGCAAGCCCTGCTGCAAGGGCAGCAGCACGAGCTCGCTCTGGCGAGCACCCAGCGCGGCACGGATGCCGAGCTCCCGGCGCCTTGACGCCATGGAATGGGAGACGATGCCGAAGAGGCCCACCCCCGCGATCAGCGCCCCGAGGATGGCGAAGACCGAGAACATCTTGCCCCAGAAGCGCGGCAGCCATTCGAGTTCCGCCTGCACCTCGGTCAAAGGCAGGACATGGAAGAGCGGCAGGTGCGGATCGAGCGATCGCACCGCCGCCCGCAGCGGGTTGACCACCGTGGCCGGAGCGCCGGCGGTGCGCACGGCGACGGTCAGGGTGCGGGCGGCGGCCCGCGCCAGGGGCAGATAGACCTGCTGTCGCGGCCATCCGACGCCGCCAATCTGATAGGCCTGCCGGACGTCCTCGACGACCCCGACCACCGTCAGCCACTCCCCGCTGGCATCGCCGGTAAGGCGCAGGCGATGACCCAACGGGGAGCGTTTCGGCCACAGCGCCTCTCCCAGGCCGGCGCTGACGATCGTCACCGGGCTGCCCGCAGTCATCTCGGAGGCGGTGAAGCCGCGGCCCGCAACCCAGCGGATCTGCAAGGCCTGGAAGTAGTCTCCGGCCATCGCGTTGCTGGAGGCGATGACCTCCTCACCGCGCTCGACCGGCCGATCCTCGGCCACGACGGACGCCGACTCGAAGTAGGAGTTGCTGCTCGGCAAGAAGTCCACCGCACCCGCGGCGACGACGCCGGGCAGCGTGCGAAGGTTCACCAGCAGGCGCTCGACGAAGCGTTGGCGCTGCGCTGGTTCCGCGTAGCCCGTACCGGCGAGCGCGAGCTGGCAGGTCATGACGCTCTCGGCACGGTAGCCACGATCGATCCACTGCATCTGCTGGGAGCTCTTGACCAGGAGCATGGCGCAGATCAGGAGGACGCCCGCCAGGGCGAGCTCGCCGACCACCAGGACGCCCCAGGTCCGGCTCTGCCGCCGGCTGGCGGACCCGCCGCGGCTCTCGCCGCGCAGCTGGGCGAGAAGGTTGGGACCCGTCACCCGCAGGGCCGGAATGAGGCCAAACACGATGCCGGTGGCGAGCGACAACCCGAGAGTGAACATCAGCACGGAGCGATCGAGATCGAAGCGGACCCAGAACGGGATCTCGATCGGCACCGCCGAGAGCATGAGGCGGACCGCGGCGATCGACGCGCCGACGGCGAGCGCGCCGGCGCCCAGGAAGATGACGAGGCTCTCGGCAAGGAGCTGGCGCAGGAGCCTGCCGCGCCCGGCTCCCAGGGCCGCCCGCACGGCAATCTCTTTCCATCGCGCCATGATCCGGACGGTCAGCAGAGCGGTCGAGTTGGAGCAGATGATGAGGAGGACGAAGGCGGCGGCGCCGAGCAGGAGCACCAGACCCAGCCGCGCCTCGCGCGGCATGAGCTCATCTCCCAGCCGCAGGGCCTCCGCGCCGCTGCCGCGGTTGGTCTCGGGATATCGTGCCGCGAGCCGGTGGGCCACCTCGTCCAGGGCGCTCTGCGCCTGCCCCAGGGTGACACCCGGCGCCAGGCGGGCCATGGCGTTGAGCGAGCGCTCGCCGCGCCGGCTCGAGTCGGGATCGAGGGCGAGGGGCGTCCAGAGGCGCGCCCACTCCGGGAAGCCGAAGTGCGCCGGCATGACGCCGATGACCTCGTACTCGACGCCGTCGAGCCGGAGCCGGCGTCCGATCGCCGCGGGGTCGCCGGCGAAGCGCTCCTGCCACAGTGCGTGGCTCAGCAGCGCCACGTGGTGATCGCCTCCCGGACGGTCCTCTTCGACCGCGAATCCCCGCCCGAGGATCGGCCAGACCCCGAGGAGGGGAAAGAGGCTCGCCTCGACCCGCGCCCCCTGCACCCACTCCGGCCGCTCGTCGAGGTTCAGGTTGAAGTCGGCGCGGGCGAAGGCGCCGACCGCCTCGAAGACACGCGTCTCCTGCCGCCAATCCCGGAGATTCAAGGGCGCGATGGGATCGAAGACGGAACCCTTGCTCTGGCGGGTCTCGTGCAGCGTCACCAACCGCTCGGGCGCGCGGTAGGGCAAGGGACGGAGGATGAGCGCGTTGACCAGGTTGAAGACGGCCGTGGTGGCGCCGATGCCGGCCGCGAGCGTCACCACCATGAGCAGGGGAATCCCGCGCCGCTGGTTGAGCGAGCGGAGAGCATAGCGGAGGTCTTCGAACATGGATCTCATCGTCTTCTCCCAGCGAGCGTGTCGCGTCGTCGCGAGCGAGGACGCCGCTCGCTCATGGTGCGGAGCCTTCGCGGCTCACGCCGATTCAAGGCTGCCAACCAGTACTTTCACCGCCGGCGGCGCGGCGGGCACGGCGTCCGGCAGGTCGTCCTCGACCCGGCGCAAGCGAGAGATCGAGTAACCCACGGCGGTGGTCAACAGGACGGTGAGGCCGACCAGCATCAGCATCAACCCCATGCCGCGCCCCTTGCCGACACCGATCAGCGCACCGACCGTCCCGGCGAGCCGGCCGCCGGGAGCCATGAGCGGCTCGAAGACGAAGTCGGTGAGCGGTCCGGCGAGCACGTAGCTCAGCGGCGCCATGCAGCCGGCGACGACGTAGGTCACCGCAAAGACGCGGCCCTGCACCTTCGCGTCCACCTTGCTCTGGACGATCGCGCTGGTCGAGCCCTCCATGAACGGGAGGGTGAAGAAGGCCAGGAAGAGGCCGACGGTGATGAGCGGCAGGGAAGGCCGCGAGCCGGCCAGGATGAGCCCCACACCGGCGAACGGCAGCGAGCCGAAGATCCCGTGGACGCGCCGCTTGGGTCCTCCCCAGACACTCATCAGGACGCTGCCGACCAGGAGGCCGATGCCCGCCAGGGTGAGGACCGTGCCGAGGGCCTGAGGGGAGGCGAAAGAGAGGACGAGAGGCTGGATGAGCGCGTTGGCGAAACCGGCGGAGAAATTGATCGCCGCGAAGAACACCATCAGGCTGAGCAGGCCGCCGCGCGCAGCGAGATACGACCACCCCTGAGCCATCTCCCGGAGCCACGAGCTTGGCTCTGCCGGCGACGGATCGACCTCCGCGGAGAGCGCGGGAAAGCGCACCAAGAGCAGGCTGGCGACCGCGATGCAGAAGGAGAAGAGATCGATGAGGATGATCGTGCCGATGTGCAGGAAGCCGAGGAGGATGCCGGCGAGCAGGGGCGAGAACAGCTGCGCCACGGCCTGAGCGGTGCGCACCATGCCGTTCGCCCGGGTGAGATGCTCCTTCGGCATCAGCTGCGAGACCGCCGCCGAGTAGGCGGGGCGCTGGAAGGTCGCGAGCGAGCTGCTGAAGATCAGCAGCACGTAGATCCAGCCGATCTCGACGTGGCCGGAGAAGAACATCAAGGCCAGGGCAAGCGCGCCGAGACCGGCGCCCGCGTCGGAGAGGATCATGGTCAGGCGCCGGTCCCAACGATCGGCGAGGAACCCCGCGACGGGCAGCAGGACGACTCCCGGCAGCGAGCCGGACAGCAGGACCAGGGCGAACCGCGTCATCGAGCCCGTCTGCTGGTAGACCCAGACGCCGAGCGCGAAGGTGGTGAGGCCCGACCCGAAGAGGGAGAGCAGTTGGCCGAGCCAGACGATTCTGAACGTTTTCATTTGCAAGATCCTCGCTGCTTGGAAGCGCCTCGGTCGAGGGCGGCGTCGAGCTCACGGGCGAGCGCCGGGGCGAGCGCGGGAGAGAACATGGTGAGGTGGTCCCCGGGGACGATGCGCACGCTCACCTCCCCGCTGGTGACGCAAGACCAGCCCCAATCCCGATCGGTGGCGGGGGTCATCACCTCGGCATCGTCGGGGTGCATCTGCTCGGCGTGCAGCAGGTGGACGGCGACGTCGAGCCAGCCGGGCAGCCGATAGGCGAGCAGCGCCCTGGTGTTGGCCTTGGCGACCTCGAGGCCGCCGCGGGCGAAGCCCAGGTCGCTCCCCGGCGGCAACAGGTGGACGGCCTCCAGGTGATCTCGGAAGCGCGGCAGGAAGGAGTCGATGGAGAGCGCCGCGAGCGCCTCGTCGGAGATCGGGAGCGGCTTGCCGGTGACCCGCTTGACGAGCTGCGCGATGCCGCGCAGCCAGCGGCCGTCGTCCAGCTCATCGTGTCCGGCGCGCCGCCGCAGGTTGCCCCGCAAGGGAGCCGGCGTGTCGAAGACCACCAGTCCCGCGACCTCCTCTCCCTGCTGGCGCAGCAGCCACGCGGCGTGGAACGCCGCCCAGGCGCCAAAGGAGTGGCCGCCGAGAAGATAGGGTCCGTGGGGCTGGACACGGCGGAGGGCCTGCAAGCAGTCGACGGCCATCTCGGCGATGGTTTCGTGCGGGCGGCCCTGACCGTCGAGGCCGCGCGCCGCGAAGGCGAAGAAGGGGCGCTCCGCGTCCAGATGGTGGACCAGCGGGTAGAGGTACATCGTGTTCCCTCCCCCGCCGGGAAAGCAGAAGAGCGGGGGCTTGGAACCCGTGGCGCGGATGGCCACCAGGCCCGGTGCGACGCTCGCGGTGGCGAGGCCCGCCGCCGGCGCGGCGTTGCCGACCTGCGCCAGATCGGCGACGGTCGGATGGTCGAAGAGCTCCTGCGGCGTCGCTGTGAACCCCGCGCCGCGCAGCTCGGCGATCACCCGAATGGCGAGGATGGAATCGCCCCCCAGATCGAAGAAGTTGTCGCGGATGCCCACCCGCGGCAGTCCGAGGACCGCCATCCAGACGCCGGCGATTCGAGCTTCGAGGGGCGTCCGCGGCAGCTCGAGCTCCTGCTCCGGTCGTAGCGGCGCGGCTTCCAGTGCGGCCAAGGCCTTGCGATCGACCTTGCCGTTGATCGTGACCG
Organism: Thermoanaerobaculia bacterium; assembly: GCA_035308185.1. Taxonomy (GTDB): domain Bacteria; phylum Acidobacteriota; class Thermoanaerobaculia; order Multivoradales; family UBA5704; genus JASLEW01. Next base: position 13,075 of record DATGHG010000344.1, on the reverse strand, counting down.
GCATCCGTTCCAGCACGAACCAGAGCGTGGGAACCTCATGGGCGGGGAGCCGCGCCCGGGTCCACGCCTTGAGCGGCCCGACGAGAGCCTCGCCGGAGACCGCCGCCACCAGGTAGGCGGCGAGCCGCCGGTTGCCCTGGTCCTCCCGATCCAGGACCGCGACCTCCCGCACCGCGGGATGACGCAGCAAGGTGGCCTCGACCTCGCCGAGCTCGATCCGAAAGCCATGGATCTTGACCTGGCGGTCCGCCCGCCCCAGGAATTGAATCTCGCCGCCGGCCAGCTGCCGGACGAGGTCGCCGGTCCAATACAACCGCTCGCCTGGCCGGTCGGCGAACGGCGACGGCACGAAGCGCGCCGCGGTGAGAGCAGGCCGCCGGTAATAGCCGCGGGCCAGACCCGGGCCGCCCAGCGCCAGCTCGCCGACGACGCCGATCGGCACGGGACAGAGCCCGGCATCCAGGACGACGGCCGCGAAATCGGGGAGCGGCCGGCCGATGGTGATGGGTTCTCCCGGCAGGCAGCGCTCGACCGTGGCATAGACCGTGGCCTCGGTCGGGCCGTACGCATTCCAGAACCGGCGCCCGTCCACCCAGGGAGCCGCGGCCTGCGCAGTGCAGGCCTCGCCGATCGAGAACACGTCCGTGAGAGCGCGCAGACGCTCCGGCGAGACCAGGTTGAGCGCGGTCGGCGGCAGGATCACGTGGGTGATGCGGAGCGCCTGGAGCGTCGCTTCGAGAGTCGGACCGGGCAGCAGGTTCGCGCTCGCGGTGATGGCGAGCGCCGCGCCGGTCGTCAGGGCCATGGCGATCTCCCACACGAAGACGTCGAAGCTGCACGACGCGAACTGCAGGACGCGAGCCCCATTCCCGACCGCCAGCTGCTCCCCTTGCATCTGCGCCAGATTGCTCAGGCCCAGGTGCCGGAGCAGGACTCCCTTGGGCTCGCCCGTCGAGCCGGAGGTGTAGAGCATGTAAGCGAGCTGGTCCGGCAGGATCGGGAGCCCGAGGTCGGCGGTCTCTGCGGCTTCCTCCGGCGGGGAATGGCGGGCGAGGTCGAGGACGTAGCCCGGCAGCTCGCCGGCGTGGGAGAGCGCTCCGTCCAGGGTCACGAGATGCTCCGTCCGCGAGTCGCGCAGCATGGTCCGCAGCCGCTCGGCAGGGTAGTCCGGCGACAGCGGCAGGAAGGCGCCGCCCGCCTTGAGCACCGCGAGAATGGCGAGGATCAGCTCGGGAGAGCGCGGCATGGCGATGCCGACGACGACGTCGGGACCGACCCCCGCCCGACGCAGGCGCCGGGCGAGTCCGTTGGCGCGGCGGTTGAGCGTCCGGTAGCTCCACGCCTTGCCGGCGAAGACCAGCGCCTGCCGGTGCGGGGTCCGCCGCGCCCAGGCTTCGAAGCGGCCGTGCAAAGGCTTGAACGGTGGTCCAGCCGCGGTGTCGTTCCACTCCCGGACGATGGCGTGGTGCTCGGCTTCGCTCAGCAGCGAGAGGTGTCCGATCGGTAGGTCGGGTTCGGCGGTCAGGCGCTCGAGCAGCCGGGCGAAGTGCGCCGCCACCCGCACCATGGTGGCGCCGTCGAAGCGGTTCTGGTCATAGGTCCAGAAGCTCTCGAGCCCGTGCTTTCCCTCCCAGGTATGGACCTCGAGGTCGAAGCGCGCCAGCTCATCGTCGAGCAGCAGCCGGCTGATCTCCAACCCGCCTGCCTGGTAGGTCCCGGAGCCGGGAACCTGCATCATCAAGGCCACCTGGAAGAGCGGATGGACACCCGGCTGGCGTCGCACCCGCAGCTCCTCGACCACCCGGTCGAACGGCAGATCCTGGTGCGAGGTGGCGCCGAGGACCGTGCCGCGCACCTGCGAGAGCAGCTGCCGGAAGGTCGGGTTCGGGGAGAGGTCGACCCGCAGGACCAGGGTGTTGAGGAAGAACCCGATGAGGGATTCGACCTCCCGGCGGTCGCGATTGGCCACCGGCGAACCGATGGGGACGTCGAGCTCACCCGAGTAGCGGGAGACGAGGATGCCCAATGCGGCCACGAGGACGGTGAAGAGGGAGGCGCCGCTCGGTTTGCCCAACGCCTTGAGCCGCCCGCTCGGCAGGTCGGTGAACGCCCTGTGGAAGGTCCTGCCGCGCGACGCGACGCCGGTCTGGTGCGGACGATCGGCGGGGAGGGTCACCTCCAGGGGAAGGCCCGCGAGCTGATCTCGCCAGTAAGCTGCCTGCTCTGCCAGGACCCTGCCGTCCAGCCACTGCTGCTGCCAGCTCGCGAAGTCGACGTACTGGATGGGCAGCGGCGGCAGGAGCGGTTTGCTGCCGGCGGCAAAGGCCTCGTAGGCCGCCCGCAACTCGCCGAAGAAGATCCCGCTCGACCAGCCGTCCGAGACGATGTGATGCGTCGTGATCAGGAGGACGTGCTCCTCGCCATCGATCCGGACGAGGGTGCTGCGCAGGATGGGGCCGACCTCGAAGTCGAATGGCCACCGGGCCTCGCGCAGCGCGAGCTGGCGCCAGACGCCCTGTCGCCGGCTCCGCGGCAGCCCGGACAGGTCCACCTCCGGCGGTTCGATCACCGGCGCCGGCGAGATCACCTGAGCGGGCGCCCCGTCCACCAAGGGAAAGCAGGTGCGCAGGGTCTGATGGCGCTCGACGATCGTGGTCAGGCTCCGCGCCAGGGCTCCGCGGTCGAGAGCACCGCGGAGCAGGACGTTCCAGGTGGTGTTGTAGAGGCTCCGCGCCTCCGCCCGATGCAGCAACCACATCCGGCGCTGGGGCAGAGAGAGCGGGAAGACCCGGGCGTTGCGGTCGGACGGCAGGATCGGCAGCCGGGAAGGCTCGAGGCCCTGCTTGGCGAGCAAAGACAGCAGCAGCTGCCGCTTCTGCGGCGACAGGGCTGCCATCTCTTCTTGCAGTACCGGCATGGGCAGGCTCTCCATGGAGACGTTGGCGCTGCTTCAGCTCGCGACCGCGACCGCGGCGAGACCGTGGAGCCGGCTCCGCACCGAGCTCTCGCCGAGGTCCACCTGCTCGTCGAGGTAATCGTCGACCGCCGGGGACCGGAGGAGGGTCCGGATCCTGCCGATGACCTCGGCGAGCGGCTCGTCGTCGCGATAGAGCGGCGCCGCTTGCCGCAGGAGGTGGTGGAACTTCCGGACGCTCGGGCTGTAGTCGCCGGCATCGTTCAGGTGGGTGGCCTGGATGCAGGCGCCGAAGGTCACCGCCAGCATGGTCTCGACGTGCTCGGTCAGGCGCAGGGATTTGCGGGCCGCGATCAATCCCATGCTGACGATGTCCTGGTTCGAACCGTTCGACGGGATCGACTTGATCGACGCCGGCGCGGCGAGGTCCAGGTTCTCCGAGGCGATGCTCGTCGCCAGGTATTGGCCGCCCTCGTAGCCCGAGAACAGGCCGGCCTCGCCGTGGGCGAGGAACGGCGGCAGATGGGCGTTCAAGTGCGGATCGACGAGCCGGTTGAGCTGGCGCTCGAGGAGGACGCCGATCTCGGTGATCGCGATGTTCATGTAGTCGCAAGCCATCGCCACGTACTGGCCGTGGAAGTTGCCGCCGTGGAAGCTGTCCTCCGGCCGGCCGAAGAAGAGCGGGTTGTCGTTGCAGGAGTTGAGCTCTTCCTCGACGATCCGGCGACAGAAATCGAGGGTTTCGACGACCGGACCGAGGACCTGGGGGATGCAGCGCATCGAATAGGCGTTCTGCAGGAAGATGCCGGCGTCCGAGACGTCGTGCTCGCTCGCCTTGCGGCGGATGGCGTCCATGATGTCGGCGTGCTCGCGAGTGCGCCCGCTGCCGGAGAGCAGGTGGCGCAGGATGCCGGCGACCAGGATCTGGCCACGGTGGTTCTTGAGGGCGTGGCCGCGGTGATCGAACGGCCGCGTCGAGCCGTGCAGCGCCTGCACGATGTCGGCGGTCGCCACCAGCGCGAGCTGGACGAGCTTGGCCGCACGAACCAGCGCCAGCGCCGCCGCGCCGGTCATCCCGGAGGTGCCGTTGATCAGCGCCAGCGCCTCCTTGTAGCCAAGCTCCAGCGGCACCATGCCGTGCTCGGCCAGCACCTGGGCGGCGGGCCGGATCTCGCCGTCGACGCGGAACGCGCCGTGGCCGATGAGCGGCAGCGCGAGGTGGGCCAGGGTCGCGAGATCGCCGCTCGCCCCGAGCGATCCCTGCTCGGGGACGACCGGATGCAGCCGGCGATTGAGGAACTCGGCCATCATGTGCACCGCTTGCGGGCTGACGCCCGAATGGGCCTTGAGGTGGCAATTGAGCCGCGCCACCATCATCGCCCGCACCACCTCGTCGGGGAACAGCGCACCGCTCCCGGCGGCATGGCTGAGCAGGAGGTTGCGCTGCAACTCCGACTTGTAACGCGGCGGGACGATGAAATTGATCAGATGGCCGAAGCCGGTGTTGACGCCGTAGATGGGGAAGCTCTCGGTACCCCATGCCTGGACGCGGACGAAGGTGTCCTCGACTTCCTTGATCTTTCTCGCATCGAGCTCCACGGGCTCGAGGTTCACCGCCACGTCGTACACTTCAGAGACCGTGTGATTCTCACCGCTGAAGATCATCTTGATTCTCCTCGAGTCATGTCACGCTGACGGGTGTGCAAGGTCCGACAGAAGCCTTGCCGCCTCTTCGTCCGAGACGCTGTGCACCTGTTCCAGCAGTTGGTGGAGTTGCGCCACGAAGTCGACCTGCTCTTGCCGGCCGCGCTGCTCCGCGACGAAGCCTGCAAGCCCGGCGACCGTGGGGTGGGTGAAGACATCGCGCACGCGGATGTCGATCAGGTAGTGCTCGCGGAGCCGGTTGGCGGCGCGGGCGGCCAGCAGCGAGTGGCCGCCGGATTCGAAGAAGTCGTCGTGACGGCCGACCTGCTCGCGGCCCAGGCACTCGGCGAAAACCGCGGCGACCAGCTGCTCGTCGCCCGACTCCGGCGCCGCGGCTGCCGCGCCGCGATCCGGAACGGCGGCGGCGATGCCGGCGAGCGCGCCGTGGTCGACCTTGCCGGTCGCCGTTCGCGGCAGCGCCGCGACCAGCACCAGGAGGTCCGGCACCATGAAGGACGGCAGCTCGCCGCGCAGCCATTCGCGGAGAGCGCTGGCGGCGATGTCGCCACGGACCACGGCGTAGCCCACCAGCTGCTCGCCGCCGTCGACTGCCGTGCGCAACCCTACGGCGCACTCCGCAATCGTCGGATGGCGGGCCAACGCTGCCTCGACCTCCTCGGGCTCCAGGCGCTGCCCGCGCAGCTTGACCTGCCGGTCGGCACGGCCGCGGAGCTCCAGCGTTCCGTCGGCGCGCCAGCGGCCAAGATCGCCCGTGCGGTAAACCCGGTCGGGATAGCAGGCGTGGAGCGGGTTCTGGCCGAAGGCGGCAGCGGTGGCTTGCGGCATCCCATGGTAGCCGCTGGCCAGGAAGGGGCTGCGGACGAAGATCTCACCGGGGACCCCGGTGGGGCACGCCTCGCCGTTGCCGTCGAGAACGAAGAGCCTGCAGCCCGCAACCGGCGCGCCCACCGGGATGGCGACCGCCGCCGCCTCGACCGTGTCCACGCGCTGGCTGGTGACCAGGATGGACTCGGTGGGGCCGTAGACGTTGTGGAGCGCCGGCCGCAACCCGAAGTGATCCAGCCATTGCCGGGCGAGAGCGACCGGCAGCGCCTCGCCGGTCAGGAGGACCGCCCGGAGCGCGGATCGCCCCGCCAGGGCCGCCGCGGCCGCCCCGCCGATCTCGCGGTCGAGGAGCTGCCGGCAGAGGCTCGGCGTCATCTGGATCACGGCAATGTCCTCGCTGCCGATCCAGCCGTGGAGGCGCACCGGGTCCTGGCGGATCTCCGGCGGCGCGATCGACAGGGTGGCGCCGGCCGCGAGCCCGCTCCACACCTCGACGTAACAGGGGTCGTGTCCGACCGAGATCCACTGCGCGACCCTCTCGCCCGGCGCCAGGCCGAAGTGGGCGGCGAACCATTCGACCAGATAGCGGAAACCGCCCTGCGTCTGGACGATCCCCTTGGGCCGGCCGGTCGAGCCGGAGGTGTAGGCGACGTAGACAGGGTCCGCGGCGGTGCCCGGAACGACGGGACAGGCGCGCCACGGCCGGGCCGCGATCGCCTCCATCGTGTCGATGGCGAGCCCCGGCTCCGTGGCCAGAGACCGCAGCAGCTCGGTATGGACCGCGGTCGCCTCCGCATTGGTGAGCAGGACCTTCGGCCGCAGGTCCTCGACGATCTGCCGCAAGCGCGCCGCCGGGTGCTCGGGGTCGAGGCAGACGAAGTGTGCGCCGGCCTTTTGCGCGCCGATCATCGCCGCCACATGGTGGACGCCGTTCGGCAGCAGGAGCGCCACGGGTCCCACTCCTTCGCCATCGGGGACCACGGGCAGCGCCGCCGAAAGGCGCGTTCCCACCCTGTCGGCCAGCCGGTCGAGGGCACCGTAGGTGATGCGCTCGGCGGGCGTGACGATGGCCAAGGCGTCGGGTTGCCGTGCCGCTTGCAGCGCGAACAGCTGATGCACGCCCGCCTCCGCCAGCTGCCAGCGTGGTGGCGAGCTCTCGGGCAGGAGAGCGCGCCGCTCCTCCGGGGTCAGCAGCGCCAGATGCGCGACGGCGCCGTCGGGTCGCTCGGCGAGGCTGGCGAAGAGCACCCTCAACTGCCCGGCCATGCGGTCGATCGTCGCCGGATCGAAGAGGTCGGTCGAGAATTCGAGCGTGACCGTTATGCCGGAGACCGGCTCTTCGCTGACCTCGAGCGCGAGGTCGACGCGGGCGTGGCGGACGCCGGCCTCGTACCAGGTGGCGGCGGCGTCCCCGAAGCGGATGCCTTCCCCGGCAAGCCGGTTGAAGGCGAACAGGACCTGGAACACGGGGTGCCGGCTCAAGTCGCGCACCGGCGCCAGCTCGGCGACGAGCTTCTCGAACGGCAGGGCCTGATGCTCGGCGCCCTCGAGCAGGGCCCGGCGCACCTCCGGCAGGAGCTGCCTCAGGGTCCGTGCCCCCAGGACCCGCGTCCGGATGGCGAGGAGGTTGATGAACGCCCCGATGAGCCCCTCGGTCTCGGTCTGCTCGCGGCCCGCCGTCGGCACTCCGACGACCAGATCGCTCTCCTGGGTGTAGCGGTAGAGCAGGACGTCGAAGCCGGCCAGGAGGACCATCGAGAGCGAAACGCCCTCGGCACGGGCCAGCTCGCGGAGCCGCTCGGTCAGGTCACCCCCCAGGGCGAAGGAGCAGTGGGAACCGCGGAAGGTCTGGCGGCGCGGCCGGGCGCGGTCGATCGGTAGATCGAGGACCGCCGGGGCGCCGGCGAGCTGCCCGCGCCAATAGGCCAGCAGGGAGTCGAGGCGGTCTCCCGCCAACCACTGGCGCTGCCAGGCGGCGAAGTCCGCGTACTGGATGGGCAGATCCGGGAGAACCGGGGGCTGGCCCGCAAGGTGCGCCCGGTAGAGCTCGGTCAGCTCCGCGAGGAAGATGGGGACGGACCAACCGTCGTAGATGAGGTGGTGCAGGGTAAAGGCGAGGATCCGCTCGTCGTCGGCCAGTTCGAGCAGGAGCACGCGCAGGAGCGGCGCCTCCTCCAGGGCGAAGCCGCGCCGGTACTCGGCAAGGATCCTCTCCTGCACCGCCGCCAGCCCGCTGGCGGCGCCCAGGTGCCGCAAGCTCTCGACGGCGAGGGGTATCCGGCCCTCGGGCCGCACTCGCTGCCGGGGCAGCCCGCCGACCTCGGGGAAAGATGTACGGAAGACCTCGTGACGCCGCACCAGGTCGTTCAAGCTGCGTTCGAGGAGATCCCGGCGGAAGGCGCCCGACAGGCGATAGGCCGCGACCGTTACGGTGTACGCCTCGACCGCGTGGCCGCCGGAGTCGTTCGCGTCCCGGAGCTGCTCGAGGAACCAGAACCGCTCCTGGGTGAAGGAGAGCGGGAAGTCGTCCTCGCTGCCGCGCGGCAGCCTGGGGATGCCGCCCCGGCCGGCGCCCCGCTTCTGCGCCAGGCGCAGCGCCAGGAGCGTGCGCTGCTCGGAGGAGAGTCGTTCGAGGCGTCCGCCGAGCGCCGCGGAGGGCCGCCCTTCGGGGACGCTCGCCTGGGCGAGCGGCGCGGCCCGAACGCTCTTGCGGAGCTGGCCTGCGAGCTCCGCGAAGTAGGCTTCGAAGCGGTGTGCGCCCAGGCCCTCGACGAACGCGTGGGCGGCGGAGCGCGACTCGCGTGAGAGCCGCTCGTAGTGCTCGCGGTCGGTGAGGACTCGCGCCAACGCACGGCGCCAGGGGGCGCAATCCTGCGGGGGGATGATCGGCACCGGTTTTTCGAACGGGCTGGTGCGACGGTATTCCGCAATCGGTGTCACCGGCAGCAGGTAGTCGATGCCCAGCTTGGCTTCCGGCAGCCCGCCCAGGTCGCTCGCCAGCACTGGGATGCCGCGCAGCATGGCTTCGACGGCGATCATGCCGAAGGCCTCTCCCCACAGCGACGGCACCAGCAGGACCCGCGCGTCAGCGAGGATCTCGTCGACGTCCGGCCGCGGCTCTCGCACGGTGACGTTGGGGAGCGCCGCGAGCGCCATGCGCTCGGCCTCGCCGGTGCCCCAGGAGGCGACGGCGGCGAACGCGACATCGGGGAAGGCGGCGGCAAGATCGAGGAAGATGGGCAATCCCTTCAGTCCCGAGGCATTGACCAGCGTCACCGCTCCCCTGGTGAAGTCGCCGCGGTGCGGGTAGGGGGGCGCACCGTAGGCCGGCAGCGCGATGACGGTCGAGTCGAAGCCTCCCCAGCGACGGATGTAACCCTTGACGTAGTCGCTGACGGTCAGGATGCCGGCCAAGCTGCCGAAGAGCTTCGCCTTCGCGGGGTCCTGGTCGAAGGCCTCCGGCCCGAAAGGCAGCGTCGGTTGGGCATGGGCGAGGTAGACGACTCGCCCGGCGGCAAGCTCCAGCGCGGCGCCCAGGAACAGGCCCGTGTGGTCCTCCGAGACCAGCACCCAATCGGGCACCATGGCCTCGACCCGCGCCGCGAGGTAGCCGTAGATCCGCGCATAGTCCGCGAGCGAAAACTCCGAGACGGTGGCGTGGACGAGAACGCCGTTGAGGCGATAGACGACGAGATCCTCGCCGGCCTCGAGGATCGGAATCCCCGCCGCGCTCAGATTCTCCAGCAGGCGCTCGCGCTCGTCGGGGCGCGGCCGCGTCGTCTCATAGCCCGGAGCGACTACCTCGCAGACGTGACCGCGGGCCGCGAATGCCTCCATCAGGAGGCGGTTGCATTTGTGCGCACCGCCGAACGGGAACCGGTAGTCGAGCAATTGCAGGAGCAGTAGCTTCATGGGTCTCAGGCTTCCGCGAGCAGGCTCGCGATCTCGTCGTCGGGCTGGATCTCGAGCTCGCGAATCGCGGCCTCGAGGTCGAGGTCGCCGGTGGTCGCGATGAGCGCGGCCTCGACCTCCCGCGCCAGCGCGGCCAGCGATTTTCCGGAGAAGATGACCTTGAGCGAGATGCGGACGGCGAAGGCTTCCTCGATCCGCGCGGCGATCTTGATCGAGAGCAGGGAGTGGCCGCCGAGCGAGAGGAAGTCGTCGTGGGCGCCCACGCGTTCGATCTCCAAAACCTCCTGCCAGATGGTGGCGAGCCGCTCTTCGATCGGCGTGGCGGGCGCCACGTACTCGGCTCGCCCCCATGCCTGGGCGGCGTCGGGAAGGGGCAGGCGATCCCGGTCGACCTTGCCGTTGTCGTTCACCGGCAGCGTCTCGAGCAGCACGAAGTCGCCGGGGATCATCGACGCCGGCAGCGCCTCGGCCAGGCGGTCGCGGACGCGGGCGACGGTGAGCGCCGGGTTGTTGCGCACCAGATAGGCGACCAGGCGGCCGGCGCGCAGGACGACCACGGCGGCGCGAATCCCCGGGGAGCGCAGCAGCGTCTGCTCGATCTCGCCCAGCTCGATGCGGATGCCGCGCACCTTGACCTGGTGATCGCGGCGCCCCAGGTATTCGAGCGCGCCATTGGCGAGATGGCGGCCGCGGTCCCCCGTGCGATAGAGCCGCCCCCCGACGCTCGCGGGATCGGGCAGGAAGCTCGCGGCGGTGCCGGCCGGATCGTTCCAGTAGCCGCGCGCGATCTGAGCGCCACCGATGTGGACCTCGCCGGCGGCCCCCGGCGGAACCGGCTCCCCCGCCGGATCGAGGAGGTAGATCCGCACGTTGTCGAGCGGCCGGCCGATGGGCGGCGACCCCTCGCCCTCCCCGCCGTCCAAGGCCATACCGGTGGCGCAGACGCAGGCCTCCGTGGGGCCATAGGCGTTGATCAGGCGACGCCCCGCCGCCCAGCGGGCGACCACCTCCGAAGTGCAGGCTTCGCCGGCGCTGACCACGGTCGCGAGAGCCGGCAGGGCGGCGGCAGGCAGGGCGGCGAGCACCGCCGGCGGCAGGGTGACCAGGGTGATGCGCTCGCGGCGCAGCAGGTCGACCAGGGGCGCTCCTGGCAGCAGGTCGTCGAGCTGCGCCAGATGCAGGGTCGCCCCCGCGGCAAGCGTGACGAAGATCTCGGACACCGAGGCGTCGAATCCCAGGTTGGCGAACTGCAGGACTCGGCTCTCCGGGCGGACCCCGAACAGCCGCCGCTGTGCCTGCACGAGGTTGACGATGGCTCCGTGCTCGACCAGGACGCCTTTCGGCCGGCCGGTCGAGCCGGAGGTATAGAGGAGGTAGGCCGCATCGCGAGAACCGACCGCCAGGTCCGGGGGAGTTTGCGGCTGGCGGGCGATCGCCGCCGCCTCGGCATCCAGCGACAGCACTTTCCAGGCCGCTCGCGGCAGCACCTGGGTCGGGGCTGCCGCCGTGACGACGAAGCTCGCCCCCGAGTCCTCGAGCAGGAAGGCGAGGCGTCCCGGCGGCAGGGTCGGGTCCACGGGCACATAGGCGCCGCCCGCCTTGAGGACGCCCAGGAGGGCGACGATCAGGGCAGGGCTCCGCGGCACGGCGAGCCCCACGTGCATGCCCGGCGCGACGCCCAGTGCGATGAGGTGGTGCGCGACCTGGTTGGCGCGCTCCTCGAGCTCGCCGTAGGTGAGCGTCGCGCCGGCGAAGGCCAGCGCCGGAGCCTCCCACCGCAGCTCGGCCTGGCGGCGGATGACGTCGTGGATGGCGGGGAGCGCGGCCGGCGCGCTCGCGGCGACGCCGCTGTCGTTCCACTCGACGAGGGCCAGCTGGCGCTCCGCCGCGGTCATCGCCGGCAGGCGCTCCAGCGGCTCGCCCGGGCCCGCGAGGGCGGCGCGCAGCCAGCCGAGGAAGCCGGCGAGCAGGCGCTCCGCGGTCGAGCGGACGAAGAGATCGGTCGTGTAGTCGAGCTCCAGGGTCAGCCGGTCGTCCCAGTCGACGACGTTGAAGTGCAGATCGAAACCGGTGGCGAGGATGGGCTGCGGCGCCAGCGCCAGCCGCAGCCCGGGGAGGGCCGGCAGTCGCACCGGGCGCTCCAGGTTGAAGGTGGCGGCGAACAGCGGCGTCCGGGCAGGGTCGGGAGCGTGGGCCAGCTCGCGGAGCAGCCGTGCGAAGGGGTAGTCCTGATGCTGGTAGGCGCTGAGCAGGAGGTCGCGGGTGCGGGTCAGGTAACCTGCGAAGGACTCCTCTCCGTCCACCTGCACGCTGATCGGGAGCAGGTGCGCGCAGTAGCCGACCGTGCCCTCGGCCTGCTGCGGCCGGCCGGAGGTCGGAATGCCCAGGGTGAGCCGGGATTGGGCGGTGCGGCGCGCCAGGAAGGAGGACCAGGCGGCGAACAGGGTCATGAACAGCGTGCACTTCTGCTGCTGACCCTGCCGGCGCAGCTCCGCGGTCAGCCGCGGATCGAGGTGGGCAGTGACGCGGGCGCCACGGAAGCTCTTGCGCGCGGGACGCCGGTGATCGGGCGGCAGATCGAGGTCGGGACTGCCCTTCGCCACCTGCGCACGCCAGAACGCCGCGTGCTCTGCCATCGCCGGCATCTCCTGCTGGCGCTGCTGCCAGAGCAGATAGTCACGCCAGGCGAGGGACCTCCCCGGCCGGGCCGGCGTCCCCTGGAGATCGGCGGCGTAGAGCTCCAGGAGATCCTTGACCAGGACCCCCATCGACCAGCCGTCGACCACCAGATGGTGCGCCGCCAGGACCAGCAGGTGGCGTTCGTCGGGCAACCCCAGGAGAGCGGCCCGGAACAGGGGTTTGCGATCGAGATCGAAAGGCTGGCCGGCCTGCTCGATCCACCACGCTGCGAGGGCGGCTTCAGCATCCGAGGAGCGCTCGAGATCGATCTCCCGGAGCTCGATCTCGGCCTCGGGCAGGATCACCTGGTGCTCGCCGTCGGCCGTGAAGATCGTCCGCAGGGACTCGTGCCGGGCGACCAGACCGCGGACCGCCCGGGCGAGGGATGCGACGGCGAGCCGGCCTCGCAGCTCCAGGGTGATTGATATGGTGTAGGCGAGCGAGCCGGAGTCCCCGAGGCGGCTGATCATCCACAGCTGTTGCTGCGCCTCGGAGAGCGGCATGCTGATCGCTGCCAGCGCTGCCGGCGCTGCCGGCGGCGACGGCGGCGCGGCCGCCTCGCGGGACGCGGCAGCCGCGGTGAGGAACCCTGCCGCGCGGAGCTCCTCCACGCTCTGGCGCGCGGCTTCGCGGACGCGCCGGAGGTCCTCGTCGGTATGAGCGGTCGAGAGGAAGCAGGTCCGGCCTTCCCAGACGTAGACGCCGTGGGCGACCAGGGACTGGAAGAACAGGTCCATGTCGAGAGGCTGGTAGAGGTAGCTGCCGTTGCCCGCCAGGACGAAGCGGAAGAGAGAGGCGAAGGACACCACCTCGATGGGCACGGCCGCGGCGCGGAAGTCGTCGTTGAGCGCCGCCGCGAAGGCAGCGGTGCGCTCGTTGAGCTCCGCTTGCAGGGCCGGGCCCGCCGCTTCCAGGTGGCGGAGGACAGCCAGGGCGGCGGCCATGGCGAGCGGATGCTTGCAGAACGTGCCGGCGACGAACGAGGTCTCCGTTGCCGGTCGCGAAGCGTCGCCGTAGCTCCAGAGCCCGCCGTCCACGGCGTCGAGGAAGCGGCGCCGGCCGGCCACGACGCCGATGGGC
>DATGHG010000343.1:0-4707 GCA_035308185.1 Thermoanaerobaculia bacterium | reverse complement strand
GGTTGTAGGTGTCGCGGGCCTCGAACTGCGCGGCGAAGCGGTGCCCCGGGCCCTCGAACACCAACTTGTTGCCCTGCCAGCCCGACGCCGCCTGGGCGGTGCTGCCGCCGAAGTTGTCGACGCTCACCGCCGCCAGGCCCTGCTGCAGCTCGTCGAAGCCCCAATCGGCGACGGCGGCGAACGGCGCCGTGTTGGCGGCGGTCTTCGCCTCGTCGTAGCGGACCTCGAGCCAGAAGCCGTCGAGGTGCCAGGCGACGGTCATCGCGGCGCTGGTGTCGTGCTCGGGCCCGGGGCCGAAGGTGTGGCCGGTGCAGGTCCAGCTGCCGATCAGGGGTTTGAGCTGAGCGAGCGCCGCGTTCGGGACCGGCGGCTTGGGCGGCGGCGGTGGCGGTTTGGGAGGCGCCGCAGGCTTGGCGGGAGCCGCGGTCTTCGACCCCGATTTGCCCTTGGCGGGCGCCGACTTGGCGGCGGGCTGGGCGCCGGGCGTAGGCGCCGCGGCGGCAGGCGCGGCAGGAGGCGCGGGCGCGGGCACAGCGGGCGGTGCCGCGGGCGCGGGCGTGGGTGTGGCGGGCGCCGAGGACGCTGGCGCGGGCGTGGCGACGTCGGCGGGCGGCTGCTCCGGAGTCGCCGGCGGGGAGAGCGTTGCCAGCGCAGCCAGCGCGGTCATCAGGAAAGCGGCGATCAGGGGCAGCCGGCGGCCATGGAGCAAGATCGAGATCCTCCGCGAACGCGTAGTGTCTAGTTGGCTTCCGGTTTCGGCAAGCGCACGGTCCGCCACCATCGTCGGAGTGCGACGAGACACCAGACAACTTCCACCAAACCGAACGGCCAGGCACCCAGGAGAAAGCCGTAGGCCGAGCCCAGGGCACACGACGAGGCGAAGCCCAGGACAAACCACCGACTCCGATCCTCTAGCGCATAGCAAACCAGCATTCCCGTAACCGCAAAGAGACCAAAGAATGTGAGGCGATCCATGGGCGGCCGGCCGAAGAAAACGATCTAGGAGACGACCCGCGAACGAGGTGGCGGCGAAGCGGGCATGGCCAGATGATACGCTTTCGCCCCTCTCGCTCGGCGGTCGAATGGTGCCGGGCTCAGGTTCACGCCGCGGTTCGGAAAGGGGTGGTCATGTCCAGTCGTGCCAGAGGGGCGTTCGAGGTCAAGGTGAGCCCGCAGGGCGGCGATGACCACGGTGAGGGCACCGAGGGCACGACCCTCGGCAGGATGTCGCTCGACAAGCAGTACCACGGTGATCTCGAAGCCACCAGCAAGGGCGAGATGCTCGGCGCCGGCACCGCCGTCAAGGGATCGGCCGGTTACGTCGCGATCGAGCAGGTCCGCGGCACCCTGCAGGGCCGCAGCGGCACCTTCATGCTGCAACACAGCGGCACCATGACCCGCGGCGATCTGCAATTGACGATTACGGTGGTGCCCGACTCCGGCACCGGCCAGCTGGTCGGACTGGCGGGCAGGATGAGCATCGAGATCGCCGACGGCAAGCACTCCTACGAGCTCGACTACACGCTCGCTTCGAATCCCTGAGCCGCCGCCTCCCGCGCGCCGAAGAAGTCGGCGAGCCGCTGCCGTACCTCCGCGGGCTCCTCGTGGTGCAGCCAATGGGTGGCGTCGAGATAGATCAGGCGGCCATCGTCACAGAGGTCGATGCTCGGCTGCGCCATCTCGGCGCCGAGGAAACGGTCGCCCTTGCCCCAGAGGAGCAGCACCGGCACGCGGACCCGCGGACTGGCGGGACGGGGAGGTGGCCGTCTCAGGGCGGCGCGGTACCAGTGGATCATGCCGGTGATGGCGCCGGGCTGAGACCAGGCCTCACGGTAGACCGCGAGATCCGCGGCTGAAAAGGTACCGCGCCGGCTGGTGACGGTGAGGGCCCGGACTCCTGCCTCCCAATTGCGCCGTCGCCAGTAGGCCTCCGGCAGCCAGGGCAGCTGGAAGAAGAAGATGTACCAGCTCTTGCGGATCTGGGCGCGATCATGCCGCAGGTGGCGACGCATGACATAGGGGTGCGGGATGTTGAGCAGCGCCAGCCGTTCGAGACGCTGCGGGTGGTTGACACCAACCCACCAGGCGACGGCGCCTCCCCAGTCGTGGCCGACCAGGCAAGCACGCTCGCGGCCGGCGTCGTCGATCAGCCCGACGACGTCGCGGGCCAACCGATCGAGGCGGTAGGAGGCGATGCCGCGCGGCTTGTCGCTCAGGTTGTAGCCGCGCTGGTCGGGCACGAGGACGCGGAAGCCCGCCGCGGCGAGCGGCTCGATATGCCGACGCCAACTCGCCCAGAGCTCGGGGAAGCCGTGCAGCAAGATGAGCAGCCGCCCGTCCGCCGGACCGGCCTCGACGGCGTGCAGGCGGATGCCGTTGGTGGCGATGGTGCGGTGCCGCAGCTCGACCGCCATGCCGCGGCCTCCGGGTCAGGTCCCCGGCGGCGGCTCTGGGGAAATGGGCGGCACCCCGGCGGCCGACAGCATCATGGTCCGGTCCCAGGCCGGCTCGAAGGTGGAGATGCCGGCAAGCAGGGCGAGGCCGATCCCCGCCACCCCTTCGAGCATCCCGGCCGAGTCGCGCCAGGACTGGCTGACGCCGTCCTCCTCGATCCAGTGGGAGCGATAGCCCGCCAGCCCCAGGCCCGGCTGGCGGAAGTCGAGCGCGTGCTCGAACCAGCGGCGGCTTGCCGCGGCCAGCCGCGGCTCGCCGGTCTGCTGGTGGATGCGGTTGAACAGGTGGGCCAGCCCGGCGGAGCCATGGCAGAGGCCGGCGTCGCGCACTCCCGAGCTCTCGGCGGGCCGCGCCGCGGCCTCGACGGCCAGCTCCACCGCCAGCGCCGCGACGCCGCCGTCGTCCCCCGGACCGTGGGAGCGTGCGGTCAACAACAGCGTTGCGGCGATCCCCGGGTCGCCATAGCACCAGGCCAGGCGCGACCCCTGGTGGGGGGTGCCGGGCCAGATGCTGGAGGCAAACCAGGACGAGCTGCCGGCCGGCAGCCGCTGCGCCAGCAACCAGCGCAGGGCGCCTTCCTCCAAGGACCGCGCGCGCCGGCCGAGCTCGCCGGCGGCGGGATCGCCGGCCGCCGCCAGGCGCTCCCCGGCGGCGGCGATGGCGCCGAGCAGGGCGACCGCCGCGGGCACGCCGTGCGCCACGCCGAGGTTGTAATACCCCTCAGGGTAGATCGCCCGCTGCCAGTCGGGCAGCAGCCGCGGGGAGGTGTGCCAGGTCGTTCCCTGGGCTCCATGCTCGGCGGTCTCGGCGAGGCGGTCGACCACTCCGGTCAGGCAGGCCAGGGCGCTGGGTCGCGGCAGCCGTTCGAGGGCATAGACGCCGAGTCCAACGAGGCCCCGGATCAGGTCGTAATCGGCGGTCCACGGCGAATGGTCGAGGTAGCGGATCAGGGCTTCGTCGATCTCCGCCAGCGGGTCCTCGCCGGGGTCTTCCTGAGTTTCCGGAGTCTCCGAGCTCTCCGGCGCCTCCTGGTGCGGCTCCGCAAACTGCGGGCCGTAGAGGTGCTCGGCCGTCCAGGCCACGCCGGCGAAGCCGCCGTAGAGGTCCGGCGCCAGGGGCGTGGTGGCCAGCGCCTCGGTGGACTGGTCGAGAAAGGCGGCGGCGATCTCGGCATCCTCGGTGTTGACGGGGTCGGCGGCGCCGCCGTCGGCGACGCCGGAGCGGGAGCGGTAGGCGAAGAACAGGGCCGCGCCGGCGGCGCCGCCGGCCAGACTGGGGCCGGGTAGGAGGTCGGCCGCCGTTGCCGCCGGCGGCGATTCGGCGGCGGCGGCGGCGGCGGTGGTGGCGGCCGGAGCGAGGACGGCGGCGATCTCGTCGATCGCTTGGCGCGCCCGCTCGGCCAGGGGTCCGGTCAGCAAAGGTTGCCAGCTCGTCATGACGCATTTGTATCAAATGCCGTGGCGGCTGTCGCGCCAACCGGCGGCCCGCGGGCGTTGCCAGGCGAAATGTCTCGCGATCGGCCGCAGAGGCTACTATTTACTTAGAAGGCAAATGTATGCTTTCCAAGCTTTCCGACCAAGGAGAGCAACCGATGAAAACGGTCAAGGATGCGATGAAGTTCTACTCTCACGTCCTGATGTTCCGCTTGCAGAGTGGCAGCCCGCGCCAATACCGCAAGCAGTGGGAGAGCTACTGGCGAACCATCCACGCCACCGGCGCCGACGGCGAGGTGCTTTGGGACAACGAGCCGGCGAAGGCGGCGGCCGAGGACCTGCGGCGCTTCGCGCCGCACATGGATGCGCGACTGCCGGTGGTGGACCTGGGGTGCGGCAACGGCCGTCAATCCCGGTTCCTCGCGCGCCACTTCGAGCGGGTGATCGGCGTCGACGTGTCGCCCGCCGCCGTCGAGCTGGCCCGCCGGGAGTCCCAAGGCTCGCCGGAGGAGGGGAGGCTGGAATTCCGGGTCTGGGACGGCGCCAAACCCGGCGAGGCGGAAGCGCTGCATGCCGAGATCGGCGACGCCAACATCTACATGCGCACCGTCTTTCACTGCGTCCAGTCGCCCGACCGCCCACGCTTCGTGACCAGCGTGGCGACGCTGCTCGGAGCCCAGGGCACGCTCTATCAGATCGAGCTCAGCAAGAGCGCGCTCGACACCTTCCGCCAGCTGCCGGGCGACAGTCCCTCCGGCCTGCCGACGCTGGTGCACAACGTGGTCAGGAACGGTATCCATCCGATCGGATTCACCCCGCG
>DATGHG010000342.1:0-11222 GCA_035308185.1 Thermoanaerobaculia bacterium | reverse complement strand
CCTTCATCCATCTCCGTCGCTCCTGACGAGAGATCGATGATTTGCACCTGGCGGCTCTTCCAATATGCGCTCTCGGTTTCGCTAGCGCCGAACTGCAGGGAATAGGCGAGACGGCACTCGCCGCGGCCCAGGGTGCGCAGGACGCGTTCATTGATGGCGCGGAAGGCCGGATCGTCGAGGCCGAAACCAATGAACAGCACGGTCGACTCGACGAAGCATTCGGTGACCAGGATCTCAATCAGCGGATGCCGCTCCGCATAGGACAGGAAATCGCTGCCAGTGATTACCACCCCCGAGGGATTGATCTTGAAGCAACCGTTCATCTTGATGACCCGAGGAGGCTTCCGCTTGCGCACCAGATCCCGGCTTTCGACGATGACCTGGGGCTCGATGAACTGCTTCTCGAATGCCCGCTCGATCAGCGTGTCGTAGTTGGTGGTGATGATCTCGTCGAAGTTGAGGCCGGTCAGGCATTGATGGACGCGGCCGGGTGCATGCTCGGAATCGCGGATGGTGTTGACCAGGGCGTCGATGAGGGCGGGCCGGCCGTACTTGGTCTCGAAGTAGTCAGCTACCTTCAGAGGGTCCTGCGAGTCGCGGATGGATCCTTCCATCTTCTTGAGCAATTCGTGAGCGAGGTCCCGCCAACCCGGCATGCTGTTCTTCCCCTCGTCGCGACGGGGCGCATTGAACGACAGGCCGGCGCCCGCGAAGAGGACCACCCGCCCCACCGTCAACTCGCGGGCAATCTGGTGCAGGTCCTTTGCTCCCGAGGCATTGACGAAAGTCAGGTCATCGATTGCGTCCATCATGTTAACGTCCGACATCATTGCAAGCTCCGTACTGTCGCCAAGATCGTGTCGACATCCGCGCCGGTCTCGCGCTTCGCGATGATGCAGTCTTCGCTCACCTTCCGGAGCATCTGCTCCCGCTCGTGGGCGCTGCCGGCATAGCTGGTGTAGAAGACGATCGGCATTTCCGGTTTCCAGCCGTGGATCCAATCGCAGATCTCCGTTCCGGTGCGCTCCATGCCGTAATCGAGCACCACGCCGTCGGGCTCGAAGTCCTCCATGGCTTCGATCAGGAGGCATCGATCCGGCACGAAAGTGAGCCATGACACCGCATGAAAGTCGGCCTGCAGGAACAGAGTCAGATTTTGCACAACGGTCATGTCGTCATCGATGAGAAAAATGCGCACTCAGCTCTCCTTGTCCTGGACGGCATCATCTTCATGATCGTGAAGGAACAGCGAAAACGTCACACCCCGCTCGGCGTTGTTGGCGACCTGCAACCTGCCGCCCAACTTCTGGGCATAGAGCCTCGAGATATAGAGGCCCAGCCCCAGCCCGGGGACTGTCTCCGCCAGCCGTCCGCGGAAAAAGGGCTGGAACAGCATGGGCAACTCGTCTCGGGGAATGCCGGGTCCCTCGTCGCGGACGCGGATCTCGAACCCCTTGCGAGCCAGATGCAACTCGACCTGGACACGGCTGTTCGGCGGGCCGTACTTGATCGCATTGGTCAGGAGGTTTAGGAGGATGTCGTAGACCTTGACTTCGTCGGTCCGGCAGCGGGAGCGGTCCTCGGCGGGAGCTGCGGGCGGCCTCGGCACGTCGATGCTCAAGCCCTTGCCCTGGCCGTCCTTGCGCACGGTCCGCACCACGTCATAGAGGAGGCGTGCAAGCGAGACCGTCGTGATATCGAGCGTCATCTTGCGCTTGCTCAGGCTCAGTATGCCGTCAATGATCCCGGTCAGGTGACGTGCTTGGCGTAGCAGCTCGAGGTATTTCTGCTCGCGCTGCTCCGGCTGGTTGTCGAGGAAGCCCTTGACCAGGACACCCAGATCCGAGCGCATCTTGAAAACCGGCGAACCCAGGTTATGGGCGATCATCGAAAATATACGGTTCTTCATCGTCTGCTGCTCGAAAGAGGCCTGCCGGAAGGCGAGCGCCTGGAGCAACGGGGTCCAGGTGAGGCGGTGGAGGTCGAAGCGTTCGCTCCCCGGCGCTCCGGGTTCCCAACCGAACAGGTAGAAGCCAAAGGAGAGCGAGGTCTCGGCGGCGTTGGGAATCGGCACCACCCGCCAGGTCAAGCCGGGCTCGGTGTCGGTCAACCAGCGCAGGATCTCGTCGGGTTGGAGCTGCTCAAAGCCTTCGGGATTCGACCAGAGCCCGTCCTCCGGCAGGCCGCGCAGCGCGGTCCCATCGTCGATCAGACTGGCGGTGCCTTCCGCGACCTGGAAGAACTGGCGCCCAACTTTCCTGTCCTCGCCCTGGCCGAGATAGAAAAAGGACGCCCGCTGCGGCTCCGAGAAGAGCAGCAGGCGCGTGAACAGATTGGAGAACGCCGTGAAAGTGAGCTTCTCCTCCTCCCTCGCCCGAGTCATGGCCTCGACGGCGTTCAGCGGGACTTTCGGTCGATCGCGCAACTGCTTGTCAACGATCTCGAAGAGGTCTTGGAGCAGGCTCTTGGTCTGCTCGTCATCGATGGCGCTCCGCCACTCGCGAGCCAGCCGATCGATGAGCAGTTGTTCCTGTTGGGAAAATCCTTCCCGCCGTTCATGGATGGCGCCCTCGAAGTTCCGCCAGGCGGTGAGCAGGTTGTAGAAGTCCTGGTGACGAAGCGCGCTCAACGGCGGGTCGAGGAAGAGGTCGTTGAATTTCTGCTGCCAGTAATGGTCAGCTGCGGCGAGCAGGCCGGGGATCCGGTCGAACAGACGGTGAGAGGGGAAGCGATCGAGATCGATCGGCTCGGCAGCCCAAGTCCCTTTGAGCTCGACGATCTCCTCAAGGCTCCGGGCACAAAGCAGAGGAATGAGAGTCCGATAGTAGCCGTGCAGCGCCGCGAGGTAGGGCGGGATCGACCGGGAGGGCTCCGCCGCCGCGTCCTCCTCTGCAAGGGCCTGCATTCCCTGAACGACCTCTTCGATGCTGCCATCGTTGCGCAGGAGAGTCTCGAGCTGCCGCCCGCGCTGGAGGATGTCGGCGTCCCGGCGCAGCCGCAGAGCCGTCTCCTCGAGCTCCTCTTCGCGCTCGAGGGGCAGGCAGGCCATGGCATAACACTGGTCTTCGAGCATCTCGCTCATCCGGTCCAAGACTCTCTCGTCCTGCAGTCGGGCCAGGAGATAGAGCGGGTCGAGATGGCGAGCCTTCACCAGGAGCGCCAGAAGCCTGCCGATCTGCAGCAGCACCGAGTTTGGCTCGTGGCGGGTGACCGGCCCTACGTGAGTGCGCACGCGCCGGAGGAGAACGGAGATAAGCCAATCGAAGTCGTCGGCGACGACGAGCTCGCCGTCGACGAAGAGCGGCAGGCGACCGCTCACTCCTCTCCAGCCGAAAAGCTGCCGCTCCACGTACTGCAGGGCCTTCAGCTGGATCAGCTCATGCTGGTGCTCGAGGTAATGCTCGAGCAGCTTATCGGGTGCGGCGAGCGGGACGGCGGTGCTTGCCTGGCGGCCGATCTCGAGCCAGCGGCGGAGCATCGCAAGATCCTCGATGCCGCGCAGAAAGGAGCGGATCCAGAAGAGGCCGACCCTTCGGCTCGCAATCGAGCCGGGCGTATCCCACTGCTCCTCGAGCTCCACCAGGAGCCTCACGGTGTCGAGATAGAGATCTGGAGCGGCGAGGATCTCCCGGAGGCCGCTCGGCGGCTCGCCACCGTCCGGCTCTCCGGGCATCCGGTTCTGGAAAAGCCTGCGGAGCAGCGCGGTGACGAGCCCGGTCGACAGGTCCGAGTTGTCTCCCGCTCGGAGCAACCGGCGGATCTCAGCAATGACCGCGCGGGCTCCGGTGCCGGGGTACCGTACGCTCTGTCGGGCGAAGCGGTGGCGCAGGTGTCCCTCGCGCAGCGAGTAGGTTCGCCAGCGCGACAGCGACTCTTCTCGGTCGTCGGCGCCGCGGCAGCGGAGCTCCTGCTCGATATTTTCGATAAGCCGCCGCCGGCTCATGAGGAAGATGCCGCAAAAGAGGTTCTCGAAGCCGCAGGCGTAAACGCGCGCCTCGACGAAAGGGCCGTCCTCGGGCCGTGTCCGGGTGGTGACGAAGCGGTCGACCTTGATCCCGGGAAGGTAGGCCACCTCGAGGTGGCGTCCGAGCAGGTCCAGGATGTGGAGGTGCTCGTCGTACGATCCGACGACGATGAGTGGTTCCGACGGCAGCCGCAGGCTCGTGTCGGAAGCGGGCAGGAGATGTTGGATCGTGCGCACCGCGTCGCCCGCCTTGAAGGCCCAGTAGATCGCAAGGCGGCGGCCACCCTCTCTGGTAGGGATCAACCAGTAACCGGCCACCAAACCGTCGAGGCTCGCCACGACGATCTGGCGAGGCGAGCAATCGGCCACCAGGATCGAGGTGGCCGGAACGCTGCCGGTCCGAACCGTGTCAAGAATGGTGAGCTTGGGAGACGGCAGCTCGGACCACTCCAGGACGTGGAGAGAGCCGAAGCCCGTGGCGGCGGCGACGAAGCGGCGGTAGGTGCCCTCCCCTGCCGGCTCGGTATAGCTCTGAAGATCGGAGACCAGGGGATCAGACCTTCCCCAACGCTCTAGGGCAGGTCGGAGGTCGGCAAGCAAGCAGCTCCCTTGAGCTGTCATCAGATGAATGCAGCCACTGCCATCCCCCCAGAGAAGCCTGTCGTCTTCAGCCGCCGCGCCAGGTAGAGCGCAGAGAGCACGCGCCGGTGCGAGGCCAGTCCCGGCCAGTGGCTCGAAGCTCAGGTGTGGGTGCTGCTCGATCTGCCCGAAGGGCGCGCTGAGCTCCTGACGCGGAGCACGCCGCAGGCCGGCCAGGGAAAAGGAGACGACGAGATCGGTACCACGGACGTGAATCGCCTGCACATGCCCCCAGGCTGGTTCGGCACCGGATAGCTGCATCGCTTGGCCGGTCCCGTCGAGTAGCCAGAGGGTGCGCCGGTAGGTCGCCACCAAGAACCGGAGATCTGCCGGGTCGGCTTCGCCTGCCGATCGGCTTGGGTGATGGGCGGCCACGGTGGGTGGAGAAATGAGAGCAAAAGCCTGGACCTCCCCAAATTCGGTGGGCTGGAAGCCGCGGCGGAAGATCAGTCCGTGGCGCCGCGAGCAGAGGATCGAACGGTAAAGGATGCGATCGTCGGCAAGGCTGGGATCTGAGGAGCCCATCAGCTGGGCGAATCCGGTCTGTTTGTCGGAGAAGCTTCGGCGGTCGAGGATGTACTTCCGTATCCTGCGGATCGTCTCCTCGAGGGGGATGAGCTGGTCGGAGCGCTTGACCTGAAGATCGCGGAGAGCTTGGAGCGTGTTCACCGGGACGGCCTCATCCTCCCAGTGGGCGAGAGTGTCCCAGACGATGAGGCGGAAGGACCGCCATTGCGCGGCAGTCCTGCAGTCCAGTCCGAGCTGGGAAAGGAGCAGGATCAGGGGGGCCTTGTCAGCCTGATTCCCGGCCGAGTCGAGAGCCCGGCTCTGGCAATGGGCGAGGATCTCGTCGAGCGGGAGGCTCTGGACCAGGGCCCGTGCCGCGTCATGAGCCTCGCGGCGCAGCTCCCAGCGCAGGGTGTAGCGCAAGAGCCGGACCGTATGGTCTCCGAGCCCCAGCACGACTCGCAGCGGCGCCTTCTCGGGAGCATGCCTCGTGGGAAGGGCGAATCCATACACCCGATCGGAGAGGCAGGAGACATCCTCAAACCCAGAGAAAAGCGCCAGAGGAGACGAGCTCTCCGGCGCGCCGACGGGATAGGAGGCGAACGGGTCGTGTTCGGGCCGGCGCATCCCCGAGGGCCGGAAGATGCGCACGCGGCCCTCGAGCGTCGAGACAGCCAGACCTTGCCAGGAAGGGAAAGAGAACACCGCGAGGTCGAGGATCCGGGAGCGGGCCGTTGCGAGACGGGTCTGCGAGAACGCCGGGCCGTCGGCATCCGGGCCGTCGTGCACCAAGAGCAGGTGGCGAAGGGTGGTGCCAACCACTCCGCGCTCGTGGTACTTCCGGCGCCAGCGCGTGGAGCCGGGCACCTGCTCGAGGAGGTCCGAGATCGGCACCATTCGCTCGACGACGGAGCCACGTCCCCGCCAGATCGCCCCCGCGGATGCCAGCGCCGATGGCAGGACGCGGAAAGTGCCGTCACGTTGCCGACCGATGCGGTGGAGGCCCGACGGATTGCTGGCAACATAGAGCCGGTCCAGGCTACGATCGGAATCGTCCTGATCGATCGCGAAGGCGGTGACCTGCACCTCGAGCCGCTCGTCCTGCACCAGCGCGGGTTCGTCATGGAGCGACCAGGTGAGCACACCGGTGTCGACGGCGGCCAGAAGTGTCTCGGAGTGCGGATCGGCAAGCAGCTGGCGGACGACTCTGCCATCGCTTCCGGGCAAGGCGAGCAGGCCATCGCCCCGCCATCCGGGAGTTGCCACCGCTGCGAGCGGGGCGATCCAGGCACCGTTGCCCCGCGTACCGATCACCACCGCTGACTCGCCTCTCCAGGAGACGATTCTTAAGAGGTCGACGACACAGAGGATGCCCGTTCGGCCCAGGCCTGGAAGCTCCCGCCACTGCGCGTCGCCGGGGTCGCCTGTCTCCGGATCGAAGGTCCCTCCGTACCAGGATCCCAGCTTGTCGCCAGCGACGACGACGAGCTGCTCGCTCGCCAGGCAGCTGCAAGCGAGTCCTCGGACCTCATGGCCGGTCGCTCCGAGCAGCGAGCCACGGTCGAAGCCCTGGCGGGTCAGCCGCTGACCCAGATCGCCCAAGCTGCACCAGAGTCGTGAGAGATTCTCATGCCGCCGGCCAAGCGGGGTTGTAGTAGTCAGATCGCTCTCATCGTTCACGTGGTCGCCTCGGAAGACTCACTCTCTCCGATCAAAACCAATCCGACCGCGAGCGCTTGGGCGCGTCGGCGCGGGACAGCACGGGACTTGTCGTTAAGTCTACGTAAGACTACGCAAACGCGCGCCTGAAGTCAAACACCAAACCAGGGCGAGGTGCCTCCGTGAGGGCCGGAGACGGCCAGACGTCCACCAGCTGCGACCGCCCGGGTCAGGGCTGAGGTCTCAAGACAGCTCGAGCTGTCTGCCGTCAGCTCGCCACGCCCAGGTCCAGCTCGGCCCTCTTGCCATCCAGGATTGCGGTCCGGGTGTCGCCGCCGCAGCAGCGCGTGATGCGGCCGGCGAGATCGGCGAGGGCCTGCTCGAGGTCGGCGCGGCCGGTCGGAGGCAGGGCTTCGAGCACCAGCACCGCGTCGCGGGTCGCCGCGGTGAGCTTGGTGCGGTCCGCTTCCCGCCAGTTCCAGCGCCGGCAGATGGCCGCAACGTCGTCGCGGTAGATGACCTCTCCCGGATGCGGCGGGCGCGCCTCCGCGTCGCCGAGCAGGCGCACCGGCGGCTCTGCCTCGCCGGCGCGGCAGAGGACGATGTCGCCGCGCACCTGCGCCAGGTCCTCGCCGCCGGCAGGCAGCAGGCGCTCGAGCGAGACGGCGTTGTAGAGATCCACCAGGGGATTGATCGACCGCAGCAGCTCCCCTCCGGCCACCCGGCGCAGCAGGCTCTCGACCGAAGAGGGGCTCTTCTTCGGGCTGGCGCCGAACTGCCGGTAGGCCTCCCGCCAGCAGGCGATGCGCGGCTCCTGCGCCAAGGCGCCGCCCGCCAAGGCGCCAAGCGCCGTACGCGCAGCGGCTTCCGCCCGCCGCAGCAGCGCCTCGATCTCGGTGTTCGCAAGGCTCGCGGTGTTCGCGTTGTCGCAGCCCCGCACGCGCACCACCCCGACCAGCGCCGCCGGGAACAGCGCCAACACCTCCGGTGCGATCCTCAGCCTCATCGGGCGGCCGGGCCTCAGCTCCCCGCGGCCGCCGCGTCGCGCTCTTCCCGCAGCGCCGCCAGGATGGCCCTGGCCGACAGGTCGACGTCGGCATCCGTGGTCGACCAGTTGGAGACCGAGACGCGCATCGCGGCCATGCCGTGCCAGGTGGTGCCTCCCAGCCAGCAGACGCCCTGCCGCTGCACCCGGCGGATGACCGCGCGGGTCAGCTCGTCGCCCTGGAAGCGCACCAGCACCTGGTTGAGCACCACGTCGTTGAGCACCTCCACCCCCGGCTCGGCGGCCAGGGCCTCCGCCATCCGGCGGGCCAGGCGGCAGCAGCGCTCGACCAGGTCCGCGACGCCCCGGCGGCCCAGCGACCGCAGCGCCGCGTAGACGGCAAAGCCGCGCGCCCGGCGCGAGAACTCCGGCACCCAGTCGAGGGCGTCGCGCCCCTCGTTCTGCTGCAGGTAGGTGGCGGTGGCGGTCATCGCGGCGCGGTGCACGCCGGCGTCGGCAACCGCCACGATGCCCGAGTCGTAAGGCACGTTGAGCCATTTGTGGGCGTCGGTCGCCCACGAGTCGGCCAGCTCGGCGCCGGCGGCGAGGTGGCGCAGCCGGGGGCTGGCGGCCGCCCACAGACCGAACGCGCCGTCGACGTGCAGCCAGGCGCCGTGCCGGCGGGTCAGCTCGGCGATCTCGACCAGCGGGTCGCAGGCGCCGGTGTTGACGTTGCCCACCTGGGCGCAGACCAGAGTTGGAGCGCCGCTCCCCGCCGCGAGCCGCCGCGCCAGCGCCGGCGGCGACAGGCGCCCCTGGCCGTCGGCCTCGACGCTCTCGACCGCGCGGCTGCCCAGGCCGAGCAGGCGGAGAGCCCGGAACAGGGTGACGTGGGCCTCCGCCCCGGCCAGGATCCGCAGCGGCGGCGCTCCGGCCAGGCCGTTCTCGCCGACGTCCCAGCCGGCGCGGGCAAGCAGCGCGTGGCGAGCGGCGGCGAGCGCGGTGACGTGGGCCATCTGGCAGCCGGTGACGAAGCCGACGCCGGCCGTGGCGGGCAGGCCGAGCAGCTCGAGGACCCAGGCGGCGGCGGTCTCCTCGACCACCGCCGCGGCCGGCGAGACGGAGTAGGTGCCCGGGTTCTGGTCCCAGGTGCTGGTCAGCCAGTCGGCGCCCAGGGCGGCCGGCAGGCTGCCGCCGATCACGAATCCGAAGTAGCGCGGGCCGGCGCTGCCGATCAGCCCCGCCTCGGCCCCCGCCGCCAGCTCACGCAGCACCGCCTCTGGTTCCGCGCCCTGGTCGGCCAGCGGCGCGCCGAGCCGGGCGCGCAGCTCGGCGAGCGTCGCCCGCTCGCCCACCGGCCGGCCGGGGAGGCCTTCGAGGTAGGACACCGCCAGCTCGCAAGCCGCGCGCGCCGCCGCGACCGCGGCAATCGCCGCGATCGAGGACGTCGTCGGCTCCTGCGGTCCCGGGTTCTCCTCCGGCTCCGGCGCACCCTGGTCGAGACGCGATGTCTTGGGCTCCATTTTCGGGTTTCCTCCTGGACTTGCCCGGTGCGTAAAACGTCTGCCGGGCGGCGGCGAGTATACCGAGGTGCCCGCGGCGGCTGCGAGCCGTCGCCGCACTGTGGCAGGCCCGGCCTCGTATCCTTTCCGATCAGTCGGCGTCGCCGCCCTTGAGGCCGGCTTTCTTGGCGTAGTAGCGGAAGCTGCGGAAGCTCATCTGCAGCAGCTCGGCGGCCTGGGTCTGCACGCCGCCGGTGCGCTCCAGCGCCTGGGCCATCAGCTGGCCGCGGATGTCCTCGAGGTGGGCCTCGAGGTCCAGGCCCTCCTCGGGCAGGTTGATCAGGTCGGGGTTGGAGCGGCGATGGTTGATCACCTGCGCCGGCAGGTCGCGGGTGCCGATGGTCTCGGCGTGCGACAGCGCCAGGGCCCGCTCGATGACGTTCTCGAGCTCGCGCACGTTGCCCGGCCAGTCGTAGGCCTCGAGCAATCGCATCGCCTCGATCGAGATCTGGCGCGGCGGCAGGTCCATCTGACGGCTGTACTTCTGCAAGAAGAAGTCGACCAGCAGCGGCACGTCCTCGCGCCGCTGGCGCAGCGGCGGCAGGTGGATGGGCAGCACGTTGATGCGGTAGTAGAGGTCCTCGCGGAACTCGCCGGTCTGCAGGCGGCCCTCGAGATCCTGGTTGGTGGCGGTGATCACCCGCACGTCGATCGTCTCTTCCTGGTTGCCGCCGACCTTGCGCACCGTCTTCTCCTGCAGGGCGCGCAGCAGCTTGACCTGCATCGGCGGCGTCAGCTCGCCGATCTCGTCGAGGAACAGGGTGCCGTGGTCGGCTTCCTGGAACAGTCCCTTCTTCTCGCGCACCGCGCCGGTGAAGGCGCCGCGCTCGTGGCCGAACAGCTCGCTTTCGAGCAGGTTCTCGGGCAGCGCGCCGCAATTGATCGACAGGCAGCGGCGGCCGGCGCGCGGCGAAGCGAAATGGATGGCGCGCGCGATCAGCTCCTTGCCGGTGCCGCTCTCGCCGTGGATCAGCACCGTCGAGCTGGTGCGCGCGATGCGCTCGACCAGCGCGAAGACCGCCTGCATGCGCGGGCTCTTGCCGATGATGTTGTTGAAGGTGTATTTCTGCTCGAGCTCGCGGCGCAGGTAGACGTTCTCGTCGGCCAGCTCGGCGCGCTCGAGCGCCTTCTGGGTGATGATCTTCAGCTCTTCGACGTCGAAGGGTTTGGAGACGTAGTCGTAGGCCCCCAGCTTCATCGCCTCGATCGCGTTCTTGGTCGAGGTGAAGGCGGTCATCATCACCACCGCGGTGGTCGGGCTGGCGACCTTGATCTCCTTGAGCAGGTCGAGGCCGTTGCCGTCGGGCATCAGGATGTCGCACAGCACCAGGTCGAAGCTCTTGCCGGCCAGCGCTCTCTGCGCCGCGACCGCCGAGCGGGCGGTCTCGACCGCGAACCCTTCGGATTCGAAGAGCATGCCGAGGAACTCGAGGATGCTCGCCTCGTCGTCGACGATCAGCAGGCTGGCGCGCATGGGGAGCGGGGCGGCCGATCAGCCGGCGATCTCGACGGGGTGAACGGGATGGGCCGCCGGCGCCGGCGCCGGCGGTGTGGCAGGCGCCGGCAGGGCACCGGCGCCGGCGAGCTCGTGGTGGTGCCGGCGCAGCGGCTCGCCGGGACCGGCGGCGGGCAGCTCGACGGTGATGGTGGTGCCGCCGCCGGGAGTGCTCTCGGCCCGCAGCCGGCCGCCGTGATCCTCGACGATGCGGTAGACGATGGCCATGCCGATGCCGGTGCCGCAGCAGAGAATGCCGCGGTCGCAGCGTCCCATCGCCACATCGCGCGCGACGGACTGCGCGAAATCCGGATAGTCGCAGGATTCGGCGCTGTTGGTGCCGAAATCCACTACTTCGTGGCCGTCCTGCACGAGTTTCTTGCGCAGGTGTTCCTTCAAGACAAATCCGGC
>DATGHG010000341.1:0-3004 GCA_035308185.1 Thermoanaerobaculia bacterium | reverse complement strand
AACCCCCCGACTCCCCAACCCCAACACCGGGCGCGGCAGCGGCGTCGCTCTCCGGCTCTCCCCGGGCGCTCTCCGGCTCTCTCTAGGGCTTACAGGTGTGACGTACTGCATTGACAGGCTGGCCTCGGGGAGGTTATTTTGTTCGAGCGCAGATACGCTTGGGAGGAGGCCTTCATCATGTCCAGATCCACCGTCCGTTTCGTGCTCGCCGTCGTCGTGCTGCTGGGTTGCGCCGCGGCGTTCGCTCCCGCTCCGGCCGCGGCTCAGACCGGCGGGCCTTTTCAGTACTTTGCCGTGACGCCTTGCCGGGCGGTGGACACCCGCAACGCCGCCGGCACCGACGGCGGCCCCAAGATCGGCGCCAACCAGCCGGCCCGGAACTTCCAGATCCAGGGAGTCTGCGGCGTGCCGGTCGGGGCCAAGGCGGTCACCATCAACGTCACCATCGTGCAGCCGAGCAGCTCCGGCTTCCTCACCCTCTGGCCTTCTGGCGGCAGCCAGCCGGTGGTTTCGACCATCGATTTCGCCGCGACCGACACCTCGCTGGCCAACGGCGCGATCGTGCCGCTGTCGAGCTCCACCGACGACCTCTCGGTGTTCATGGGCGGCGGCACCGGCACCACGCACGTGCTGATCGACGTCACCGGCTACTTCATGTGAGGCCCGGCTGATCCTCTCCTCCTTCCGGCACCAACGCCTCTTGCGGCAACGATCGCAGTACCATCTCCCGGCCGCCCCGGCTGTGCTGGCGGCGCTCGCCGCCTTGGCGACGCTGGCGACCTTGTCGACGCTGGCTCCAGGCACCGCCCTGGCGCAGTCGCCGATGCCGCCACCGCTCAAGCCCGGCTTCCCGGTGACGATCTCGGGCGGCGGCATCATGGTGGGCGGACACCCGACGGTCGCCGACCTCGGTCTTACCTCGGGCCACAAGTCGATCGTCTTCTGCACCACCGCCAAGAAGCTCATCGTCCTCAACTATGACGGCACCATGGCGCCGGCCTTCAACCCGCCCCCGACCCTGCCGGGACGCTGCACGGGCACGGTGGCGATCGGCAACGTCCAGGGCGCCGGCGGCTTCAACGAGACCGTCATCGTCGTTCCCTACGGCTCGTTCTCGCCGGTGAGCCCGGGCGGGGTGGCCGCCTACGACGTCCACGGCCACCAGCTCTGGAACCGAGCCTCCGGCGACTTCGACGGCGACGGCGTGGCCGACGGGGTGGTCGGCGCGCCGGCCATCGCCGACGTCGACCACGACGGCACGACCGAGGTCGCCTGGGGCTCGCTCGACGCCCACGTCTACCTGGTCGACGGCAGCACCGGCCTCGACAAGCCGGGCTGGCCGGTGTTCGTGCGCGACACCATCTTCTCGTCGCCGGCGCTCTTCGACATCGACGGCGACGGCAACCTCGAGGTGATCATCGGCGTCGACGCGCACATGGAGGGGCCGCCGTTCAACACCCCCAACGGCGGCTGCCTGCACGTCCTGCACCCCAACGGCGCCGAGCTGACGGGTTTCCCGCGCTGCATCAATCAGGTGATCTGGAGCGCGCCGGCGATCGGCGACATCAACGGCGACGGCAAGCCCGAGATCGTGGTCGGGACCGGCTCGCTCCCGGCCTACGAGTCCGGCGCCACTCACGTGGTCTACGCCTTCGAGCCCGACGGCACCCAGGCGGCCGGCTGGCCGGTGCCGGTCGACGGCGAGGTCGCGACCGCCCCGGCGCTCGCCGACATCAACGGCGACGGCAACCCCGAGGTGATCGTCACCGACAACAACGAGCCGCCCAGCAACACGTTCCACGTCTACGCCTTCAGGGGCGACGGCACGCAGCTGTGGAAGACCGTGCCGAAGAGCTTCTTCGGCACCACCCCGCAGATCTCCGACCCGGTGATCGCCGACGTCACCGGCGACAGTCATCTCGAGATCCTGGTGCCGGTCAACACCGAGATCGCCGTGCTCGACCGCAACGGCAACCAGCTGACCGACAACGGCACCCATTTTGCCGGCAGCTTCTCCTATTACACCGAGGAAGCGCTGCACGCCGCCAACGTCGTCGATTGGGAGACCGACAACAGCCTGGTGGAGGTCGCCGCGGTGTCGGCGCTCGGCACCTCCGACACCTCCGACACCAAGGTCTACGTCTGGAACCCGAAGCCTCCCACCACCTGGCCCTGGGGGACCTTTCACCAGAACCCGCAGCACACCGGCGTGGTGCCCGGCACCCCGACCGGCTCCGGCACGCCGACGAAGTTCTTCACCCTCGCCCCCTGCCGCATCGTCGATACCCGCAACGCCGCCGGCCCCTACGGCGGGCCGGCGCTGGCCGGCGGCAGCACCAGGGCGTTCACGCTCGGCGGCCAGTGCGGCGTGCCGGCGGGCGCCGCGGCGGTGTCCGCCAACGTCACCATCGTCTCGCCCAGCGCCAGCGGCTTCCTCACCGCCTATCCCGGTACCGGCGCGCCACCGGCGACCAGCCTGATCAACTACAGCACCGGCCAGGTGCTCGCCAACAACGTCGTGCTGTCGCTGGTCACGGGCACCGCCTCCTTCCAGCTCAACCAGTCGACGGGCACCGCCCACCTCCTGGTCGACGTCAACGGCTACTTCCAGTAGCTTGCCGGGCAACCCCGCCGGAACCGCCGCCACCGTAGCGCCGCGCTGGCGCCTCGCCGGGATCTTCCTGCTCTGCCTGGTGGTCTATAACGCCAACCTGCGCACCATCGCGAGCTTCGACAGCCTGGCCGCGAGCCTGCTCCCCTTCCAGCTGGTGCGCGGCGGCGGCCTGACGCTCGACCGTTACGGCAGCCTGCCGCACGAGATCGGCTACTCGCTGATCCAGGCGCGCGACGGGCACTGGGTCTCGGTCTATCCCCTCTTCACGCCGCTGCTGGTGACGCCCCTCTACCTCCCCACCCTGGCCGCGGTGCACCTGCGCCATGGCGAGCCGCCGCGGGAGCGCGAGCGGCAGGGGATGGAAAAGCAAGCGGCCTCGTCGGTGGCGGC
>DATGHG010000340.1:0-28170 GCA_035308185.1 Thermoanaerobaculia bacterium | reverse complement strand
CCTGCGTGCCTTGTGTCCCCTGCGTGCCTTGTGTCCCCTGCGTGCCTTGTGTCCCCTGCGTGCCCTGCGCGCCCTGCGCGCCCTGACCGGCGGGGGCGCCGCTCGCCGGCATGCCAGGCATGCCAGGCATGCCCGGCATCGGACCCATGGCGGGCGCCGCGGGAGCGGCAGGCGTCGCGGGCGCGGCAGGCGAAGCAGGCGGGGCAGGCGTCGCGGGCGCGGCAGGCGAAGCGGGCGGGGTAGGCGAAGCGGGCGGGCCAGGCGTCGCCGGAGCGGGTGCCGCCGGGGCGGGTGTCGCGGCCACGCCAGACGACCCGGAGGCCGCGGAGACCGCGGCGATCGCGAGCGCTCCGGGCGTGGCGCCCACCACCGATGGCGGCGGGGCCGGCGGCGGCGGCACGGCCGCCGCGGGAGCGCCGGCGGCTGCCAGTGCGGCCACGCTCAGCAGCAAGGTCCTGAGCTCGAGTCCCATGGCGGCTTTTTGCGTCCGTGTCGGCGGCCCGAGCCTATCACCCTGTCCTTCGATTCCGCTCTCCGCGGTCGGCTCCGATCGCCGCGGGTGCCACTGCCTGCTCACCCGTGAGCACCCGCAGCCTCTCGCAGCCGTCTCGCAGCTGTCTCGCAGCCGTCCCGCGGCCAGCCGCGGCCCGCAACCGCCGGCAGCCCGGGAACCCGCCGGCAGCCCGGGAGCCCGCCGGCAGCCCGGGGACCCGCCGGCAGCCTGGGGACCCGCCGGCAGCCCGGGAACCCGCCGGCAGCCCCGGGGACCCGCCGGCAGCGTCCGGGCCTCAGCGCGCCGGCGTCACCACGTCAGGACGCCGCCGCCATTCGGCCAGCAGGCCGGCGCCGCCCAGCCCCAGGCCGGCGGCGATGATCGCCAGGCCCACCAGCGCCCGCAAGTGCGCGTTCGCCGCCTGCCCGCCGGCCGCGCCCGCGACGCCGCCGGCAACCCCGGAGACCCCGGAGACCCCGGAAACACCGGAAACCCCGGAGGACACCGCCTCGGACCAGAGCGTCGGCAACGAGGCATCGTGCGGAATGGTGAACAGCCCGATCGCCAGCAGCAGGAAGCCCACCGCCGCCGTCTGCAGCGTCGCCGGGGTGCGCGACGGCCGTCCCAGCTCGCGCCCCACCCGGCTCTGGCTGTAGCCGTAGGAGAAATAGATCGACATGCCGAGCACCAGCCAGCCGATGAAACGCCACCACGACGAGGGCGGCAGGTACACCATCAGGAAGACGCACGAGCCCGCGCCCAGCAGCGGCAGCAGCCAGGGTCCCAGCGGCACCCGGAACGGCCGCGGCCGGTCGGGGTCCTTGTAGCGCAGGATGATGATGCCGATGCACACCAGCAGGAAGGCGAACAGGGTGCCGATGTTGGTCAGCTCGACCACTTCGTTGATGTTGAGCAGGCCGGCGAACACCGCCACCGCGATGCCGGTGATCCAGGTGGTGACGTACGGCGTGCGGTAGCGCGGATGGACCTTCGCCGCCCACTGCGGCAGCAGGCCGTCGCGCGCCATGGAGAAGAAGATGCGCGGCTGCCCGAGCTGGAAGACCACCAGCACCGAGGTGGTGGCGAAGACCGCGCCGAGCGAGATGAAGGCCGCCGGCCATTTCATCCCCAGCGCCGAGAAAGCGGTCGCCAGCGGCTCGGCGGTGCCGAGCTGCCGCCAGGGCACCATGCCGGTCAGCACGATCGCCACCCCGATATAGATGACGGTGCAGATCACCAGGCTGGCGATGATCGCGATCGGCATGTCGCGGGCCGGATTGCGGGTCTCCTCGGCCGCCGTCGACACCGCGTCGAAGCCGATGTAGGCGAAGAAGATGATCGCCGCCGCCGCCGCGATGCCCTTGAAGCCGTTGGGGGCGAACGGGTGCCAGTTGGCCGGCTTGACGTAGAAGCTGCCGAGCCCGACGAACACGGTGATGATCGCCAGCTTGAGCACCACCATCGAGGAATTGAACCAGGCGCTCTCGCGGATGCCGATCACCAGCACCCAGGTCACCAGCATGACGATGGCGAACGCCGGCAGGTTGAACACCACCGGCACGCCGGCCCAATGCGGCGCCTGCGCCAGCGCCCGCGCCCCCTGCGCCACGGCGTCGCCCAGCGTCGCCGGATCGACGCCGGCGGCGCGCGCCGCCGCGATCTGGTGCGCCGAGTCCACCGCGGTGCGCAGGTCGGTGGCCAGCCAGTCGGGAAACAGCACGCCGAAGCCGCGCAGCAGCTCCTGGAAGTAGCCCGCCCAGGAGATGGCGACGGCGACGTTGCCGACCGCGTACTCGATGATCAGGTCCCAACCGATGATCCAGCCGATCAGCTCGCCCAGGGTCGCGTAGGCGTAGGTGTAGGCCGACCCCGAGATCGGCACCATCGACGCGAACTCGGCGTAGCACAGCGCCGCGAAGCCGCAGGTGATGGCGGTGAGCACGAACGACAGCACCAGCGACGGACCGGCGCCCAGATGATCGCCGCCGCCGGCCGCCGCCGTGCCGACGGTCGAGAAGATGCCGGCGCCGATGATGGCGCCGATGCCGAGCAGGGTGAGCTGCACCGGGCCCAGCGTCCGCTTGAGCGAGGTCTCGGTGGCCTCTGCCGAGGCCAGGATGGCTCCCAGCGGCTTGGGTTGGAAGATGCCTCGCAGCAAGAGAGCCTCCACCGTTCCGGCACCGGGCCGGCATGCCCGCCCGCGAGCAGGCAGCCGCCGCCCGTGCCCTGTTCGGGTGACGTTCGACCGGCGGGGAGTGTGACACGCCGCCGTCTTCCTCGCAACGCAGTTGGCAACGGCGCCTTTTTACACTAGCATCGGCGGGCCTGCTTAGGACCTTCCATGCTCTCCCTGCCTCCACCGCGCAGCGATTCTCGGCGCCATCGGCGCCACCTGACGCTCCAGGGCGCAGCCTTTGCATACCCGACCCGGCATGCGCGGCGGCTTGGTGCGGAGGACCGGCGGAATCGGCGGACATCGGCGGGTATTGCCCTTGACAAGCTTCGCTTCCAAGGTAAGACTGACGCGCCGTGCTGCAAGAGAGCGGGTAGGGATTGGCGCGCGTGTTCGAGCCCGCGGCGGCACGCGCTGGCCGCGGCAGCGGCGGTTCGCCGACGGCCGCCGACGGGCGGCACTCCCGGCAGGGGAACCAAATCGAAGGGGCACCCCTCTATAGGAGGGATGAGGTGACGAATGCGTAGATCCCTGGTCCTCGCCGTCCTGGCCCTGCTGTTGCTGCCGCTGCTCGCGTTGACCAGCGGCTGCGAGCGGCTGCAGGCGCGCGTCGAGCTCAAGAAAGGCAACTCCCTGTACCAGCAGGAGCAGTACAGCGCGGCGCTGGTCGAATACCAGAAGGGTCTGCAACTCGATCCCGCGGACACCTTCGCCTGGCGGTCGGTGGGGCTGAGCGCCCTGGCGCTCTACCGCCCCGGCGACGACAGCCCGAAGAACATCGAGTACGCCCGCATCGCCACCGACGCCTTCGAGAAATACTTGAAGGAGAGTCCGGAAGACGCCAAGGTCCAGGACTACATGATGTCGATCCTGGTCAGCTCCAAGCAGTACGAGAAGGCCCTCGCCTTCGTCGACACCTTGCAGCAGGAGCACCCGGCCGAGGCCAACGACCCGAAATGGAACAAGTACCGGGTGAACGTGCTGATCCAGGCCGGCCGCCTCGAAGACGCCGAGAAGCTGGCGCTGCAGACCCCGGGCCCCGAGCAGCCGGTCTCGCTCTATTCGATCGGCGTCGCGGCCTGGAACAAGGTCTACAACAACAACACCATCGACTTCGCCACCCGCCAGCAGAAGGTGGAGATGGGGCTGGCCAGCCTGCACAAGGCGGTCGACCTCAAGCCCGACTACTTCGACGCGATGTTCTACCTCGGCCTGATGCTGCGCGAGAAGGCCAAGCTCGAGACCGACGCCAACGCTCGCACCACTGACGTCAACGACGCCGAGGTCTGGCTCAAGAAAGGCCTGGAGCTGCGGAAGAAGGCGCAACCCGCCGCGCCGACCGCCACGGCCCAGAGCAAATAGGTGATCCGATGTTCGAGAACTCACTGGTCGCGCTGGACAAGAAGCGGAACAGCAAGGGCGTCCGCTGGTTCATCCTGAGCACCGCCGTCGCCGTCAACGTGCTGGCGGCGGCCAGCATTCTGTTCGCCGAGTACTGGTCGGTGCCGGCGGTGGAAGAGCCGCCCATCAACGCGGTGTTCATGAACGCCGCGCCGCCGCCGCCGCCGCCCCCC
The DNA here is from genome assembly GCA_035308185.1 of Thermoanaerobaculia bacterium. Taxonomy (GTDB): domain Bacteria; phylum Acidobacteriota; class Thermoanaerobaculia; order Multivoradales; family UBA5704; genus JASLEW01. Next base: position 23,930 of record DATGHG010000340.1, on the reverse strand, counting down.
CCACCGCCGCCGCCGCCGCCCGCGGCGCCCAAGCCGGTGGTCAAGGAGGTGCCGGTCATCAGGCCGACCGAGCCGGTGCAGCCGGTGGTGGTGCCCGATAAGCTGCCCGACGTGAAGCCCCAGGACACGACCCCGCCCGACGCCGGCGTCGAGGGCGGCGTGCCCGGCGGCGTGCCGGGCGGCGTGCCCGGCGGCGTGGCCGGCGGCGTGCCCGGCGGCGTCGAGGGCGGCGTGGACGACGCGCCGCTGCGTGTCGGCGGCGCGGTCACCAAGCCCGAGAAGATCTCGTCGCCGCCGCCGGTCTACACCGAGATGGCGCGCAAGGCGCGGCTGCAGGGCGTGGTCATCATCGAGGCGATCATCGACACCTCGGGCAACGTCGTCGGCGCGCACATCCTGAAGGCGTTGCCGATGGGCCTCTCCCAGGCGGCGCTCGACGCCGTGGCGAAGTGGCGGTTCAGGCCCGCGACCCTGCAGGGCAAGCCGGTCAAGGTCTACTACACGCTCACCGTGAACTTTCAGGTGCAATGACACCTGGTTCCTTTGGTCTAACGCTCTGACAAAGAGGAGAAGCGCATGGGCGGCTTCAGCATGGCAGCGATATGGGAGAACATGAGTCCCATCAACAAAGGCGTGGTGATCATCCTGGTGTTGCTTTCGATCTGGACGTTGTACGTCTCCGTGGAGCGCTGGCTGCTGTTCCGCAAGGCGCGCAAGCAGTCGCTGCTGTTCGCCCGGCTGGCGACCGATCATCTCAAGAACGACCGGCCGCAGGCCGCCATCGACGCGGCGCAGAAGTATCCGCAGAGCCACCTCGCCCGGGTCGTCGCCGCCGGTCTGCAATCGTTCCAGTACGAGAGCCAGACCAGCCCGCTGTCGCAGACCGAGATCGTCGAGGCGGCCGGCCGCGCCATCGAGCGCGCCGCCCTGCTCACCACCTCGGACTTCAAGCGCGGCCTGGGCGGCCTGGCGACGATCGCCACGCTGACGCCGTTCATCGGCCTGTTCGGCACCGTCGTCGGCATCATCAAGGCCTTCACCGGCATGGCGCTGACCGGCTCGGGCGGCATCGGCGCGGTGTCGGCCGGTATCGCCGAGGCGCTGGTCTCCACCGCCTTCGGCCTCGGCGTCGCCATCCCGGCAGCCTGGATGTTCAACATCTTCACCAACCAGCTCGAGCGGCTGCAGGTCGAGATGTCGAACTCCTCCTCCGAGCTGGTCGACTTCTTCATGAAGCAGAGGATCCGGAATGCTGCCGCGCCACGTTAAGCCCAACCTGGTCCAGGACGTCAAGAGCCAGATCAACGTGACGCCCCTGGTGGACGTCTGCCTGGTGCTGCTGATCATCTTCATGGTCGTCACCCCGATGCTGCAGAAGGGCGTCGACGTCGCGCTGCCCGAGACCAAGGTGCCGGAGAAGATGCCGGAGAACAGCAAGCAGCTGACCATCTCGATCAAGCAGGACGGCAGCGTCTACGTGAGCCAGAATTGGGTGCCCGACGATCAGGTGGCCGGGGCGCTCAAGACCATCCACGATCAGACGCCGGACAAGCAGGTGGTGCTCAAGGGCGACCGCCGGCTGAAGTACAAGAAGGTGCGCGAGGTGATGAAGCTGATCAACGAGGCGGGGTTCAGCCGCGTGGGGCTGGTGGTCGACAAGGTCAAGACCGGAACAGCCGCCTAGGCGCTTGCCGGGCGGCGGAATAGGAGCAGTGCCCGATGGCCATGGACGTTCGGGGCGGAGCGAGCGGCATCCGCAGCGACATCAACATCACGCCGCTGGTGGACGTGGTGCTGGTGCTGCTGATCATCTTCATGGTGGCGGTGCCGCTGTTGCAGATGGGTTATGCGGTGCAGGTGCCGCCGAAGGTCACGACCGCGACCCCGCAGCCCGATGCCGATCAGATCATCGTGCGCCTGGACGACCAGGGGCATGCCTTCATCAACAAGACGCAGGTCGAGCAGGCCGATTTCCAGGGCCGGCTGCGCCAGGTGCTCACCGGCCGCCAGAGCAAGGTGGTGTTCTTCGCCGCCGACGGCGAGCTGACCTACGACAAAGTCGCCACTTTCATGGACCTGACCCGCGACGCCGGCGCGCAGAACCTGGGCATCGTCTTCGACGACATGAGGCCGGCCCCGGTCCAGACGACCCGCTGATCTCGCACCCGATCAGCGGCGCCGCGGCGTCAGCAGGTGCCGGACCCTGCCCAGCAGCAGGTTGATGAAGTTCGACCGCGAGAGGAAGGACAGCACGGGGCGCCGGCGCACCCCCACCTCGCGCCGCAGCTCCAGCAGGTCCTGGTTGTCGGGCTCGATCTTGAGGCCGTCGGCGACGGCGCGCACGGCGGCGCGGCGATAGCCCGCCAGCATCTGGGTGCGCGCCAGGTTCAGGTAGTTCTCCGCCTGGTAGAACTCGAGCTTCACCGCGTGCTGGCAGAGCTTCAGCCCTTCGGAGATGCGCTGCTGGCGCAGGGCGATGCCGTAGCCCAGGTACGAATACACCAGCGCCGGCAGCGCGCCCGGCCGCGTCTCCTGCTCGGCGATGCGGGCCAGCGCCGGCAGTCCGTCCTTCCAGCCGCCCCGGCGGCAGCGGTCGATGGCGTCGCGGATGGCGTCGGTCATCTCCGCCGGCCGGCCCCGGCGCGCGGCAGGGAGCTCTCCGGTTGCCGCCGACACGGCGCGCAGGTCCGGGATCGCGGGTCCGGCGGGTGGAACGTATGGAGACTTCAACATAGGTGAATGTAGCGAAGTCCACCGCGCCTTGCAACCAGCCGTCTGTCCACATCGCTCGCTTCGCGACACAGCTTATTGGTAGACCCGCTGCTGGCGCCGCCGGCGGCGATTGACGGCGGCACGCGCGGTAGCGGCCTGCCATCGCGCCGTTGCAGCCGTCGAAAGGAATCCCTCATGTCGAAAACGTCAAAGAAAGTGCGCCTGTCTCGCGAGACCCTCCGTTACCTGGACGAGCGCGGCCGCGCCGGTGGCCCGATCGGCACCTTCCCCGACACCATGCTGCCGAACAACTGCCGCACCGCCTCCTGTAAACCCGGCTTCATCTGCTGACCCGCGGCGCCCCGTCGGCGCCGGCGATCGCCTCGTGCGGGCGGTCGCCGGCGTGCCGGCACCGGCACCCGGCGCGCGTGCTAGACTTCGAGCACCCCGCTGCACCATCGGACGCGCGCATCCGCCGGGCATGAGCGAACCCCACAACCAGCCTCAGGACCTGACGCTCGAGGTCGACGAGATCGCCGAGCTGGCGCGGCGCCTGAGCGGCGCCTCCCGCCACGACGAGGCCGCCGAGCTGCTGCTGCTGGCGCTGCGCCTCGACCCCGAGAACCTGTCGGTGAAGCTGGGGCTGGCCGAGGTCCGCAAGCTGCGCCAGCTCGAGGGCGGCGGCGACAGCCGCAGCCGCAGCTTGCGCGAGGTGCTGCGCGAGGGCTTCCGGCGCAACGCCATCGACGCCGCTCATTTCCTGGGGCTCGCCCACCTCTACGCCGAGCGCGGCGAAAACGCCCGCGCCATCGAATGCCTGGAGGTGGCCAAGGCCAAGGACCTGGCCAACCCCGCCCATGCCGAGCTGCACGGCCGGGTGCTGTTTCGCCGCAAGGACTTCGACGGCGCCGCCGAGGAGCTCGGCAAGGCCCTGCGCCTGAACCCCTTCGACCGCGAGGTCGCCGAGAGCCTCGGCCGCGCCGAGATGGAGCGCAAGCAGTTCGAGGCGGCCCTGGCGGCCACCGCCCACGCCTTCCTGCTGCTCAACGACGGCGACGAGGAGGGCGGGCGCCGGCTGCGGCGCCGCATCCAGACCCTCAAGCAGATCCTTGGCTGGGGCAACCGCGAGCTGACGCAGGTGTTCCACGAGCGGCAGGAGCAGATCCACACCGCCTTCGATCGCCTGGAGTGGCACCGCGAGCGCTTCCTGGAGCAGGGCGGCTTCTCGCCGGCCAGCAGCTTCGGCGCCGCGGCGCCGGCACAGCCGCCCGAAGCGGCGACCGGCGGCGGCGCCGGCGGCCGGATCCATCTCGCCGCCCGCCTGCGCCGGCTCAGGGTGTGGTCGCACCTGAGCGACGAGCAGGTCTTTCGCCTGACCGGCGCGGTGCGCGAAGAGATCCACGAGACCGGCGGCCTGGTCTTCGCCCATCGCAGCCAGGGGCGCGACCTCTACGTGCTCGAGCGCGGCGAGGTGCTGGTCCAGCGTCCGACCGCCTACGGCACTTTCACCCTCGGCAAGCTCGAGCCCGGCAGCATGTTCGGCGAAGCCAGCTACATCACCGGCCTCGACCGCAGCTCCGACGTCAGCGCGCTGGCGGCGTGCCAGATCTTCCGTCTCGACGCCGCGGCGCTCGACTCGCTGATCGAGGCCGCTCCCGACCTCGGCGTCAAGCTCTACTGGAGCTTCTGGCACAGCCTGGCGCAGAAGCTGCGCGCCACCAACGACCAGCTCAAGAGCTTCTTCTCGTCCGACTCGATGCCCGAGAACTTCCTGCGTCTGCGCAAGCAGCCGGCGCCACCCGGCGGCACGCCCCCGGCGGCGCCCGCGGTCAAGGTGGACTCCACCGACAAGATCCGCCTCTTCCGCGAGCAGGGGCTGTCGCGGCGCGAGTTGATGACCCTGGCCACCTTCTCGCGCGAGGAGCGCTTCGCCGCCGGCGCCTCGCTCTTCCAGGAGGGGGACGAGGGCGCCGAGATGTACGTCATCCTCGAGGGCAAGGCGATGATCAGCAAGTTCATCCCCGGCGCCGGCGAGGAGGCGCTCGCGATCCTCGAGCGCGGCGACTTCTTCGGCGAGATGGCGTTGATCGACGGCGAGCCGCGGTCGGCCGACGCCCGCGCCTACGGCGGCCCGCTCACCGTCCTCGCCCTCGACCAGGCGACGGTGCGCGAGATCCTGGCCATGGATCCGGACGCCGCCCTCGAGTTCATGCAGCTGCTTTGCCGGCTGGTCGCCAACCGCCTGCGCGAGATCGACGAGAAGGTGGTCGGCTGGCGCATCCTCTCGGGCGAGCGCAACGAGGGCGCGTCGGCTTAGCGTCGGCTTAGTTGGATCGCCCCCGGATCCCCTGCGCCGCCACCGCCGGCGCCGGCCGGCGGGAGGCCGGATCGAACGCCGCGCCGCAGGTGATGACGCCGTTTCCGAGCTCGAAGACCCTGGTCCGCTGGTGGCTGGCCAGCGGCGTCGCCGGGACGTGGGCCCCGGCCCCCCAGCTCTTGAGGTAGCTGCACGTGCAGGCGTAGCCCTGTCCGACGAGCCCCATCATCTGCGCCGTGGTGAGCTGGAAGTCGGTGGTGCCGATGCCGAGGTTGTTGACGATGACCGTCCGCTCGAGATTTGGCGGGTCCCACTCGAGATCCATTGCCTGCTCGTTTTCCACCGCTTCCAGCAGGTACTTCATGTAGTCGACCAGGTTGTCGATCTGGTTGTCGGGCGTCGCCGTGCCGGTGTGGTCGAGCAAGAGACCCAGCGTCTGGTGCTGGGGATCGTCTTTCGGGTCGAAGGTGTCGATCGGATAATTCAGCAGCACGCCGCCGTCCACGAAAACGTTGCCGCCGGCGCGCACCGAGGCGAAGAACAGCGGGATGGACATCGACTCGCGCACCGCCAGGGCCACCTCGGTGTCCCGGGTCGCCGGGTTCTCGTAGGAGTACTCCTGCGTGCCGCGATGGGTGAGGTTCTCGCCCGAGACGTGGGTGAGATCGGTCGCGAAGACGTGCAGATCGACGAAATGCCCGTCGTGGAGGTCGGCGAAGGTGGCGTGCGGCTTATGGGTCTGGTTGTCGACCAGGCAGCGCATGATGCTCAGGAAGTAGTCGCCGCGAAACCAGCCGTAGTGGGAGAAGAGGCGGAAGATGCCGGTGGCGCCGCCGTCTTCGAACTTGGCGAAGTCGAGGTGCAGCAGCAGCTCGCGGATCTGCCTGGGCGTGTAGCGCAGGCTCACCAGGGCGGCGGTGATGGCGCCGGCCGAGGTGCCGGCCACCCCCTGCAGCTGGTCCAGGATGCCCTGCTGCTCGAGCGCCTCGAAGGCGCCGGCGTAGGCGATGCCCTTGACGCCGCCGCCCTCGAGCACCAGGTAGCGGAAGGGGTAGCCCCCGCTCGGGATGGCCGGGCAGACGGCAGGCGGCACGACCGGCGGCGGCGGCAGCGGCGGTCCGGGCGGGCCGATCTCCCGGATGAGCGCCGGGCAATCGACGCCGCTCGACGCGCAGGCTGCGCATCCGAGGCCGACGAGAGCGAACAACGACAACCAGCCGTAGCGACGCATCGGCATTCCTCCTCGGGGGCGCCCCCTCGCGCCCCCTCTTGCTAGCCTGAAAAGCTCTCGCGAGGGCCGCCGGCTCCGTCGTGTCCCGGCGGCGCCGGCCGTTCACGTCGCGGGCTTGGCGAAGATCCGCTGCCACCAGCGCTCGAGCGGCGGCTGGCCGCGGCGCTCGGCTTCGGCCTCCATCGCCGCCACCGGTGCCGGCAGCAGGGCGAGGCGGCCCTTCTGCAGTTGCAGCAGCAGCAGGTCCATCTCGCGGCCCCGCCGCCGCGCCTCGCCGGAGAAGGCGTCGCCCAGCGTCGTCTTGCCGTCGAGGCGAGCATAGAAGTCGCGGGCGCGGGCGGGCATCCGCTTCTGCTCGTCGGCGCCGGGCTCCGCCACCCACACCGGCACCCAGCGTTCGAGGAGGTCCAGCGGCACCGCCATGTGGCGATGGGCGACCAGGATCTGCTCCTCGGTGGCCTGTTCGAGCAGCAGGTCGTAGACGCTCATCTCGCGGGTGGTGCTGTCGATCGGCTCGCCCACCGAGTCGATGTCCAGCACCGCGGCGATCGCCAGCCGGTAGGCGCCTTCGAGGTAGCGGAAGTAGGAGCCGCGGATGACCCGGTACAGCTCGGCCAGGGTGCGTTTGCCGTCGATCTCGGCGGCGATGCGCCGTTCGACGGGCGACAGCCCGGTTCCCGGCCAGGCGGCGCCGCGGCGGATCACCATGTTGTCGTGGATGAACAGCTTGCGGATGCGCCGGTACTCGTCGAGCCAGCGGGTGCCTTCCATGATCAGGCCCATGGCGTGGATGGGTTCGGGAAGGATCTCCTCCTCGACCGGCATCTCGGCCTGGAAGTAGAAGACGCCGCGTTCCCAGAGGAACAGATCGCAGATGGAGTCTTCGATCTGGGCGCGCAGGGTCTGCTGCACCTTTTCGGGCGCCATCAGCCCGAGCTCGCGCAGCGCCGTGCCCAGGCGCACGCCCTGGGTGGTGCAATAGGTCAGCGCCTGGAAGAGCTGCTCCTGCTGCAAGTGGCCATTGAGCAGCAGGTGCTGGCCGTAGTACTCGGCGGGGTCGTTGGACAGGCAGGAGATGACCTCGCCGGCGTGGAAGTAGACGCGCTTCTCGCGATCGCTCCGGCGGACCACCAACGCCCCGGTGCGGCGGTCGTTGAGGGCCCACTGCAGGAGGTCGCTCGGCGGGAAAGCGGTGAGTCGCCCCGAGAACTCCATGAGTGACGCCATTGTAGCGGATTCGGGCTTGCCGGAGCGGCGGGACCCGCGCATTCCCCGCCGTGCGGCGGGCGCCGGGCGGCACCGGTGCCGGCGCGGGACTGCGCCGGCCGTCCGGTGGGCGAACCTCGCAGGGGGAACGCGGCGAGGCCCCGCCGGGCACGCAGAGCAAGCAGATCCTGCGGGCGGCGCCCGGCGGGCCGCTTCGCGCCACCAACTCCCTGTCGCCGGGCGCCGTCCTCGGACTGCTTGCCCCGCGGCCCTACCGTCCCTGGCGCCTTGCGACCTGCCGGGAGCGCGGGCGTGGCGGCGCCGGCACCCTGCCTCCCTGGCACCCGCCGTGCAGCCCGGGCGGACGGGGTTTTAGGGAACGTTCGAAGCGGCCCCCTTCCCGGCGCCGCCGATCGCCTTCGGCAATGCGGGCAGGATCAGGTCGGCAAGCGGTTGGCGGCGCGCCGGGATCGAGGACGAGGTCTTGGTCTTCTTCATTTCGATTACCTCCTGTGGTCGACAGACGAAAGGCGATCGCCACCCCTCGGCACACCCGCGGAGCGGCGCCAGCTGTCGAGCCTACAGCACCACCTGCACTGTAGCTTCGGCGCGGCGGCCGGCTCCACTAGCTCTCGACCGTCCGGCCCTGCGCGGCGGCCTTGGCCACCGGCCCCAGACGGTCCAGCTCCTCCACCTCGCGGCCCTTGACCTCCGGCCAGGTCACGCGGCGGGCCGCCAGCGCGGTGGCGAGCCGCTCCCAAAGCGTCCGGTTGAGCACCGGCCCCCCTTCCTTGGTTTTCCATCCCCGCTGTCGCCAACCCTCGAGCCAGCGGCTGGCCCCGAGTCGCAGGTAGTCCGAACCCGTGTGCACGGCCACCGCTGCGCCGGCCGGCAGCGCCTCGAGCACCGCCGCCGCGGCAACCAGATCGAGCGCGTTGGAGGTCGCCGCGGTCCCCGCCGGCAGGCCGCCGCTGCGCACCGTCTCCTCGCTCAGCGCGGTCTCACCGCCGGCACCTTCCGCGCCGGTTGCGGCCGTAGCTTCGGCGGCGCCAGCACCGCCGCGGCGGATCAGCGCCGCCCAGCCGCCGCCCCTGGGGTTCATCGACACCCGTAGGTAGACCTCGTACTCGGGCGGCGCGCCCGCCGCCTCGCCCGCCGCGCCGCGCGCGCTCCCGGGACCGGCGGCGGCCGCCGCCGCCGCCCGCTGTTCGCGGATGGCGATCGTCGCCAGCTGGTCGGCGCGCGCGTTGTGGCGATCGCCGGCATGGCCCTTCACCCAATGCCAGCGGATCTGGTGGCGCTCGATCGCCGCCGCCAGCTCCCGCCAGAGGTCCTCGTTCTGCAGCTCGCCGTCCTTGCGCCGCCAGCCGCGGGCGATCCAGCCCGGCAGCCATTCCGTCACCCCGCGCCGCAGGTACTGCGAATCGGTGTGCAGCTCGACGCGGCAGGGCTCGCGCAGCGCGCCGAGGGCGCGGATCGCCGCGGTCAGCTCCATGCGGTTGTTGGTGGTGCGGGGCTCGCCGCCGCGCAGCTCCCGCGGGGTGCCGCTGGCCGGATGGATCAGCAAGGCGCCCCAGCCCCCGGGTCCGGGGTTCGGATCCGCGCCGCCGTCGGTATAGATCGTGACGCTGGTCAAGCCGCCCGCCGGCATCTCCGCCATTCGTCTCCCTCCATCCTCGGACCGACCGGGGCGCCCTATCGGCGGAAGGATTCTCGCAGATCACGTCAGCCTCCGGCACGGATGGAGCCTACGCCAGGCCATCCAGGTCGACGATCCTTGCCTCCCCTGTTGGCAATGCTCCTGCGGAGGCGTGAGCCGAGGTCAGCCACCCCGTGGAGCTCGCGCAACATTTCGCCGTCCCCCTCTTGACAAGCTTTTTTGTGCCCCTGCGCGAATAACCTCAAATCCGCGCTCGAATAGGCCCGATTGGCCAGCAAGAGGGGCGCACGAGCGCGTTCTCGCGGCGAGCCTCCCGGACCCCTTCGCCGGCCGCCGATCGGCCTTGCTGCGGGTCGCCAAAGAGCTGAAAAATCAAGGCTTACAATGGCTGATGAGAGGGAGGACGGGGCGATGATGATCGACGCAGCGATGCAAGCGGCAGGTCACGATATTCCGGCGACATGTGGCGGCGAAGAGCTCGAGGATCTCGGCGAGCGCATCGCCGAGCTGGCGGCGCAGATCTCGGCCGCCACCTACGAGCTGCTGGCCATGCTGCGCGACTTCGACGAGCGCGGCGGCTGGAACAGCGGGTTCAGCTCTTGCGCGCACTGGCTGTGCTGGCGCGTGGGACTCGACCTCGGCGCGGCGCGCGAGAAGGTGCGCGTGGCGCGCGCGCTCGGCGGGTTGCCGCTGCTCGCCGCCGCCATGCGCCGCGGCGAGGTCTCCTATTCCAAGGTTCGCGCCCTCACCCGCATCGCCACGCCGGCCAACGAGCAGGACCTGCTGGGCTTCGCGCGTGCGGGAAAGGCCGCTCACGTCGAGAGGCTGGTGCGCGGCATGCGGCGTGTCGATGGCATCGCGGCGGGGGATGGCGAGGAGCGGCGCCACGCCGCGCGGTACCTGCGCGCCTACACCGACGAGGACGGCATGGTGGTGGTGACAGGACGCCTCGCTCCGGAGGCCGGCGCTGCTCTCCTCTGCGCCCTGCACGCCGGCGTCGAGGCGCTCTACGGACACTCCCGCGAACACTGCGAACACGGCGGCCAGCCGCCGGCCGGCGATCCGCCAGAGGCGGCGGCCGAGGACGTTTCCGCGGAGCAACGCCGCGCCGACGCCCTCGGCCTGGTGGCCGAGAGCGCGCTTGCCGCCGGCCTCGATCCCGGTAGTCGTGGCGACCGCTATCAGGTCGTGGTGCACGTCGACGCCGAGGTGCTGGCCGGCGGCGGCGAGAGCGGCTCGTCCTGGCTCGCGGACGGCAGCCACGTTTCCGCGGAAACGTCCCGGCGGCTGGCCTGCGACTCGGCACGGGTGGTGATGCGCCACGCCGCGGACGGCCGCGTGCTCGACGTCGGCCGCCGCACCCGCGCCATCTCGCCCGGCCTGCGCCGCGCCCTCGAGCATCGCGACGGCGGCTGCCGCTTTCCCGGCTGCGGCCTGAGGTTGTGCGACGCCCACCACGTGGAGCCCTGGGCCGACGGCGGCGCCACCAGCCTCGCCAACACGCTGCTGCTCTGCCGCCGCCACCATCGCGCGGTGCATGAGGAGGGATTCTCGATGGCGCTGGCGCCCAACGGCGAAGCGCGCTTCTATCGACCCGACGGCCGGCCGCTCCCGGCGGCGCCGGCGCTGCCGGTGCTGGCACGAGAGCCCGTCACGGCCCTGGTCACGCGACTCGCGGACCGAGGGGTGGCGGTGGATGCCGTAGCGACGCTGCCCGACTGGTGGGGCGGGCCGGTCGACTACGCCTGGGAAATCGATTGGCTCCGGTGGCGCGACCACCGGGACCCCGAAACCGCCGCCGGGTGACGGACCGGAGGAACCGCCGCCCGGCATTCGCCCCTCCCCTGCTCTCGAAACGCGCTCGTGCTCTCGGCGGCCGCCGCTGGGCGCACCGACCGCGGCACCGGCAAGGTCCGCCTCGCCGACTCTCAGCGACTACGTTACCGGATCTCTGATCGTGCTCCGTGCACAGGCGGCACGCGCCGCCCCGGCCACCGCTCTAGACGTGACAACTGTCCTTGAATTTTTCGAACAGCCAATCGTCGTCCCGCACCCGGCGCGCCGCGAAGTCGGCCCGCTTCTGCCAGACGTCGCCTTCCACCGCCAGCGCCAGCGCGGCGCCGAAGCGGACGTGGTTGCGGAGCGCGGAGGTCACGCGGGCGAGGCGCTGACCGCTGAAGTGAAGCAGGGCCACCCGCAACACGTTGTGAGTGAGCAGGTGCCATTGGATCCCGTATGGGCGCGCCTGCCGGAAGTAGTGCAGCACGGTGACCTCCGGCACCACCCAGACCTCATATCCCAACAGCCAGTAGCGCACGCACAGCTCCAGGTCCTCCGAGCCCCACTGCGGCATGCCCTCGTCGAAGGCCCCCGCCCGCTTCAGGGTCTCGCGGCGCATGGCCATGAAGCCGCCTCCCAGCGTCGGCACGGGACGGGGCTCCGCGGACTTCAAGGGCAGCCATTCCAGACGCAGACTGGTGCTGGCGATCCGTTGCCCGCACGCGACGTGGCGATCCGGCCTGCCCATCACGCCGATGCCGGGGGCAACCACCCCCACGTTCGGCAGGTTGAGCGTGCGGACGAGGGGTTCCCACCAGCGCTCCGGCAGGTCCATGTGGGCGTCGGAAAAGACCACGACCTCGCCGCGCGCCTCGGCCAGCCCGCGGTTGCGCGCGGTGGACACACCCAAGGGCTCGGCCGAGCGGATGAGACGAACGTTCTCCCGCCTTCCCTCGGCCAGGAACTCGGCGCAGCCGTCCGTCGAGCCGTTGTCGACGACGATGACCTCGCTCGCCGCCGGCAGCGTCGCCACGAACTGCTCGACGGTGCGTTCCAACAACACGGACTCGTTCGTGGCCGGCAGGATGACGCTGATCCTCAGTTCGTGATCGCCCCGAAACAGCCTTTCCGCCGGCTCTCCCGGCGGTGGCGGCGGAATCACGTGAAAAGGCGGGGGAAACGGGATCTCGTCCGGCTGGGCAGGCTGCTCCCCCAGGGGAATCCCCAGCTGCTCCCGGACCAGCGCACCGTAGTCCCGCCGCCACCGCGGGCGCAGCGGAATGGCTCCTCGCGGGACCTCGGCGCTCGGCTGCTCGCGGCCGTTGCCGGCCTCGCCGCGCCGGATTTGGTACACCTCGGCCGGCGCCACGACCTGGAGCTGGACGGCACCTGGGCCCTCGCCGGCGCACAGCGCCTCGAACCCGGCGGCGTACTCGGTTTCGGCATGCGGGGCATGCGGATAGCCATGCACTTTGACGAACGTCTCACGCCGCCAGCAACCGCCGCCATGAGACGCTTCGGGCTCCGGGCCGCTGAGCTCGCCTTCATTCCAGAGCCAGACCTTGTCGGCCTTGAACAGGACCGCCTGCGGCGCGAGCTGGGCCACCGTGAAGGAGAGTCGGTGGGGCAGGCAGATGTCGTCCTCCGGCCACGGGAAGATGAGATCGTGGGAAGCGAGGCCGACGGCCGCCTTGTGCTTCTCGGCGGCCGAATGGAAGCGCCGCGGCACGTTGATGACCTGCACCTCGGGGTGCTCGTACACCAGGGTCTGCCCCGGGTCATCGTTGAGGACGATGAGCTCTTTCTCTCCCGGGTAGTCCTGCCGCAGAAAGGAATGGATCGCCTCCTCCAGCAGCTCCACGCGGCCCTGGGCGGGGCAGATGCAGGTGACCGCGGGAGGCGCCGCCAGCCAGGCGGCCCAGCGGCTCTTCCCGGCGCCATCGACTGAGGCCGTGGCGTCTCCCGCGGTGTCCTCATCGCCCTCATCGCCCTCATCGCCCTGATCGCCCCCATCGCCCCCGCCCGTGCGCTGGAAGACGCTCTGCAGGGCCTCGCTCTCGGCCAGGCTCGCGAGGGCTCGCTCGTAGTCGTCCATGCCGCTGGCGAGTTGGATCACCTCGACCGCCACTTCGTCCAGGCCGGCTCGGGGATAGGGCAGGATGGTGCAGAAGGGCTCCCCGGCTGCGAACCGGAGGGTCTGCCCGGGGCGCGTCAGCCGCCAATGGAGGGTGATGGTGCCCGGGAGGATGGAGGTGTCGATCACCACCTCCAATGGCACGCCGCCGTCCTTGGTCGCGTTGATCGGGCCGCGTACCCACAGGACGTGCTCCGTCTCGGTCTTGCATTGATACCCGGGATAGAACGTGAGCAGCCCCTCGCCGTCGAGGCTCTGCACGAAGCCCACCTTGCCGGGGACGTTCTCCGCGAGACGGATCTCGACGTCCTCGGCGTCGGGACCTCCATGCCAGATTGCTTCGAAGGCGCACGGGCAGAGGAAATCCCAGCCTCTCCCCGCCGGCGAAGGTTCCATGGTTGCCGCGGCGCCGTACAGCGGATAGGCGGTGATCTTCATCTCGGGTCTTCGACTCCGGGCTCGTGGGTTGCCGCTCCGCCCCTTCCCCCAGGTGGGGGAAGGGACGGGCAAGATCGCGCCAATTTCTTAAGCTGGCCCGAGAGTCGTCGTGGTCGTGAAGGGAGCGCCGGTCGTCGTGGTCGTGCACACCTCGGACGTGGAGCTCGCCACCACCTCGTGACGCTTGTCGCCGTCGGCCTTGAGCATCCATTTGAGGCTGTCGTTGGCGGAGAACACCACCGAAAACACGTTGAGCTGCTCGCCCGGCAGGAACACGGTCGGCTGGCCGAAATCCTGTTGGCCCGGCACGAACATGTTCTTGGGGCCGACCGCCAGGTTGATGGTGGCGCCGCTCTGGTTCAGGTAACCGAAATGGGCGGTGAAGGTGCCGTCGCCGTTGTTGTCCACGCACTCCAGCAGCGGGATCAACGAATGTCCTCCCTGAGCCTGCGCCACCCGCGCGACCATCGGCATCACGGCCAGCGAAAGGCCCAGGGCGGCGAAGGAGGTGAAGGCCTCCCGGCGTGAGTACGCGCCCGCGGCAGGTGGCATGGGCGCGACACCGGGCTGCAGCAGGCCCGTCGTCTGCAGCTCGTCGAGGGCGAGCCGCACCAACTGACCCGCCTCGGCCGGCTGCACGTTGAGCTTCCGGCGCAGGAGCTCGGTCAACTGCTGGGGCGTGGTCTGCCCGTCGCAGTGTTGAAAGACCAGCGCCGAGGTGGCATTCAAGACAAAGGACTGTTTCTGCTCGCGGTCGAACACGCTCAGGCCGTCGCCCACCACGTGGGTGGAAACGGCGCTACTTCTCAGCGGATTTGCCATCTAATGTCTCCTTGATTCGGTTCGTGGAACATGCATGCGCCGGGGAACCTCATTGCTTTATCGAATTGCCTCCTTTCGTCGTCGCGTCCGCGGTCCGCTGAGCTACCAGCCGATCGGCAACCAACTGCGCATAGTCATGTTGCCAGCACGGCTGCAACACGACGCGCCCGAGGGGGATCTCGCCGCGCTGGGCCTGCAGCTCCACCGCGGCCGCGACCTCAGGGTAGCCACGGTTCTGCCCAGATCTTGCTTGGCCTTTGGCGCTCAGGTGATAGCTGCCCGTGCCGTGCCAGCGGTAGACGTAGTAGATCTCCTCCGGCGTGACGGCGAGGTGTGCGGTCGCGCCGGGAAAGGCGGCCGCCAGTCGTTGCTCGAACATCGCATCGGCGGCGCTGCCGGCCGCCGCATAGCCGCCAATGGCGTCGAACAGGGCGCGCGACCAGCAGCTCGCGGCGTGAAAGCGATTCTGCGCCGGGCCGCTCAAGCTGCCTGCGTTCCAAACCCAAGCCGAGGCGGCGTTGAAGAAGCCCTTCCGGGAGTCGAACGCCGCCACCGAAAAACTCAGCCGATGGGGGAGGTAGATGTCGTCGTCGTCCCAGGTGAAGAGCAGGTCGTGCGACGCCAGGGCGACCGCGGCATTCATCTTCTCGCCCAGGGTACGGAAGCGCTTGGCAAGGTTGATCACCTGCACCTCGGGATGGTCGAGCTCGAGGACCTGATCGGCGTAGTCGTTGAGCACGATCATCTCTTTGGGTCCGGCGTAGTCCTGCCGGAGAAACGAATGGATGGCCTCTTCCAGCAGTCGGGGACGGCCGTAGGTCAGGCAGAAGCAGCTGACCGCGGGTCGGGTTTCCATGCCAGCGCTCGCCTCCCGTCACGTCTGCCGATCCCGTTCGTGACTCCCGGACCGCGGGAGCTCAGGCCGGCCCATCACACCCCAGCCGGGGCACTACGGATGATTCGGATTTTCGAGATTAGCAGACTTGAGGCGCATTGAACATCCGCGAGCGGCCCTTCCGACCCCCGGCCGAGGTGGTGGGTCCGGCCTGCGCTACGATGGCGCCGCCGCGCCGGGCGTGCGCGCGGCAGGAGGCGTCACCCCTTGGACAATGTCGCGATCGCCCGCGTCCTGGCGGAGGTGGCGGACGTCCTGGAAATCCAGGGCGCCGATCCCTTCCGCATCCGGGCCTACCGCAATGCCGTCCGCACCATCGAGGTCCAGACCCGGCCGCTCGCCCGCATGCTGGCCGAGGGCGCGCCGCTCACCTCCCTGCCGGCCATCGGCAAAGAGATGGCCGGCCACATCCGAGAGCTGATCGAAACCGGCACGCTCGCCTTCCGCGACCTCTTGCTCGGGGACGTGCCGCGCGGCCTGCTCGACCTGATGCGCCTGCCGGGAGTCGGCCCCAAGAAGGCCCGCCGGCTCTGGGACGAGCTGCGCATCGGCAGCGTCGACGAGCTCGCGGCCGCCGCCCGCGCCGGCAAGGTGGCGGCGCTCGCCGGCTTCGGCGACAAGACCCAGGCGAAGATCCTGGCCGGCATCGAAGAGCATCGCCAGCACGGCAGCCGCCTGCTGCTGGCCGAGGCCGAGCGCTACGTCGAGCCCCTCGTCGCCTACCTCGGCGACTCCCCCGGTCTCGAACGTCTGGAGGTGGCGGGCAGCTACCGCCGGCGGTGCGAGACCGTCGGCGACGTCGACCTGCTGGCCACCGCCCACGAGGCGGCGCCGGTGATGGCGCACTTCCTGGCCTACCCGCAGATCGACCAGGTGCTGGCGTCGGGCGAGACCCGCGCCTCCGTCACCCTGGGCAACGGCCTGCAGATCGACCTGCGGGTGGTGCCGCCCGACTGCTACGGCGCCGCCCTGGTCTACTTCACCGGCTCGAAGGAGCACAACGTCAAGCTCCGCCGCCGCGCGGTCGAGCGCGGCCTGCGCATCTCCGAATACGGCGTCTTCCGCCTGCCCGCCGACTCCGGCCCGCCACCCACCGCGGACGAACCCTCCACCGCCACCGCCACCCCCCCTGCCGCCGCCGCCAGTGCCGACCCCGCCGACCCCGGCACCTGGATCGCCGGCCGCGAAGAGGCCGACGTCTACGCCGCGGTCGGCCTGGCCTGGATCCCGCCCGAGCTGCGCGAGGATCGCGGCGAGCTCGAGGCCGCCGCCGCCGGCCGCCTGCCGCGCCTGGTCGAGCTCGCGGACATGCGCGGCGACCTGCAAATGCATTCGACCTGGTCGGACGGCCGCAACACGCTCGAAGAGATGGTGAGCGGCTGCGCCGCCCGGGGCTACGAGTACATGGCGATCACCGACCACAGCCAGGCGCTGGCGATGGTCAACGGCCTCGACGCCCGGCGGCTGAAGCTGCAATGGCTCGAGATCGACGCCATCCGCGCCCGCCATCCCGAGATCCGCCTGCTGCGCGCCATGGAGATCGACATCCTCGCCGACGGCAGCCTCGACCTCGACGACCGCATGCTCGCCGGCCTCGACCTGGTCGTGGTCTCGATCCACTCCCGCTTCGAGCTGCCCGCCGACCAGCAGACCGCCCGGCTGCTGCGCGCCCTCGAGCACCCGGAGGTCGACATCCTCGCCCACCCCACCGGCCGCCTGATCAACCGCCGCAAGCCCATCGCCTTCGACGTCGAGGCGGTGCTGGCGCGCGCCGCCGAGCTCGGCGTCGCGGTCGAGCTCAACGCCCAGCCCGACCGCCTCGACCTCAGGGACACCCACCTGCTGCTGGCGCGCGACCTCGGCTGCCGGATCGTCATCAGCACCGACGCGCACCGGGTGGCCGAGCTGGCCAACATGCGCCGCGGCGTCGAGCAGGCCCGGCGCGCCGGCCTCGAGCCGCGCCACGTGCTCAACACCCTCCCCTGCGCCGAGCTCCTGCACGCCCTCGCCCGCCGCGGGCCGGACACCTCACCGCCGGCCCGGCGGCCGCGCTTGTAACCGGCGCCGCACCCCAGCCGTCTGACAGACAGTAGGCGAACGCTGGCCGGTGAAACTCGATGACGAGAGGCCGGATTCACAAAGCTGATGCAACTCCGGACTGGCTGGAGCGTATATATCCATAAGGAGAAGTGAATGAGCGAGTCGAGAATCAAGTCGCTGTCCAAGATGGCCCCGATGGCACTGCTGGCGCTGGCGCTGCTGGCGGTGCCGGCCCTGGCGCTGGCGGGAGGCCCCGGCGGGTCGATGCACACGCCCGGCGCCCACCTGCAGATGCTGGCCCAGAAGCTGAACCTGACCGAGGAGCAGCAGGCCTCCGCCAAGCAGCTGTTCGCGGACTTCCAGGCCAAGATGGCGCCGATCCATCAGGCGCAGAAGGCGCTGCACACCCAGCTCAAGGCCGCGCTGGCGGTCGCCAATCCCGACGCCGCGACGGTCGGGCAGGTCGTCATCCAGATGCATCAGAGCCGGGCGCAGATCAAGCCGGTGATGACGGCTTTCCACCAGCAGCTCGAGGCTTTGCTCACTCCCGAGCAGCTGGCGACGTACAAGCAGATGCAAGCAGCTCACCCCGCCTTCAGGCACCATTGGGGCCCGGGCTCGAACCCGTCCCAGTAGCGCTCCCGTCCCCCATCCGCAGTCGGCCCCCCCCTCTCCCCATCCGGAAGCGTTTCGGGCGGGGAGAGGGTTCCCACCTTCCTTCCCGCACCTCGCCCCCCTCACCCGCCGCTCGCGCCCGCGGGACCGTCTCGGACAGGATCAGCAGGGCATCGCCGAACTCGTGGCTGCGATAGCCGCGCCTGGCGGCGAAGGAGCCGGCGCGGTCGAGCAGCTGCCGCGGCGCGAACGACTCGAGCAGGGCGTAATGGCTGGTGCCCGGCTCGTGCATGCCGGTCAGGATGCCGCCGACCACGCGCGGCCGCCGCTCCGGCCCGAGGCGCAGCTCGGTCATCCCCTGGCCGGCGCCGAGCCGGCCCCGGCCACCGCCCGCGGCGGCGGCGCTTTCCAGGGCGCGGGCGACCGTGGTGCCGACGGCGACGATGCGCCCGCCGCGGCGGCGCGCCAGGCCGACCGCCTGCACGGCCTCGACGGAAACCTCGTACCGCTCCGCGAGCGGCAGACGGGCGTCCAGCCGGGCGTCGCCGGTCGACGACAGCCCGGCGGCGTGGGTGACGCGCGCGATCGCGACGCCGCGGCGGCGGAGGCCGAGCAGCAGCTCCCAGGTCAGCGCGAACCCCGCGGATGGGGCCTCGGCGGCCCAGGGCCGCGCGGCATACGCCGTCTGCACCTGCCAGAGCGCGAGCGGCCGGAAGGTGTGGGCATACTGCACCGGCTTGCCGGCGTGGTAGAGGGCCTGCCAGAGCGCGGCGCCGCCCAGCGCGAACCGCAGCGACACCAGGCGCGGCGAAGCCGGATCGACCCCGGCGACTCTGGCTTGCAGGCGGCCGAGGCGCAGCGTGTCTCCGGCCCGCACGGCGGGCGGCGGCGGCCGGTCCTCGGTACGGCTGCGCCAGTCGCCGGCGCCGAACAGCACCGCGCTCCACAGCCCGCCGCCGGCCGCGCCGCTCGCACCGCTCCCGCCGATCTCGTCGCGTTCGCCGGTCTCACCGCCCGCGCCGGCGAGGCGGACCTCGACCGGCGCGCCATCGGCGGTCACGCCGCGCAGCGACGCCGGCAGGGTGGCGGCGTCGTTGACCACCAGCAGGTCGCCCGGCCGCAGGTGCGCCGCCAGCTCGCCGATCCGCCGGTCGGCGCAGCGCCGCCGCCGCGGATCGAGATGCAGCAGCCGCGTCGTCCGCGGGTCCGCGCGCGGCCAGGCCGCCGGCTTCATCGCCGTGCCTCCCAGGCGCCCACCTCGAGGCGGGCGCCGTTCGGGATGGTGTCGTCGCCGATCATCGCCGCCAGCCGCACGGCGACGTCCTCGGGCCTGGCGAGCGCGCTGCGATCGGCCTCGGGCGCCGCCGCGGCATGCATCTCGGTATCCATCTCGCCGGGGTCGACGCCGAAGAAGCGCACCCCGGTGCCTGCCAGCTCGGCCGCCCAGGTCCGCGCCAGGTGATCGAGCGCGGCCTTGGACGCGCCGTAGGCGCCCCACCGGGGATAGGCGGCGACGCCCGCGTCCGAGCTGACGTGGACGACCAGCCCGCGGTCCCGCAGCAGCATCGGACCGGCCAGCGCCTTGGTGAGCCTGAAGGGACCGACGACGTTGACCGCCAGCACCCGTTCGAGGTCCTCGCAGGCGGTGTCGGCGAGCAGCGCGAGCGGCTCCGGACCGAGGGCGCTGGCGTTGTGGACCATCAGATCCACGTCTCCGACCAGCGCCGCCGCGGCGCCGGCGATGGCGTAGACCTCCCGTTTCCGCCCGACGTCGGCGACGATCGGGTGCGCCTCGCCGCCCGCCGCGCGGATGGCGCCGGCCACCGCCCCCAGCGCCTCCTCGCCGCGCGCCACCAGCGCCAGCCTGGCTCCCTGCCGCGCCAGCTCGTGGGCCAGGGCGGCGCCCAGCCCGCGGCTCGCGCCGGTGATCATGACTCCTCGATCGCGAACGTCCATGCCGACCTCCTGACCCAACCGTGGCGACCGGTTGCTTCCGGTCGAAGCCAGGCTACGTCCGGGGCTTGACTTTGTCAAGATTAATCTTTATAAACTGGCAATGCCCGGCACGGCCACCCCTCCCCCGACCTCCTCGCCGCCGGCGGATCTGCGCACCCGGCGGGCGGTCCTCGAAGCGTTGAAGTGGCATGGCCCCCAGGATGCCCGCATGCTGGCGAGCCGCCTCAGGGTCTCGGCGATGGCCGTCCGCCTGCACCTCTATCAGCTGGTCGACGAGAAGCTGGTCACCAGCCAGCAGGAGCCGCGGCCGATGGGCCGCCCGGCCAAGCTCTGGCGCCTGACCCCGGCGGCCGACGAGCTGTTCCCGAATGCCCATGCGGACCTGACGCTGAGCCTCATCCAGTCGATGCGCGAGGCGTTCGGCGAAGGCGGCCTCGACCGGCTGATCGCGGTGCGGACCCGCGGCCAGATCGAGGCTTACCGGGCGCTGCTTCCCGCCGGCGCCGCGCTGCGCGAGCGGTTGGCAGCGCTGGCGCGGCTGCGCGCTCGCGAGGGCTACATGGCCGAGGTGAAGGACGACGCGGACGGCGCCTGGCTGCTGATCGAGAACCACTGTCCGATCTGCGCCGCGGCAGCCGCCTGCACCAACCTGTGCGCCGGCGAGTTGCAGGTCTTTCGCGAGGTGTTGGGAGACGAGGCGAGCGTCGAGCGGATCGATCACATCCTCGCCGGCGCCAGACGCTGCGCCTACCGGGTCGCTCCCCGGCCGAAAAGCCAAGAGCCCGCACCGGCCTAACGCCGGTGGAGCAGCTGCCCGTGCAGCGGATTGGCGAAGCCGAAGGCGCCGTCTCTCGCGATGGTCTCGGAGGTCGCGAGCACCGTCTCGCCGCTCACTCCGTCGACGGTCTCGCGGACCGCGCAATAACGGGTCGGATGGCTGCTCAGCGACGAGAAGTGCACCACGAAGCTCTTGCGGGTCCGCGCCGGCGCGGTGGGCGGCGCGCCGCCGTGGGACAGCGCCGAATGCCAGATCAGCACCTCGCCGCGCCGGGCGCAGAAGTGCTTGGTCGGCAGCCCGCTCCGCTCCAGCTCGGCGCGGTAGAAGGCGAGCGCCGCCTCGACGTCGGCGCCGCTGTGAGAGGTCGCGTCGTAAAGGTATTGACCGGGACGGAACTCGTAGAACGGGAGCCGGTGCGAGCCCGGCACGTACATCAGGGGACCGGACTCGGGCGCGATGTCCTCGAGCGCGATCCACGCCGCCACCAGCCGGCCGAACTCCGGCGTCGGCACCACCACGGAATCGCGGTGCAGCGCCTGCTGGCTGCCGAACTCGAAATAGAGCGACTGCGTGGCGATCGCCCTCTCGCCCAGGATGAGCGATGCATAGCGGTGCACCTTGGGCTCCAAGTACAGCCGCATCGCGGTCTCCGAGGCCCACTGCAATTCATGGATCCGGTAACGCGGCTTGCGGTCCTCGGCGGCGATCGCTTCGCTGAAGCGCCGCGGCGGTGAATCGTAGGCGAAGGCGACGTCGGCGGGACGGTCGCGCCACAGCGCATCGACGTCGTGATCGATCGCCGCCGCATCCTCGGCCGAGACGTCGATCTGCATGATGAGGTAACCATCCTGTGAAAACTTCCGCAGGTTGGTCGCCTCCTCGGCGCTCAGCTCGCCGGCGCGCGCTTGCGCCGCGATCCGGCGCTCCGCATCGCCGTCGTCGAGCCAGATGAGGCCCGGATTGCGATCATTTTTCTCGCTCGGCTGCACGCGCCGCAGTGTATAGTCCGCGCCCGATGCTGGGCAAGCGGACTCTCGCGCTGCCGGCGCTCGCTGCCGCGGCCTACCTGGCGGCCGCCGCGGCCGCCGCGGCGGTGGGCTTCCGGTTCTGGATCCCCTGGGTCATCGTGCAGCTGCTCGACCGCGGCGAGCTGCAACGCGCACCGCTCACCTCGCTGCTGGCGTTGCATGCGCAGCCCCCGCTGCTGAATGCGGTCCTCGCCGCCGCGATCCGCCTCGGCGCGGTGCTCGGATGCGGCCCCGAAACCCTGCTGTCGGTCCTCTTCTTCCTGCTCGGAGGAGCGGTCGTCGTGCTGCTCGCGCGGCTGGTCGCGAGCGTCACCGGCTCCGCCTGGCTGGCGATCGCCGCCGTGCTCCTCACCGTGGCCGATCCGGCGCTGCACGTCTACCGCACCGTTTACTTCTACGAGCTGCCGCTCGCGGCGCTGCTCCTGGCCGCGCTCGCCGCCGCCGCGGGCTATCTCGCCTCCGGCCGTGAGCGGCAGCTGCTGCTGTTCGTCCTCGCGCTGGCCGGGATGGGCTTGCTGCGCAGCCTCTATCACCCGGTGTGGGCGGCCGCCATGTTCGCCGTGCTCGTCGCCGGCCGGGCGCGGCTCGCGGGCCGCCAGCCCCACCTGCCCCACCTGCCCCGCCGGCCCCGCCAGCCGGGCGCCGCGGTCTGGCTGCGCGGCGCCGCGCTGCTCGCCGTCCTGCTCGCGCTCTGGCCGCTCAAGAATGCGCTGCTCTTCGGCGCTCCGGTGACCAGCTCGTGGGTCGGCTACAACCTCTCGCGCGGCACGCCGGTGCAACAGCCGGAGCTCGACGCCTACGTCCGCACCGGCGTCGTCGACGAGACGCTGCGGCGGCGCTGGCAGGACCGTGCGCCGGCCTTCCTGCGCGACGCGCCGGTCCTGGCGGCGCCGACCAAGAACGGCGGCGTGCGGAATTGGAACCATTACATCTTCCTGCTCACCTACCGGCAGCTGGAAAGCGAGTCCCTCGCCTGGCGCCGCGACCATCCTGGCGAGTGGCTGCGCCAGAGCTTCGCGAACTATCTCCTCTGGGGACGCCCGAGCTACGTCGAGTCCTACTGGCAGCGGCTGCGCGGCCCGGACAGCCCGCTCTTCCGCGGCTACGCGGCGTGGCACCAGCGACTGCTGTTCCCCGACCTCCGCGCCCTGGTGGTCGGCTGGACGCCGGCGGCGGCGGTGCATCGGTCCACCGTCGTCTGGGGCGGACCGGCGCCCTATACCTTCTTCATCGTGGCCGGCCTGCCGCTGCTGCTGGTCGCCCTCGCCCTGCTGCTCCCCGGGCGGCTCGCGCGGGGACCGGACGCGTGGGTCGCGCTGCTCGCCGCGATGGCGCTGGTCTGGGTGCTCGCGGTGCCCTGCCTGACGGACGGGACCGAAGGCAATCGCATGCGCTATCCGGTAAGCCCCTGCGTGCTGCTGCTCACCGCCTGGGCGGCGGCGGCGGCCTGGCAGCGCCTGCGCCCCGGCCGCGCGCCCGCGCCGCCGGCGCCGCCCGCGGTGTCGGCGGTGTCGGGGGCGTTGGAAATTCAGCGCCCCTTGTAGATCGCCGCGTCGACCACCGACCAGATGTGGATGACCCAGCCCAGGAACACGAACCAGAGCGCGACGGCGAGCACGAACTGCAAGGCCGCCATCAGCAGGCGTCCCTGCAGCAGCTGGCCGAGGCCGGGGATGAAGAAGCTGGCGAGCGCGGCGATGACGTTGCCCGTGGAACCTCTACCTGGCATCTGTCCTCCTCCCTTTTCACGAGAGCTGCAAGCCTCGTCGGCGCTCATGGGGGATTGCAAAGCATGAAATCTGGGCAGTCGAGGCCTACTTAAAGCATCTATCGGATCGCCCCC
The DNA here is from genome assembly GCA_035308185.1 of Thermoanaerobaculia bacterium. Classification (GTDB taxonomy): domain Bacteria; phylum Acidobacteriota; class Thermoanaerobaculia; order Multivoradales; family UBA5704; genus JASLEW01. The sequence goes on along the minus strand of DATGHG010000340.1, from coordinate 476 downwards.
GCATCCCCTCGATCCCCTTCCCACCCTCCGGGGGGAAGGGGACGCCCCCACCCTCTCGCGGCCTACCGTTTCTGGCAGCGGGTCCGCGCCGCGATCGAGCTCCCGCAGGCCGACGGAGGCTTGCAAGACCGGCGCCGGGCCGCGGCCGGCGCTCAGGCCCCGGCGGCTCCCGCGGCCGCCCCGGCCACCGCCGCCGCCGGCAGCTCGGCGTTCGGCTGGAAGCGCGGCGGCCGGCGATGCCGCGTGGCCTGCTCGAAGGCATAGGCCAGGCGGATCAGGGTGGGCTCGGCGAAGGCGGCGCCGATGAACGACATGCCCACCGGCAGCCCGAACGCCTGCCCCGCCGGCACCGTGATGCTGGGATAGCCGGCCACCGCCGCCGGCGTCGAGCTGCCTCCCGACGAGGCGTCGCCGTTGACCAGGTCGATCGGCGAGGCCGGCCCGCCGGTGGGCGCGACGATGGCGTCCAGGCGGTG
>DATGHG010000339.1:0-8391 GCA_035308185.1 Thermoanaerobaculia bacterium | reverse complement strand
CGGAAGTAGATCGGTTGCAGGTGCACCGGGATGAAGAAGGTCCGGGTCTCGATGCCGCGGCGCGCCAGGCGGCGCCGCAGCTCGTCGCGCGAGCAGCCGAAGTCGTCCTCGACCAGCAGGCCGTACATCCAGAAGACGTTCTCGACCTCCGGACGCTCGCCGGGGAGGGTGAGGCCGCGCACCGCCGCCAGGCGCTCGCCATAGCGCCGGGCGTTGCGCCGCCGCGCCGCCGCCAGCTGCGGCAGGCGCTCGGTCTGGGCGAGCCCCACCGCCGCCTGCAGGTTGCTCATGCGGTAGTTGAAGCCGAGATACGGATGCCAGAAGTGACGGTCCGGCGAGAAGGCGTGATCGCGCAGCCGGCGGGCGGTGCGCGCGAAGCGCTCGTCGTTGGTGGTCACCATCCCGCCTTCGCCGGTGGTGACGATCTTGTTGCCGTAGAACGAGAAGGCCGCGGCGTCGCCGAGGCTGCCCACCGCCGCGCCGCGATAGACGGCGCCGTGCGCCTCGGCGGCATCTTCGAGCAGGGCGAGCCGGTGGCGGCGGGCGATGTCGTCGAGCGGCTGCATCGCCGCCGGATGGCCGTAGGTGTGCACGGCGACGATGGCGCGGGTGCGCGGCGTCACCTTGGCCTCGACCTGCGCCGCGTCCAGGTTCCAGGTCTCCGGCTCGGCATCCACCAGCACCGCCCTCGCCCCGGTGTAGGTCACCGCGTTGGCGGTGGCGATCATGGTGAAAGTGGGCACGATGACCTCGTCGCCGGGGCCGATGCCGAGGGTCGCCAGGGCGAGGTGGAGGGCGGCGGTGCCGCTGGCGCAGGCGACGCCGTGCGCGCATCCCGCGGCGGCGGCGAAGCCCTCCTCGAAGGCGTGCACGAAGCGGCCTGCCGAGGAGATCCAGTTCGACTCGATGCACTCGGCGACGTAGCGCAGCTCGTTGCCGTCGAGCAGCGTGTCGCAGACCGGCAGGATGGGCCGGGTGGCGCCGCCGACTCCGCCGCCGCCGTCGCCGGCGCCATCCTCCGGCGGCAGCAGCTCGGGCTCCGAGCCGGGTAGCAGCCGCCGCCAGGGCGCCATCTCCTCGTCGCTCAGCACCAGCTCTTCGACCGTGCCGCGGATCATGGCGCCGGCCTCGCGCTGGACGGCGTGGGCTCGCGGGGCTCCGGGCGGAGCCGGCCGGCGAGCAGCGGCGCCGCGACGAAGCGCGCCAGTCGCTCGCCGCGCTCCAGCACGCCGTTGGCGGTGGCGGGCGCGAAGTGCTCGGCGAAGACCGCTCCGACCGGCCCCGCCAGCGAAGGCTCGAGGCCGCGCAGGAAGGCCGGACGGTAGCCGGGGGCCGGCGCCGCCCCCGCCGTGGCGGCGAGGCGCCGCCGCAGGCGCCGATAGGCGGCAAGCGCCCGCCAGGCGCCGGGCCGCAGCAGCCGCGCCGGACCTGCCGCGGCCAGGGCCGCCAGCACCCGGCCGGGGGGCGTGGCGGCGAGGGCGCGCGCCACCTGGGCGTGCAGCCCGGCGGCCACGATGGCGTCCGGCAGGGCGCCGTTGGCGCGCTGCCGCGGCTGCCACTCGGCCAGGGCGGGCAGCAGCGTCGCGAGGTCGATCCCCATGCGGTCCGGCCGCCCTCCCAGCGCCAGCACCGAGAGCGCCAGGCGCAGGCACTGGGCGCAGCGGCTGCACGCGGCCTCGTGCTCTCCCACCCGCCAGCACGAGTACTGCAGGTCGCAGAGGTCGGTGTAGCGGGTCCACAGCAGCTGCTGCACCTGCTCGCTGTGCAAGGGGGTGATCAGCGAGCCGTAGCGCAGGCCGAGCGGCGCCAGCAGCGCCTCGACCGCCAGCTGGGTGGCGCGCGAGTACATGCAGTGGGGGTGCTGGACGATGCGCCCGTCGAGCTCGACGTTCTCCTGCACCTCCGCCTCCGACGCCAGGAACAGGCGGGTGGCGCCGAGCGCCACCGCGCACACCAGGAGCGCCGCGAGGTAGAGGAAGGTGTCGGTGATCTCGTTGACCGCCACCGGATAGCCGACGAGCGGCGGGAAGTCGTTCTTCCAGGCGGCGCGGAGGTCGGACTCGACCTCGAGCAGCGTGACGTCGCGGCGCGCCGCCATCGCCGCCAGCACCTGGCGGCGGCGGTCGGTCAGGTGGTCGTGCAGCGGCGGCATTGGCGAGGTGGTGGCGACCAGCAGCGGCCGCGGGGTGAAGTCGCACAGCAGCGCCGCCTGCAGCAGGCTGTCCTTGCCGCCGCTGAAGGCGGCGGCGCAGCGCCGGCCCGCCGGCAGGCTTGGCAGCGGCGGCAGCGCCGGGCCGCGCGCCCGCAGCTCGAAAGCAGCCAGGGGAAGCCAGGGCGGCGCGGCCGGCCGGTCGCCGCGATAGGCCTCGAGGGTCGCGGCCTCGGCGTCCAGCAGGCGGCTCCAGAACTCCGCTTCGCCCGGCGGCAGCTCGACCGGCAGCTCCACCCGACAAGGGCGCAGCAGGTTCCATTGCGGGTGCAGGCAGAGCAGCGCCACCGTCCACCAGAGCGCCGGCGGCACCCGCGCGAAGTCGACCTCGGGCGGGAAGGCGAGGGTGAAGCTGGTACGGCGGTAGAGCGCCGTCGCCGGTTCCACGCGCCAGCGGAAGCTCGCCGTCCGCCGCTCGCGGTCGAGCGCCGGCGGGTCCAGGGTGATCAGGTTCATCGCCGCCTGCCGGGCAGGCGGGAGAGGGCGGCTCCCACGGCGCGACGCGCCGACCAGTAGGCCCGGGCGCTCCGCCCCCAGCTCGAGCCGTAGATGGCGCCGAGCTCGCCTTCGGCCCGGCCCAGCCGGTCCCGCGTGGCGGTCAGCTCGGTGCGGGCCGCGGCCAGCTCGCTGCGGGCCGCGGCCAGCGCCTGCCGCAGATCGGCCTCGCGGGCGGCCCCGAACAGCGCCGCAAGGCCGCCGTTGAGCCAGTGGAGCAGCACCCAATCGGTGCCCTTGGCCGCGATCAGCTCGAGCAGCAGCCGCGCCGCGGCGACGTCCCGGCCGCCGCCGCCGTCGAGCTCCGGGGCGAAGGCGAAGACGGTGTCGAGGATGCGGCCGTGCAGCTGATGGAAGCGGGCGGCGGCGGCGAGGAACGGCAGCGCGTCGCCGACGCCAACCAGGCCGTGGCCGCGGCGCCCCTTTTCCTGCTGGTGATGCAGCGCCAGGGCCTCGACCGAGCGGCGCAGCGATCCCGGGTGGCGGGCGGCGAGCCGGTAGCTCCACTCGTTGTCTTCGAAATAGGTCATCTCCACCGCCAGCGGGCAGGCCGCAAAGGCCGACCGGCGCGCCAGCAGCAGCGCGCCTCCCACCCACCGGCAGGGGCCGGAGCTGCCGAGCGCGGGATCGTCGAAGCGCAGCCCGCGGCCGAGCGGCGTCAGGGCGAGCACGGCGCCGTCCTCGCGGTAGTCGCCGCCGCACAGCTGGACCCGCCCGTCGGGAAGGACGACGTTGCCGGCGCAGGCGACGGCGTCGGGATCGCCGTCGAGGACCTGCACCAGGTGCTCGAGGCTGCCGGCAAAGACCTCGGCGTCGTCGTCGAGGAACAGCACGTACTCGGTGGTCGAGCGGTCGACGCCAAGCTGGCGTCCGCCGGCGCAACCCAGGTTGCGGTCGAGCTCGACCAGCTCGGCGCCGTGCGCGCGGCAGGAGCGGCGCACGGCATCCCTGGCCGCCGTCGACGAGTTGTTGTCGATCACCAGCAGGTGAAAGGGGAGGCGGGCGCAGCGGCGCAGCGAGGCGAGCGCGGCCGCCAGCTGCCGCGGCCGGTCCCGCGACAACGTCACCACCGTCAGCCGCGGCTCGCCGCCGCCCGCCAGCAGGCTGGCCGGCAGCCGCCGGAGACTCGCCTCGGCATGGGCGGCCAGCTCGCGCCGCAGGGCGTCGAGCGGTTGGCTGCCCGCGGGTGCGGCGTCCTCCGTGGCGCCGTCCGCGGCGTCCTTCGTGGCGCCGTCCGCGGCGCCATCCGCGGGCGCCGCCGGCCCGGGCGTCGCGAGCGCCAGCATTTGGCGCTCGGGCGGCGCGGCGTGCACCGCGAAGTCGGCGAGGGCGAACTCGGCGATCGCCGGCACCTTGTGGTAGTCCGAGGCGCGATACTCCACCGCCTTGCCGAGCAGCGCCGCGGCGATCATCACGTGCGCGCGGTCGGTGCGCACCAGCGCGGCGCCGGCGATCTGCTGCAGCCAGTCCGGCAGCGCCGCGCACGCCTCCGAGATGTCGACGTTGTCGGGCGGCAGGGCGAAGCTCGCGCTCGACTCGCGGTCGCGGCGGTAAGCATGCAGCACCCCTTCGCCGGCGCGGACGAAGGGAGTGAAATCGAAATAGAACGCGCAGTCGTGCGCCAACCGCGCGTCGCACAGGCCGCGGATCTGGCGCCAGGATTCCCGCTCGCGCGCGAAGATCAGGGCGCGGCTGCGCGACAGCACGTCGCGCACCGCCTCCTCGGCGGGCTCGAACGACGATGGCAGGACGACGACGCGGGCGAAGCGCATCTCGGCCAGCGCCAGCACCCGCGGCATGATCTCGTGGTAGCTGCGGCACCAGGCGCCGCCGCCCGAGATCACCGCCAGCTCGCCGCTGGCCGCGGCGACCTCCTCGAAGCCGATCTCCCGGTAGGCGCGGCCGGCGAGCAGCTGCCTGGTGCCGGCCTGGATCAGCTCGTCGCCGCGATTGCCGACGCCGCGGACATAGGTGAAGCCGTCGCCGGTGCCGATCGCCGCCAGCAGCTGGCGCCGGCTGTGCTCCAGCTCTCGCCGGTGGTCGGCCGGCGGCAAGGCACGAGCGATGGTGCGGCTGGCGGCGCGGTCCGGGAGCACTGTAAGGGCGAGGTTTGGCGGGCTGGGCGGCGCCAAGTATAGCATGCGGCGCGCGGCTCCCGGGCGGCGGCGAAGACGGCGCGGAGCACGGCCCCCGGGCCGTGGGGCCGGGGGGCCGGGGGGGGGCCGATGGGGCTCCGGAGCGCTGCCTTCGGCAACCGGCGCGTTGGGCGCGTTGGGCGCGGAGGTGGCCGCTACGGCTGGCCGGGGGTGACGTCCGCGGCCCAGACGCCGGCGACCGCGTCGAGCGCCGCGCCTGAAACGTCGTAGTTCACGACCACGTTGCACTCGTAGCAGGGCGGGTTCGGGATGGGGACGTGGAGCGTCTGGCCGGCGTTGAGCACGCCGCCGTCCGAGAGGGTCTGCAACTGGCCCACCAGCGCCTGGTTGCAGCGGTTGAGAGCGGGCAACGCCACCGGCGAGGAGACTTGAGCGAAGCGGACGTTGGCGATGGTGATGGGGCTGCTGAGCGTATTGGTGATGGCGATTTCCGTGGGGGTCACGTGATCGACGACGACGGCGACGAAGCTGCCGGGGATCGCGTTGCCGTTCTTATCGGTCCAGTAGCCGGTGACCTGCTGGGGGCAGGTGTTGTCGGACGTGGTCCAGCCGACGTGGACCTGCGGCGAGGTGCCGTGCGGGTCGGGCGGGATGGAAGTCGCCGGATTGGTCCAGTGCAGCGTCGTGTTGCCCCCCGCTTGCGTGGCGCTGGCGGCGCCGAACACGTCGTCGCACCCCGGCGTGCCGTCATACCACTGGGTGATGGTGTTCAGCCCGGGGAGCACCAGCGCCAGGTCGTCGGCGGTCTGGGTGCCGGTGTTGCGCCAGTCGAGGTTGCAGGTGGTGGCCAGCGCGGCCGAGGTGCTGAGGATCGCGGCGAGGATCGTTGCCGATACCAGGGATCTGCCCATCGGAAGCCTCCTATGCGTGGTCTACGGCCAGAGGTGGCCGAGCCGGATAGAAATATAGCTATATCATAAAAACACTGTCAATAATATGCGAGCATGACAGATTTCGAATTGCGATTTTGACATTGCCGCGGAGTTGGCAAGGCTGCCGCCGGCGCCGGTGACCGGCGCCTGGCGGCAGGGCGCGCCCGGAAGCGGCGCGGTGGGAGGGTCGGCCGCCGGGGGCGCCGGCTAGCGGGCGAAGAGGTCCGACATCACCTGGCTGCTCGAGTCGCAGGCGTGATTGAGGCAGGGCAGCCCGAAGCCGCCCTCGAGCGTCTTCAGCAGGGAGAAGTGGGTGTAGAGGACCGAGCTCTCGACGCCGTGGACGCCGTAGTTGGTGTCGACGATCATCAGCACCTTGTTGATGCTCGGCGACACGCTGTAATCGTTCTCGTCCCACATCACGACGATGGCGTTGTCGCCGTGGCTCTTCCACACCGGCGAGCTCTTGATCGCCTCGACGATCGTCTGCAGGGCGACGTCGCCGCGGTAGATGAGGGCCGGGTTGAGACCGTCCTGCGTGCCGTTGTCGTTCGGGTCGAAGGCGCAGGTGGCGCCGGCGTTGCCCCGCCCATGCTGGTCGTTGCACTGGTTCGGCACGATGAACGAGAAAGTCGGCACGCGCCCGGTCCGGAGATCCGCATACAGCCCTTGCGGGCCGTCGAAGCCGACCACGTTGGCCATGCTGTTGTTCGGGTTCGAGCCCTGCTGCACGCTCTTGAAATAAACGAAAGGATTGTGCTTGGCGGCGTAGAGGAAGACGAGGTCGCTCGCCGACAGGCCGACCGCCGAGAAGTCGGTGCGATCGGTGAAGAAGCCGTCGCTATAGGTGACGTTGGCGGCGCCGGCGAGCGGCAGGCTCTCCTGGTAGCTCTTCCAGGACAGCCGGGCGGCGGCCAATTGATCGCCGATCATCTTGCCGGAGGTGTTGGCGGCGGCCGGGATCGACATCACGCCGTCGAGGTTGTTCTCGCCCGGAGGGCCGCTGGTCTCGTTGGTCAGGTCGACGGCCGGCGTCGCCGCGTCGGTGCCGGTGCCCGCGATCGGGCAGATGTTCGGGCTCGGCGGGTTGTCGGTGGCGACGATCCCCGAGGCGAGGTTGGTGACGCAGGTGGTGCTGCCCCAGTCGGGGGCGTTGTCGGTGTGCACGCCGAAATTCGAGCCGCCCACCACCTCCAGGTAGTTCGTCGAGCTGGGGTGGGCGACCGCGAAATAGTTCGTCCCCACGTTGGCGGACTGGGCCAGCACGTTGGCGTACGGCGCGAACGGATTGCCGACGATCTGGGAGTAACCGTGGTTCTCCATCATGATCAGGAACACGTGATCCAGGTGGGGAACGCCCCGCGGCACGGGTCCTTCCGCGGCGAAGGCCGCAGGCGTGAAGAGTGCGGCGAGGAGGCCGCCGAGCGCAGCCGTTTTTCTCATCGTCATCCCTGTCTTCCTTTCCCGGGGGAGCCCGGAGCAAGAGTCTCGACCTGGGCGCGAACGCCCGTGAAGGCGATCCTGTCGAAACATTGAGAAGGCCGGGTGACGCCGGTGGCGCCGCGCGGTGACGCCGCGGTTACTTGTTGATGGCGGGCCGCTACAATGCCCGCATGTCGAGGATCCGCCTGCTGCCCGATCCGCTGGTCAGCCAGATCGCCGCCGGCGAGGTGGTCGAGCGGCCGGCCTCGGTGGTGAAGGAGCTGATCGAGAACGCGCTCGACGCCGGCGCGCGCCAGGTCGAGGTGCTGCTCGAGGCCGGCGGCAAGAGTCGCATCGCCGTCGCCGACGACGGCTGCGGCATGGGCGCCGACGACGCGCTGCTGGCCTTCGACCGGCACGCCACCAGCAAGATCGCCAGCTTCGCCGACCTCGAGCGGGTGGGCACGCTGGGTTTCCGCGGCGAGGCGCTGGCCGCGATCGCCTCGGTGGCGCGGGTGGAGCTGACCACCGCCGAGGGTTCCGGTCTCGGGCGGCGGGTGCTGATCGAAGGCGGCCGGGTGCGGGTGGCGGAGCCGCTGGCGCGGCCGCGCGGCACCACGCTGGACGTGCGCTCGCTGTTCTTCAACGTGCCGGCGCGGCGCAAGTTCCTGAAGTCTCCCGAGACCGAGTTGCGGCGCGCCGTCGAGGTGGCGCAGGGCTACGCGCTGGCGCGCCCCGACGTGCGCTGGCGGGTGTTGCACGAGGACCGGGTGCTGCTCGACGTGCTGCCGCCCGCCGCGGCGCCGGGCCTCGCCGCCGGGACTGGCGGCGGCGTGTCAGAGGCCGCCGGGTCCGACGGCAGGCCAGAGGCCGCCGGGTTCGGCGGCGGCATGGCAGAGGCCGCCGGGCAGCGCCAGCGCATCGCCGCGCTGTTCGGCGAGGCGCTGGCGGCGCAGCTGACGGCGATCGGTGACAGCGGTCGGCCCGCCGGGTCGGGCGGACCGGGCGGAGTCGGCGGGCCCGGCGAAGCGGGCGTTCCGCTCGGCGCTCTTCCCGCCGGCGAGCGAATCGAGCGCATCGGCGGTTTCGTGGGCTCGCCGGAGACGGTACGCGGCCGCCGCCAGTTCGTCTTCGTCAACCGCCGCCTGGTGCGCGACCGCGCGGTGCTCGGAACGTTCTACCGCGCGGTGCGCGAGGAGTGGCGGAGCGACGAGTACCCGGCGCTCTTCCTGTTCCT
>DATGHG010000338.1:0-43417 GCA_035308185.1 Thermoanaerobaculia bacterium | reverse complement strand
GGACCACGACCGGCAGGGCCAGCGCCCAGGCGCCGAGCCAGACGGCCGGCACCATCGGGTTGTGCAGCAGCCTGCCGCCGCCGGCGGCGAGCAGCGCGGGGAGCAGCGCGAGCCCTCCCGCCGCCCAGGCGCAGGCCATCGCGGCGCCGAGCTTGCCGCCCCAGATCGCCCATCCCGCCAGCGGGCGGGAGAAGAAGAAGCCGAGGCGTCCCTCGGCGAGGTCCGCGCCGAGGACGGTGGCGCCGAGGACGATCGCCGCCAGGCCCGAGAATGCCGCCGCCAGGAACAGGGCGACCGTGTCTCGCAGCTCGGGGACGGCGGCCGGCGCCGTGCCGGACACGAGGGGGGCGGCGAACGGCATCAGGCCGACCAGGGCGCCGGCGAGCAGCAGCTGGCGGCGCTGGGCGATCTCGTGACGCAGGATGGCGATCAGACCTGCCATGGCGATCCTCCCGTGGCCCGCCCGGCTGGCGCGGCAGCCGGCGCATCGGCCGGCGCCGCGGCGGCCGGGTCGTGGCCCACCAGCGCGGTGAATATCTCCTCGAGCGTCAGCGAGCTGACGGTCGCGGCGCCTCCCGCAACCGCGGCCCGCAGCCTTTCGAAGCGGCGGTCGTCATAGGCGCCGACCACGACCTCGACACCCCAATCGCGGGTCTCGCGACGCAGCGGCGCGAGCGCTTCGAGGGCGGCGTCCGCGGCCTCCCCCGTCGCCGACCCGGCCGCCGCCGCGCGCGGCAGGCGGATGCGGCGCAGGCGATGCTTCAACCGTTCGAGGTCTTCGTCGACCAGCAATCGCCCGCCGTCGAGGATGCCGACCCGCTCGGCGATACGCTCGACCGCGGGCAGCTCGTGGCTGGTGAGGAAGATGGAGATCCCGCGGTCGGCGAGCTCGCCGACGATCTCCTCGAAGAAGGCCCGGCGCGCCACCGCGTCGAGACCGAGGGTGGGGTCGTCCAGGATCAGCAGCCGCGGGCCGCCGGCCAGGGCGAGGGCCAGCGTCACATGCCGCTGCTGACCCTTCGACAGGCGCCCGAAGGGCAGCTCGGGCGGGACGGCGAAGCGGCGCAGCCGCTGCTCGAAGCCGTCGTCGTCCCAACCGCGATAGAGGCGACGGCAGAGGCGGGCGAGCCGGCGCGCCGAGGCGCCCGGCGGCGCGTCGGGCTGCTCCGGCACGACGCCGACCTCGGCCATCAGCGCCGCGCGATGGCGCCAGACGTCGCGGCCGAAGATCCGGGCGCAGCCGGCCGTGGCTCGCTGCTGGCCGAGCAGGCAGCGCACCAGCGACGACTTGCCGGCGCCGTTGCGGCCGAGCAGCGCATAGACGCCGCCCTCGGCAAGCGCCAGCGACACCCGGTCGACGGCGGTGGTGCGCCCGTAGCGCACGGTCATCGCCTCGACGGCGAGCGGTGGCGCCGCGCCGGATGCCGCTGCCGCGGCTGCCGCCGCGCCGACCGTTGGAGAGAGCAGGTGCGACGGTGCTGCCGCCGCGGCCAGGGCGCCCGTTGTCGTCATGGTTCTCCTTCGTTGCCGCCATCTCGGGGGCGGGGAGTATCCGGAGCAGCGGTGGCATTCACCGCCTCGCTGCCGGCGGGTGCCGCGCCCAGCGCGGACCAGGCCGTGGCGAGGGCGGCCGCGGATTCTCGCGGCGTGGCGCCCAGAGTGACCGCGGCGTTGACGTAGCGGCGGGCCTCGACGTCGAGGCGCCGGACGCGCTCCTCGGCGCTGAAGACGGGCGGCGCGGCGGCAACGTAGGTGCCGTCGCCGCGGCGCACCGCCAGCACGCCGGCGTCGGTGAGTCGCTGGTAGGCCTTGGCGACGGTGGCGGGATTGACCGTCAGGCTGCGCGCGAGATCGCGCACCGAGGGGACGGCCGTCGCCGGCGGCAGGATGCCGCTGGCAACCAGCTGGCGCACGTTCTCCTCGATCTGTCGCCAGATGGGGCGAGCATCCGAGGGGTCGATGCGAAAGCCGGCGTCCATGACGGTGCGTGCGCCTCGCGGGTCGCTGACGATGCCCGGCCATCGGGGATCGCCGAAAGCAACTGTACCACAGTCATGATACAGCAGGACGGTAGGGTTCGCAAGCGGCCAGCGCTCAGACCGTCTGGATCTCCTGCGCCGCGAGCAGCGCCGCGGCCTCCTCCCAGCGCTCCGCGGGTACCAGGAGATCGATCTTGACCAGCGGCCAGAAGAAGTAGAACAGCGCGCGGAAGTGCTGCGCCCGGGCGAGCGTGGGGATGCCGTACGCGCCGCAGAGCGCCTGCAGGCACGAGGCGAGATGGACGTTGTCGAGCTGCTCCAGGCGCACGGCATCGAGGACCCGGCGGCGGAACTCGAGCTCGGCGCGCAGGTCCAGCGCGATCGCCGTGAGGATGACGATCGAGACCAGGTCGAGGCCCGGAGCAGCGGGGAGGAAGTGCTCGATCAGGTAGACCGCGACCGACCCCAGGGTCAACCAGCCGGTGAGGCGAACCAGCTGCCCGTCGAGGATCTTCTCGGCAGCCGGCGCCGGGACCGCGGCGGACCGCAGATGGGAGGCCAGGCGGCGATGGTCGCCGAACAGGGCGAAGCAGAGCAACGACAGCGCGGGTACGAGCAGCACCCTGCCCGCCACCGCTTCGAACGGCGTGAGCGTCGACAGCGGCGACGGTCCACTCGGAAGCAGCGACCAGAGCGGGATCACCGCGCCCAGGACCGCCGGCGCCCAGGCGGCCGGCGCCACGCCCTGCGGATAGGTCGGCAGCCGCAGCGCCAACGTCTCCGCCGCCGGCGTCGAGACCGGGACCTCGACGCGCCGCAGCTCGACCCAGGCCGCAAGCGCCACCAGCGGCAGGATCCACAGCGCCCCGACCAGCAGCTCCGCCGGCTCGCCGCGGATCTGGTGGCCCGGTCCGGGCCACCAGGAGCGCACCACGGGTTGCAGGATGCCGCCCGCGACAAGCCAGCAGAAACCGTTGCCGACCCCCCAATCGCCGATCGCCGTCGCCAGGGCGAAGGTCGCCGCGGTCGCGGCGGTGAGGGTCGCGACCATGAGGATCCTGAAGGCTGCTCCCGGATGGTCGACCAGGGGCAGGCCCGCAGGATTCGACATCTTCTCGAGCGACAGGGCGATCCCGGCCGCCTGGAAGGCAGCAAAGGCCAGGCTCAAGCCAAGGGCCGCCCGATTCAACCGCGCCCTGCCGCTGGCGCCCGCCTCGCGGAGCCGACGGCCGGGCGGGATGAACGACAGCAGCTCGATCAGCAGGAAACCGGCGACCAGCGGCACGGTGCCGAGGGCGGCGATGCTCAGCCGAAAGTGCCGCAGCATCGGCAACGACATCGGCTCGCCGGTGACGCCCGGCAGCGGCACCCATTGCGCTGCCCAGGCGAGCGCCAGCAGCGAGATGGTGATCGCCAGGGCCGCGGGCAGCGGCGGGCGCCGCCGGGCAACCGGTGCGCGCGTCGCGTCCATGGCTCAGGAGCGCATGGGTCTGGTCAGCGCAGCCAGGCGCTTGGGCGCGACCAGCCGGTAGCTGTCGGCCGCCAGTTCGGCCACCTCGTACCAGTCGATCTCGCCGGCGTCGAGGCGCAGCCCTACCCAACCTCGCGATCCCACGTAGGCGGGCAGGTAGAACCTGCCGGGGGCACGCGCCACCAGGTCCGCATTCTCGCCGGCGGCCACCTTGCAGGTGACGCCGACGATCCCGTCGCCATGGTGGTTGTCGAGGAAGTAGGCAAAGGTCTTGTCACGGACCAGGAAGGCCGCGTGATCGCCGTGCAGGCGGCGGGCGGCCTCCGGCAGCGCCAGGCAGATGCCGGTGAAGCGGACCAGCCGCCGGTCCTCGGCCGCGCGCTCGGGCATCGGCGCATCATGCCATACGCCGGGCGCCGATTTTCCCCAGGCCGCCGCGCCTCAGGCGGCCACCAGCATCGCCTTGGCGATCGCGCCCTGAGCCCGGCCGAGCGCGCGGGCGAGGTGCATGATCAGCAGCAGGTCGAGCGCACCCGCCAGCCAGAAGAGCGGGAAGCCCCAGATCGGCACGTAGAGGTAGTGGTCGCGGTAGAGCGTGATCAGCGGCTGGTCGAAGAAGACCTGCACGACCGGCGCCGCCAGCAGCGTCAGCGCGATCGACAGCAGGACGGTGAAGATGACGAACGAGGCGACTCCCAGTGGCAGCTTGAGCACCATGTAGAGCAGGGTCGTCCAAGTCCTGCCGTCGGTCAGCCACGAGCGCAGCCGCGCCCACACCGACCCTTCGGTGGTCGCGAACGGCGGCCGCCGCGGCATGCGCACGCCGAGCAGGGACTCGACGAGCCTGCCCTCCATCAGCGAGAAGACCCGCACGCTGGCGAGGAAGAAGAGAAAGAACGGCAGGCCGATGATCAGGATGCTGAAGCCGATCGACAGCGACAGCCCGGTCACCGCCCAGGTGAAATAGAGGATGCCGGTCGCCAGCGACAGGAACATGTAGAGCAACGAGCCGTAGGCCCGCGGGTCGAGGAAGATGCCCAGGACGCGCCGGCCCGCATCCGTCGCCGGTGTCGCGACGGGCTGGGCGAGAGCGACGGCCACCCGCGCTTCGGTCTCGTTGTAGGCCTCGGCCACCTCGCGCGGCGTGCCGAAGCGCTGGATGGCCCGCTGCAATGCCGCCTGCCGGCCGGCGGCCTCCTCTGCCGCGGCGGGGTCGCCCGGGCCGGCGCCGGTGGTCGCGTTGCGCAGGTAGTCCTCGGCATCGTAGAGGGCGTCCTGGATCAGTGCCGGATCGCTGCCCGTCAGCTCGTCGCGCAGCCGCTCCAGGTATTCCTGGATGGTCCTGACCTCTCCGCTCGTCTCAGGCATGGTCGCTCCCTTCGCCGGCCGGATCGGTGGCGGCGGTCTCGTGCGGCTGCGGGTTCCCCAGGATGGCGTCCACGAAATCTCGTGTCTGCTCCCAGGCGTTGCGCCAGAGCGGGAGGACCTGGCGGCCCTGCCCGGTGATGGTGTAGTAGCGCCGCGGCGGGCTGGTGATCGAGGGCTCGACCTCGCTGCTCAGCAGCCCGTGCCCCTCCATCGTGCGCAGCAGCGGATACAGAGTCCCCTGCTTGACCAGGGGCGCGCCCGCGGCCTGCTCTTCGAGGCAGCGCCCGATCTGGTAGCCGTACATGGGCGCCGCGGCCCGCTCCAGCAGGGACAGGAGCACCAGGGATACCGCCCCGGCGTTCAGCTCCTTGCGGAACTTGCGCAGCTCAGCACTCTCGGTGTCCATCGTCTACCCTCCCTCGGCGTACCTGCCAACCGCCATGGAGTAGACTATATTGTGAACTACATACTAGTCAAGACTATCGATGGCTTGAACTTCAGGTGCGTGGGCGTGGACACACCTCGGGCGGATCGGAAGATGCAGGGCGGGAGTCGCGCCGTCAGGAAAGGGGACGAGCCCGGAGAGGAACGGCGTTCGCCGTCCGTCTCAGGCGTCCGTCTCAGGGGGGGTCCCTGGACTCGCTACGCCGAGGGGGTGGGGGTGAACGCCAAAAGGTAGGAAGGAGAAAGACAGGTGGGAGGCAGTGCCAGAACCTTCACGGCACCCCGGAATGGGGATCGGCGGCTGCGGCAGGTGGTGCCCGCAGCCATCAGAGGCCTACCCCATGAGACCACGGTGATCCGCAGCCCGCGCCCTGAAGCGATCGGTCCCCCGCCGATGGACCAGGGAACCGACGGCGACTGCCCCACTGCGCCGGCAGGTGGCGAGCCGGGATCGCCACCATGGCCGTCCCTACTGCGCCGGCAGGTGGCGACCTGGGATCTCTACCAGGACCATCCCGCCACATCACCGGCCGACGAGCCGGGATCCCGCCACGGCCACCAACCGCGCCCGCCGGCTCTCGCCGGCGTTGCCTGACATGGGCCTATGGCTGGCGGCGCCTGGCGCCGGTGGGTCAGGCCTGGCGCCGCAGCTTGACGCGGGGCTGCCGGACCTCGGTTTGACCCCGCTTGACCCGCAGGTTCCAATCCGCCACCGCATCGTCGAGAGTGGTACGGTCCGCAGAGCGGGCTTGGCAAGCATTGCAGACCACCCAGAACCAGCGGCCTCTCAGGTAGGAAAGACTTCTGGCCGTGGGCTTGTTGCCGCACTCACATTGCATCAGGCTCTTGATCATGTCGTCTCCATGGGAAAACAGCACCCTCCGGTATTGGCCCGCGCAGACGTGCAGTCCTGCCATTGCGGCTTCTCCAGCCGATCGGGAGAAGGTTTTGGGCGGTCACAGGACATATAATATCCCTTCTAACTCTATTTTGCAACCCCTCCGCCCTATCCTTGCAAGGAGAACCCCGGTAGGGTGTCGCGTCGCGGCACGACGCGTGCACTCCTCCCGCGCCTCATGAGCCATTGGCTGGTCACCGCTTTCGCGAGCTATGGCCTCGCCGTGATCGTCGTCGGCATCTACCTCGAAGGCTGCGGGGTGCCAGTGCCGGGCGAAACGGTGCTGCTGGCGGGCGGTTTTTTCGCCCGCCAGGGATCGCTTCCTCTCGGCTGGGTGCTGGCGGCCGCTTTTCTGGCCGCTGTCGCCGGCGACAACACCGGATACTGGATCGGCCGCCGCGGCGGGCGCGACCTGGTGGAGCGCTACGGGCGCTGGGTCGGCCTGACCGCCGGACGCCTCGAGTCGATCGACCGGTTCTTTGCCCGCCATGGCACCAAGACGGTGCTGATCGCCCGCTTCCTGTCCGGCGTGCGCGCCTTTGCGCCGCTGTTCGCGGGCATCAGCCGCATCCCCTGGCGGCGCTTCGCGGCGGTGGACGCGGCGGCCTGCCTGCTCTGGGCGACCGGCGTCGGGCTGGTCGGCTACGCCTTCGGCGAGAGCTGGGGCCGGATCGAGCACTGGATCGGCCGCGCCGGCCTCTCGGTGCTGGTGCTGGCGACCGCCTTGCTGCTGTTGCGTGCCGCCGAGCGCCACCGCGACCGGGTTCGGCTGTGGGTCCGCGAATCGCTCGGCGGCGGCTTCACTCGCGGCCAGCTGGGGTTGCTGGTCATCGAGCTGATCGTGCTCGGGACCCTGACGCGGGTCGCCGGCAGAGTGGTCGCTCACCGCGCCAACCGCTTCGACGCGCACCTCGCCGAGCGGCTGGAGGCGCTGGGCGGGCCGCTGGTCCACGGCCTGCTGGCGGTGTTCGCGGTCATCGGCTCGGCGCCGGTGGTGCTCGGCGCGGTGCTGCTGCTGGCGGCCTGGTGCTTCGCCCGGCGGCGCCGGGCACAGGGCCTGGTGGTTACGGCGGCCTACGTGGTCGCGCTGGCCCTTTCCGCCGACCTTGGCCGCGCGCTCCTCTCCCCGGATGGTGCGCTGCGCATCGTCTCCGGCCTGCTCAGCGGCAACGCTCTGGTGGCCGCCACCGCCTACGGCGCCGCCACCCTGGTGCTCACCCGCGATCGGCCCCACTGGCGGTGGCCCGCCGCCCTGTTCGCCGCCGCGATCGTCCTGCTGGTCGGCTGGGCGCGCATCGTCCGCGACGGCGACCTGCCGCGCGGCGTCCTGGCCGGCCTCGCGGTGAGCGCGTTGCTGCTGCTGTTTGCCGCCTTCGCCATCGAGGCCCTGGAGCTGCGCCGCGAGCTTGCCGCCGCACCGGCGCCGGCCATCGCGCCCGGCGACCCCGATCCGGGTGGCGCCGGTGGGACCGCGGTCACCGGTGCCGCCGATGCCGGAGGCGCCGGCGGTCGCGCGCACTCGGGCGAGAGTCAGCTGTCCTCGGATCCACCCCATTTTCCGTCTGGATGAATAGGGCCGGGTGCGCTGGCGGCCATGCACGGTTCGCGGCGATGCGGGCCGGGAGAGGAGATCCATGTCGGAGCCTCTGCAAGGGCAGGACACGTCCAAGAACCCGGAGAACCCGGAGAATCTGGGAAACCCGGAGAACCCGGAAAACTCGAAGAACCCGGGAAACCCGGGAAACCCGGGAAACCCGGAAAATACCGAGAACCCCCGCCGGCTCGCCGCCCACCCTCCCGGGTCCGGCCGCGAGCGGGCGCAGGCCGCCGACCCTCCCGAGTCCGGTCGCGAGCGGGTGCAGGGCGCCGACCCTCCCGGGTCCGGCCGCGAGCGGGTGCAGGCCGCCCACCCTCCAGGGTCCGGCCGCGAGCGCGTGCAGACCGGGGTGCGCATGGAGAAGCGGCTGGTCAAGGTGCTCAAGGCGCTGGCCGAGCTGCATGACCTGACGCTGGGCGACCTGCTGGAGGGCATCGTGCTGCACGCCTTTGCCGGCCGCATCCCCTTTTCGCCGGCGGCCCTGGGACGCATCGCCGAGCTCGAGCGGATCTACGGCCTCGAAACCGGTTCGAGCGCCGGCCGCCAGCCGCTGCCGGCGCTCGGGCAGGAGTTCGCGCCCTGACCTTCCCGGCCGCCCGCTCGGCCGCCCGCGCCGCCGCGCAGCCGCGCTGGGCGGCCCGGGAGCCCGATCGGCCGTTTCGGGCGCCCCCGGCCGGCGTGCGCCAGGGCTGGGCCGCCGCGGTGGGCGGCGCTCGCCGCCGCCGCACCGCCGTGCCGGAGGGCTCGAGACGGTGCCGGTTGTCGCCTTTTGTCCTACAGCTCATGTCCGCCATCGCTCATCCCGGTTCGGCAGGCCGTCCGATGGCGGCGCCGTGGTGCGGCCGCTACGCTGGGACCATCGATCGAGGAGCCAGCCATGAGCGACCGGACCATGCATCCGCTGCACGACGCCGCGACACCCGGGCAGCAACGGCGCGGGTTGGCACCGCGGGCCGCATGGGCGCTGCTGGCGCTGCTGGCAGCCGCGACGCTGCTGGCAGCCGCGACGCCGCTGGCAGCCGCGACGCCGCTGGCCGCCACGCCGGTCGCCGCTCCTGTCGGTGGCGCGGCTCCGGTCGCCGTCGCAGCTCCGGTCGCCGCCGCCCCGGTCGCCGCCGCGCAGTACGCGCTGATCCTCAACGCCGACGACTCGTTCACCCACAACTACAACGTCACGCTGGCGCTGGCGAGCCTCTCGCAACTGGGCTACCCACCCCGCAACACGTTCGTCCTGGCGGCAGGTGCGCCCCCCGCCTCCGCCTCCCCCGCCGCTGCCGCTGCCGGCGCGCCCGTTCCGTGGCGCCGCCCGGCCACCGACGCCGGCCTGCGTCAGGCGCTCGCCGAGCTGCGCGGGCGCCTGCGGCCGGGCGACCTGCTGCTGGTCTACCTGACCGGACACGGCTACCGGATGTTCGGCCGCACCAGCCTGGAGCTGAGGGGCGGCGCCATCACCGACCACGAGCTGATGCACCGCCTGGGCGAGCTGCCCTTCGGCAAGCTGATCCTGATCGCCGACCAGTGCTACTCGGGGGGCTTCGTCAAGGCCGCCGTCGCTCTCGGCCGCAACGTCGTCGCCGTATCGAGCGCCGACGATCGCCACGAAGCGCGCTGCGAGCCCTTCGTCAGGCCGCTGTGGCTGGCGGCGGTGACGGCGGAGACCGACGCCAAGGGCAACGGCTTCGTCTCGGTCGAGGAGGCGTTCGCAGCGGCGGTCGCCAGCCTGCGGCGGGCCGGGCCAAGCGACAATGGCCATGGCGACACGCCGCAGATCGCCGCCAGCGGCAGCTGCGCCGGCCGCGAGAACGGCTTCTCGGCGGCCGGAGCGGCCGGCGGTGCGAGCGACTGATGTGGCCCTTCTCCGGCCTGGGCGGAGACCGAAGTGGCACCGGCCAGCAGCGGCAAACCACAGTGCACCAAGGAGATCAGCCCATGGATGAGGACCTGCGTCGCCACTATCGCTCCATCCTTCCCGGCACCGAGGTGATCTATCGGGTGGCGCCGGCGCGGCCCGAGGATCGGCGCTACCTTCTGGGCGTGGCCGAGAACCTCTCGCTGGGCGGCCTGTTCATCGCGACCCGCCATCCGTTCCCCGTCGGCACCGTGGTGTCGCTCCAGGTCTTCCCCGGCGGCGACGGCGACCACACCCCATTCTCGGCCTGCGCCGTCGTCCGCTGGCGCCAGCAGTGGCGGGCGCCGCGCGGCATGGGCCTGCAGTTCGTCGAGCTGCACGACCTCGACCAGCGCTCGGGCTCTCGCGTGCTGGACCTGGCGCTCTCGCCGCCGCCCTCCGCACGGCCGACCGCCGCCTGAAGCCGGCACCAAACGTTCGCGCCGGCGCGCGCGTATACTTTCCGTCTTGGATTGCTTCACCTACCAACCGCCGCTCCGGGGGCCTGCCGTCCCCACCGCGCTCGTGCCACGGTTTCAAGCCAAAGGACGACGATGATGCTCAGGTCCCATTGTGCGCTGTTCTCAGCCCTTCTTTCGACCCTCGCCGCCGCCGCCTACGGCCAGGGCGCGGCGGCACCGGGCGCCGGCGGCCCCGTGCCGGCCCGCATCAACGACGCCGAGCGGGTGGTCCTGCACGGCAACGTCTCGCCGCTGGCGCGGCCGGAGCTCGAGATCGGCCGCTCCGACCCCAAGCTGCCGATGGCGCGGATGATCCTGCAACTCGAGCCGCGGCCGGGCGCCCAGGCGCAGATCGCGCAGCTGCTGCGGGACCAGCAGGATCCGGCGTCGCCCCGCTTCCACCGCTGGCTCACCCCCGAGGAGTTCGGAGCTCGGTTCGGCCTGGCGGACGCCGATCTCGAGCTCGTCACCGGCTGGCTCGCGGCGCACGGCTTCATCGTCGAGGAAGTGGCCAAGGGCCGCGGCTGGATCAATTTCAGCGGCACGGCATCCCAGGTCGAGCGGGCGTTCGGCACCGAGATGCACGACTACCAGGTGGGCGGCACGGTCCGTCATGCCAACTCCGTCGACCCGTCGATCCCGCGCGGCCTGGCGGGCCTGGTCGGCGGCGTGGTCTCTCTGCACAGCTTCCCGCGGCCGGCACATCACAACGGCACCCACCCGGCGTTGAAGATGAGCCCGCTGTTCAGCCAGGGAGGGAGCCATTTCCTGGCGCCCGCCGATTTCGCCACCATCTACGATCTCAACTCGGCCTTCGCCTCCGGCAACACCGGCTCCGGCCAGTCCATCGCCGTCGTGGCGCGCACCGACATCCAGCTGTCCGACGTCCAGACCTTCCGCAGCAGCTTCGGACTTCCCGCCAACGACCCGGTCTTCGTCCACAACGGCCCGGATCCGGGAACTTCGAGCGACGACGAGGGCGAGTCGGACCTCGACACCCAATGGGCGGGCGCCGTGGCTCCGGGAGCGACCGTCAAGCTGGTGATCTCGGAATCGACCAACTCCTCCGACGGCGTGGTGCTGTCGGCAGAGTACATCGTCAACCAGAACGTGGCTCCGGTCATGACCACCAGCTACGGCCTCTGCGAGGCGGAGACCGGGGCGGCCGGGCTGGTCTTCTATGACAACCTGCTGGCGCAGGCCGCGGCGCAGGGGATCACCTCGTTTTCGGCGGCGGGCGACTCCGGCGCCTCGGACTGTGACGACCCCTCCAGCAAGAAGGGCACGGGCAGGGCGGTCGACAACCCCTGCTCGTCGCCCAACAACACCTGCGCCGGCGGCACGCAGTTCAACGACACCGCCAACCCCAACGCCTACTGGGCGGCGAGCAACGACCCGACCACCCAGGCCTCGGCGCTGTCCTATATCCCCGAGGTGGGATGGAACGAGAGCGCCAACGTCGCCGGCGGCTCCCAGCTCTGGTCGACCGGTGGCGGGGAGAGCAACTTCTTCGCCAAGCCCAGCTGGCAGTCGGCGCCCGGGGTCCCCGCCGACGGCCACCGCGACGTCCCCGACGTCTCGGTGAGCACCGCCGCGCACGACGGCTACCTCGTCTACCAGGAGGGCCAGCTGTTCAGCTTCAGCGGCACCTCCGCCTCGGCGCCTTCGCTCGCCGGCCTGATGGCGCTGGTGGTGCAGAAGACCGGGAGTCGGCAGGGCAACGCCAACCCCATCTTCTACCAGCTGGCCGCCAGCCAGTTCGGCGGCAGCGGGCCGGCGGTCTTCCACGACGTCAAGACCGGCAACAACAGCGTGCCCGGCGTCACCGGCTACACCTGCGGCACGGGCTACGAC
Source organism: Thermoanaerobaculia bacterium (assembly GCA_035308185.1). Lineage (GTDB taxonomy): Bacteria > Acidobacteriota > Thermoanaerobaculia > Multivoradales > UBA5704 > JASLEW01. Next base: position 31,457 of record DATGHG010000338.1, on the reverse strand, counting down.
CAGGTGACCGGGTTGGGCTCGGTGGACGGCGGGATGATGCTCGCCCACTGGCCGGGGGGCACGCAGCCACCCCCGAACACCACGCCGTGCGCCGCCGACTCCTCCACCCTCTGCCGGAGCAACAACCGCTTCGAGGTGAAGGCCACCTTCGACGCCAGCGGCGCCGGCTCCGGCACGGCACAGGTGATCGGGGTCAGCGACGACACCGGCTTCCTCTGGTTCTTCTCGGCAACGAACGTCGAGGTGGTGGTCAAGGTGCTGGACGGCTGCGCGCTGGGCGGCCACTACTGGGTGTTCGCCGGCGGCCTGACCAACGTCAACGTGGTGATGACGGTGAGGGATGCCCAGACCGGCGCGGTGCAGACCTACACCAACCCGCAGAACACGACCTTCCTGCCCATCCAGGACACGGCAGCCTTTTCCACCTGTCCCTGAGGCAGCGCACGGCGGCGCTCCGCGCGCTCAGGCGCGGAGCTTGCCGCCCAGGCTCTCGGCCACCGCCTGCTCGATCCGCTGGCGCACCGCCCCCACCTCGGCGCTGCCCAACGTCGCCTCCTGACTCTGGAAGGTGAGCTGGAAGGCGAGCGACTTCGCGCCCGGCGGCAGCGGCTCGCCGCGGTAGAGGTCGAACAGCTCGAGGCCGGCGAGCAGCGGGCCGCCGGCGCGCCGGATCACCGCCGCCAGGTCATGTGCGGCCACCGCTTCGCGCACCACGAAGGCCAGGTCCTCCACCACCGGGGGGTAGTTGCTGATCGGCGCCATCGCCTCCCGGCGCCAGGAGGTCTCGACCAGCGGCTCGATCGCCAGCTCGGCGACGCAGACCCGCCGGCCCCCGAGGCCGCAGCGCTCCGCGACGACCGGGTGGAGCTCGCCGGCGATGCCCAGCCGGCCGGCGGCAGTCGCCAGCTCGGCGCAGCGCGGACCGAAGGGCGCTTCGCCCGGCCTGGGCACGAACTCCACCCGCTCCAGGCGGCCCAGGCTGGCCAGCAGCGCCTCCAGGATGCCCTTGAGATCGAAGAAATCCAGCGCTTCGGCGCCGGCGGGATCGGCATGGACGCTCGGGCGCCGCCGCGGGCCGGTGAGCAGCACGCTGAACCGCCGCTCCTCGCGCGGGCGCAGGCCGTCGCCGCCCTCGGGCAGGTAGACGCGGCCGACCTCGAAGCAGCGTACGCGGCCGGTATGGCGGAGGTTGTAGGGCAGGGCCTCGACCGCCGAGACCAGCATCGAGCGGCGCATCACCCGGCGATTGGCCGAGAGCGGGTTGCCGAGCGTGACGTAGCTCGCCGCCGGCAGCGCCGGCAGGCCGAGCTGCTCGTGGCTCTCCGGCGTGGTCAGCGTGTAGTTGATGTGCTCCTGCAGGCCGCAGCCCGCCAGGACGTCGCGGATGCGCTCCTCGGTCTCGAGCAACGGGCTGGGGAAGACCGGCGGCAGCCGATCGGCGAGCCGCGTCGCCGGGATCGCCGCATAGCCGAGGATCCGCGCCACCTCCTCGGTGAGGTCCGCGGGAACCTCCACGTCGAGCCGGTACCAGGGAGCGGTGCAGCGCAGCACGGCCTCGCCCGGCTCGACGCGCAGGCCGTCGATCGCCTCGTCCTCGGGGCTGCCGGCGCCGCCGGCCCCGGTGGGCGTCGGCAGCACCGGCGGCAGCAGGGTCTCGACCCGGAACTCGAGCCGCTCGAGCGCGGCGCGAATCGCCGGGAGCTCCAGGGAGACGCCCAGCTGGCGCCGCACCTCGCTGGCCGTCAGGTAGGCGCGGCGGGGCGCCTGCGGCACCGGATAGCAGTCCACGACGGCGGCGAGGCGCCCGCCGGCGAGGCTTTCGAGCAGCTCGGCGGCGCGGCGCAGGGCGACCGCGCTGAGAGTGGCCGGCACGCCGCGGGTGAAGCGGCTGCTGGCCTCGGTATGGAGCTTGAGCTGGCGCGCCGCCTGGCGGACGGCGATGCCCTCGAAGCTGGCCGCTTCCAGCAGGACGTTGCGGGTGGCCGCGGCGATGCCGCTCTCGCTGCTGCCCATGACGCCGGCAACCCCCAATGGACCCGCGGCATCGGCGATCACCAGCTCGCCGTCGTCGAGCGCCCGCTCCACCCCGTCGAGGGTGGTGACCTTCTCTCCCGGCGCCGCCGCCCGCACGCGGATCGACGGCCGGGGCATGCCGGAGGCGGCGGCGCGAGCCGCCAGCTGGTCGTAATCGAAGGCGTGGAGGGGCTGGCCGAGCTCCAGCATCACGTAGTTGGTGACGTCGACGACGTTGTCGATCGACTGCATGCCGGCGGCGAGGAGGCGCTCCCGCAGCCACTCCGGCGACTCGCCGATCGCGACCCCGCGCACCAGCGCCCCGAGATAGCGGCGGCAGCGGCCGGGATCGTCGATCGTCACCTCCAGCTCCGCCGCGCCCGCCGTCCGCGCCGCGGCGCCGGCCGCGGGGGCGGCCTCGCCGGCCGCGCCGGTCACGCCGGCCACGCCGGGCGGGAGGCGGAGCGGCGAGCCGGTGAGCGCCGCCACCTCGCGCGCCACGCCGATGACGCTCATACAGCGCGCCAGGTCGGGAGTCAGCGCGATCTCCAGCACCTCGCCGCCGGTGGCTCCGGCGGTGCCGGCAGAGCCCGCGGCGCCAGTGGTTGCGGCGGTGGCGCGGTGGATGGCCTCCACCTCGAGGCCGGCCAGGGTGAGCCGCTCGGCGAGGGCGTCGACGCTCTCGACGACGTCCACGTAGTCCTTCAGCCAGGAGATCGGGATCCGCATGCGGGGCTCCTCGGACCGGTGCGGTGGATCAGTACCGGATGGATTCCAGCAACCGGACGTCGTTGCTGAAGAAATAGCGGATGTCCGCGATGCCGTACTTGAGCATGGCGATGCGCTCGGGGCCCATGCCGAAGGCGAAGCCGCTGACCTCGCCGGGATCGTAGCCGCCGGCGCGCAGCACCCGCGGATGCACCATTCCGGCGCCCATGATCTCCAACCAGCCGGTCTGCTTGCACAGGTAACAGCCGCCGCCGCCGCAGAGGATGCAGCTGACGTCCACCTCGACGCTGGGCTCGGTGAACGGGAAGTAGCTCTTGCGGAAGCGCAGCCGCCGGCCCGCGCCGAACATCTGCTCGGCAAAGCCGACCACCACGCCCTTGAGGTCGCCGAAGGAGACGTGCTCGCCGACCGCGATGCCCTCGACCTGGTGGAACATCGACTCCGAGCGGGCGGTGACCTGCTCGTAGCGGTAGGTCTTGCCCGGCAGGATGACCCGCAGCGGCCCCGGCGCCTGGGAGCGCATGGCGTAGATCTGCCCCGGGCTGGTGTGGGTGCGCAGGATCAGGTTCGGGATCGTGGTGTAGAAGGTGTCCCACATGTCGCGGGCAGGATGGCCCGCGGGCATGTTGAGCAGTCCGAAGTTGTACTCGTCGGTCTCCACCTCGGGGCCGTCGAAGATCTGGAATCCCATGCGGCCGAAGATGCCGCCGACGTCGCGCAGCACGCGGGTGATCGGGTGCAGGCCGCCGACGTCCGCCGGCCGGCCGGGCAGGGTGACGTCCACCCGCTCCGCCTCGAGCGCCGCCTCGAGCTCGCGCTGCCGCACTCCCTCCTGGCGGGCGGCGTAGCTCTCCTCGAGCTCGCGCTTCACCTCGTTCGCCGCCCTGCCCAGCGTCGCCCGCTCCGCCGCCGGCGCCTCGGCCAGCCGGCGCATGAGCTGGGCGAGCCGGCCGCGCCGGCCGAGGTACTCGCCATGCCAGGCGGCCAGCGGCTCGCGCCGGTCGGCCGCGGCGAGAGCGGCGCCCGCCTCGCGCTTCAAGTCTTCCAGGTCCTGCAACAGATCAGCCATTGAATCCGTCAATCCTCACGGGCTCGTAACGGTCTGGCATGGGGATCGCTCCGCTCTCGTCCGGCCGACGCCGCGGCGCGCGCCATCTTAGCAGGCGTGGATCGCCGCAAAAGGCGTGTTAGCCTTTTGGCCAACGCCCAAGGAGGAGCTGGAGCCATGACCGGTTGGGAGACACTCGGCGCCGTGCCGCCGGCGCGGCTGGTCGAAGCGCGTCTGCAACTTCACTGGGCGGCGCAGCCGGCGGCCGCCGTGGGCAAGCTGCTGGTGCCGCACCAACCTGATTACGGCGAGCAGAGCTTCTCCTGGTCGCACGGCGCCCGCTGCCTGGCGCAGGGCCTGGTGACCGCTCCGACCCCCTGCCGCGCGGCGCTGCGTCCGTCGCCGCCGGCGCTCCTGATCCTGGCCGAGGACGACCGGGTGCTGCGGCAACTGCCGCTGGGCGGCCGCACCCTCGACGAGGCCTACGCCTGGCTGGGCACGCAGCTCGAGCAGTTGCTGGAGCGGCAACTGCCCGGAAAGCTCGACCGTCCCGGTCCCGAGGGACTGCCCGCCCATGCGGTGGCGGCCGGAGCGCGTTTCGACGACGCCGACGACGAAGCCTTCGCCGAGCTCGGCCGGCTGTTCGCCAACGCCGATCGCGCCCTGGCGGCGTGGGCCGGCACGGTGGCGGGCGCCAGCGCCGTCCGCTGCTGGCCCCATCACTTCGACATCGCCACCCTGGCGCCGGCCGGGCCGCTGGCCACGGCGCCGCCGCCCGAGCTGGCCGACATGATGCCGGAGGTGCCGGAGGTCCCGGAGAGCCCGCAGCAACCGCGGGACCAGGAGGCCGCGCAGGAGGCTGCGGGAGCCGACCCCGAGGCGCGGTGCACTCTCGGGGTCGGACTGGTGCCTGGTGACGAGTCGCGCCCGGAGCCCTACTTCTACGTCACGCCCTGGCCCTACCCGGAAGACCCCGAGCTGACGCCGCTGGCCGCGGGCGGCACCTGGCACACCGCCGGCTGGCTGGGTGCGGTCCTCGCGGCGCCGGGCTTCATGGGAGCGCGGCCGGCGGCGGTCCAGGCGGCGACCGTGGAGGAATTCATCACCTCGGCGACCGCGGCCTGCCGGCGGCTGCTTGCAGCAGCGCGCTCCGGCAGGCGCGCCGCCCCTGCCGCCACGACGCGCGGCGCCGACGCCTGAGAGCCCGGTTTGAGGATCGTCCACACCAGCGACTGGCACGTCGGCCGCCGATGGAAGGGGCTGCAGCGCCTCGACGAGCTGGCGGCGGTGCTCGAACACCTCGCGGCTTTCGTCGAGAGGGAAGCGATCGACCTCGTTCTCCACACCGGCGACGTGTTCGAAAGCCGCAATCCGCCGGCGGAAGCCGAGCAGCTGGTGAACCGGTTCATGCTGCGCGTCGGCCGGGCCGGGGCGCAGATGCTGGTCATCGCCGGCAACCACGACGACCCGGCGCGCCTGGACGCGCGTTCACTGCTCACCGAGCTCGTCGACGTCCAGATCATCGGCCGGCCGCGCTCCGCCGCGCGCGGCGGCAGCCGCATCGTCGAGGTGCGCGGCGGCGAAAAAGCGGTGGTCGCGGCGCTGCCGTTCGCATCCCCCGGCGCCTGGGTGTCGGCGCTGGACATCGTCGGCGAGGAGGAGAGCGCGCGCCGGCAATACGCGCGCATGTTCGAGCTCGCCGTGCGCGACCTGTGCGGCGCCTTCCGGCGGGACGCCGTCAATCTCCTGATGGCGCACACGCACCTGGAGGGCGCCCTGTTCGGCGAATCGGAGCGCCGCGTGCACATTGCCGACGATTGGGCCGCCTCGCCGCAGGCGCTGCCGCGGGCGGCGAGCTACGTCGCTCTCGGCCACCTGCACAAGCCGCAAAGGGTCGACGTCCGCGTGCCCGCCTACTACGCCGGATCGCTGATCCAGCTGGACTTCGGCGAGGCCGGAGAGGAAAAGACCTTCAATGTCGTCACGGCCTCGCCCGGCAAGCGCGGCACGGTCGAGCAGGTGCCCTACGAGGGGGGCCAGCCGCTGCTCGACCTGCGCCTCTCGCTGGCGGAGCTCGAGGCGACCGCGGACCGCTACCGCAAGGGTTGGCTGCGGGTGACGGTGCCGCTGACGGCGAGGGACCCCGATCTCAACCGCAAGGTCCGCGAGCTGCTGCCCAATGCGCTGGTCGTGCGCGCCGAGCTCCCCGAGGCCGACGAAGCGTCGGAGAGCCCGCTGGAAACCGGCTTGCCGCCGGTGGGGCACTACGCCGCCTACCACTTTCGCGTCCACGGGCAGGCGGCGAAGCTGGCTGTCCTGGATACGTTTCAGGATCTTTACGATCAGGTATCCGGGGAAGGCTAGCGTTGCGCCCCATCCATCTCGCCGTCGAGGGTCTCGCCTGCTTCCGGGAAAAGCAGCAGGTCGACTTCCGCCGGCTCGAGCTGTTCGCGATCTCGGGGCCCACGGGCGCCGGCAAGTCGACCCTGCTCGATGCGATCATTTTCGCGCTCTACGGCGAGATCCCGCGGGTCAACCTGCAGAACCGCACCGAGATGATCTCGGCGGCGCGCGACCGGGTCAGCGTGGTGCTGGACTTCGACGTCGGCGCCAACCGCTACCGCATCGCTCGCACCCTGCGGCGCAATGGCGCGCACATGGTCCGTCTGGAGGAGCGGGGCACGAGCGGCGCCTTCGACAGCCTGGCCGACCAGGTGCGTACAGCGACGGATCGAGTGGCACAGATCCTCGGGCTCGGGGCCGCCGCGTTCATGCAGGCCGTGGTGCTGCCGCAGGGCGAGTTCGCCCGTTTTCTCAAGGCGCCGCCGCGCGACCGGCGCAGCATGCTGCGCACGCTGCTGCGCCTCGACGTGTACGAGCGCATGCGTGAACAGGCGCAGCGCCTGTCCGCCCTCAAGCGGGGAACCGTTGAGTCGCTGCGCCGGGTCCTGACCGACGAGTACGCGGGACTCGACGACACCGCGCTGGCCACGCTGGCGGCGGAGCACGCCCGGGTCGTCGAATCGCTCGCGGTGTCGCGGCAGCGGCGCGACGACGTGCGGACCGCGCTGGTGCGAGCGCAGGGCCTGCATGCGAAGACCCGGGAGCTGCGCCAGGCCGAGACCAGGCGAGCCGACTTGCAGCAGCAGGCGCGGCAGGTGAGGCTCGAACAGGCGAGGATCGAGGCGGCGGCACGGGCGGCGCCCCTGCGGCCCCTGCTCGACGAGGCGGCGCGCGCTTTCGCCGCCGCGCAGACCGCGACCCGGGCGGCTGACGAGGCGAAGGCCCGCAATGACGCCGCACAACAGGATTGGCAAGCGAAGGCCGGCGCGCTCCAGGCGGCGGAGAAAGCCGCCAAGGCAGTCAGCAAGCTGCGGGCACGGATCGCTCGCCTGCATCAGGTGCTCGGGCGTCTTCCCGAGCGCGCCCAGCTCGCGGCGGCCATCGAGCGGCAGACGCGCGAGCTTGCGGCCCTGGAAGGCGAACGGTCCGCGCTCGCGGCGACGCTTGCCGCGGCGCTGGCGGCGCAGGCCCAACAGCAAGCAGCCGTCGATGCGGCGCGGCAGGCCGCCGAGGCCGCCGGCTACGACCTCGAGCTCGACGAGCTGCTGCAGGGCGAGCGCGACCGCGCCGTCGAGCTGGGCGCTGCCCGCAGGATCGCGGCGGAGCGCCAGGCCGAGCTCACCCGCAAGCGCCAGGCGGCGACCGAGCATGCCACGGCGGTCGAGCGGCTGACGAAACGGGCCGCGTCGGCCAGCAAGTCCGCGGCGAAGGCGCTGCGCGGCGTCGCGGCCGCCGAGGAGGCGCTGCATCGCGCGATCAGCCTCAACGAGGCCAATCACCTGCGCGAGCAGCTGGTGCCGGGCCAACCGTGCCCGGTGTGCCTGCGACTCGTCGACACGCCGCCCGCGGTCGAGCTGGCGCCCGCGGTCGCGGCGGCCAGGGCCGCGTTCCAAGCCGCACGCGAGAAGCAGGCGGCGGCCGACGCGCTCGCTCGCCAGGGCGAGGCGGCGCTCACCGGGGAGGCGGCAAGACTGCTCGCCGCCCGGCAGGGCTTGACCGAGCTGGAGGCGCGCTGCGCCGAGCTTCAGGCCGGCGTGACTGCCGGCGAGACGGCGATCCTCCGGGCGCTCGGCAAGCAGCGCGCTCCTCGAGGTGGCGGCGTGGTCGAGGCATGGATCGAAAAACAGATCGCGGCGCTCGCCAGGAGCCGCAAGGCGAGCGCCGCGGCGCAGGCGCAACAGGCAACGGCCGAACGTGCCCTGGAGCAGGCCAGAGCCGTCGAGACCACGGCGCGCGAACGGCTCGGCGAGAAGGCAGGATCGCGTCAGCGGCTGGAGGAGGAGCGCGCCGCGGGCGAGCGGCGGCTCACCGCCTTGCAGGCCGAGATCCATGCCGTCACCCGTGCCGCCGACCCGGCCGCCGAGGCCGTCGCGTTGGAGGAGCAGATCCAGCAGCTCGAAACCGCCGTGAAGACGGCTGCCGAGGAGGCGGCCGACTCCCGGAACCGTGCGGCCACCACCCAGGAGGCGCATCGGCTCATCGCCGAAGCGGCGCTGGCCGCGCTGCAGGAAGCCCTGCAGCGAGCGGAGGGCCGCGACCGGGAGATCGCGCGCGCCGGCTTCCAGGACGAGGCCGCCGTGCGCATGGCCTGGCTCGACGAAGCCGTCGTCACCCGCCTCCAGGAGCAGATCCAGCGCCATCTGCAGGACAGCCACGCCGTGGCGGAGCGCCTCGCCGCGCTCGGCGCCGAGCTGGGGACCGAGCGAGTGTCCGACCAGCGGCTGGCCGCGGTCGAGAAGCTGGCCGCGGACGTCACCGCCGAGGTGGAAGCCGCCCTCGGCCGGGAAAAGACGCTCGCGGAGCAGATCGGGCACATGAAAGAGCGCCGCGCACGCTTGCAGGAGCTGCGTGAGAACCTGAAGCTCGAAGAAGCCGCCCTGCAGGTGCACGAGCACCTGGCCGGCGACCTGCGCAGCGACCGCTTCCAGGCGTACCTGCTGCAGGAGGTGTTCACCGAGCTGGTGCGAGGCGCTTCGGCGCGGCTGATGACCTTGACCGGGGAGCGTTACTCGCTGCGGTTCAACGACGACGAGATCCGCGTCGTCGACCACGACAACGCCGACGAGACGCGCATCAGCGACACCCTGAGCGGCGGCGAGACCTTCCTCGCGTCGCTGGCCCTGGCGCTGGAGCTGAGCGACCAGGTGCAGCGCGCCGTCGGCGCGGTGAACCTCGACAGCCTCTTCATCGACGAGGGCTTCGGCACCCTCGACCCCGACACCCTGGCGCTGGTCTCGGAGACCCTCCAGAGCCTCCGCGTCGGCGGCCGCATGGTCGGCGTCATCACTCACATCCCCGAGCTGCGAGACGAGTTCGCCCAGCAGATCATCGTCGTCAAGCAGCAGGGCTTCTCGACCGTCGAGCTGCGCGGCCTCTCCGAACCGGCCTGACCAGCCCCCCGATCGCGTCTACTGGTCCGCCAGGGCGTGCAGCAACCGCTGGCCATTCGGGGTTCCCAGCCCGGTGCACGCGTCCCATCCCGGGCCGGCCGAGTAGGCTCCGTTGTTGCCGACGGTGATGTCGTTCAGCAGTCCCTTTGCCACCTCGGTGTAGAGAAATGGGTTGATGAACCCGCAGCGCGCGTTCAACGCTTGATTGAGAATCGCAATCAACGATGCCCAAAGAGGAGCAGCAGCGCTGGTGCCGCCGATCGGTTCCAGCGTGGTTCCGCTCACATGCATCACCACCACGCCGGTGACGGGGTCCCCCACCGCAGCGACGTCCGGTACGCCGCGGCCAACGACATGGCCAGGGTTCACGGAAACGGGCACGTTGACTGCGCTCTGATAATCCGGCTTGCTGAAGATCGCGCTGACCCCACCGCCGGTGGCTCCGTGTCCCATCTGCACCTCGTTCCAGACCGTTTCCGATGCAATCGACGCGGGCTGCCCCGTGGTCGCCGCCAACTTGGTCCCGCCGACTCCCAGCACATTGGGGCTGGAGGCCGGAAAATCCACATGCGCGCCCGCAGACACCTGGTCGCTCGAACCATCGTCGCCGGCCGCCACGCAAATAGTGATCTGCTTGGCGATGGCTGCCTCGAAGGCCTCGTTGACCTGCCTTACGGCCATCTCGGTCCACGCACCATCCGGATCGTCTTCAGGATTGCCGTAGCTGATGGAGATCACCGAAATATCGTTTGCATCCGTGATGGCTGCGCTCAAGGCGTCAATCCAGCCTTGCGTCGTGAACTCCGTGAAGTACATGAAGATCTTGGCGCCGGGCGCCACCGATCCCACCACGCACATATCCAGCATGACCTCGCCGGTGGAGTCGCCGTTGTGCGACGATGCCGCACTATCCGGGCCCGGATCATTGCCCGGGCCCTGCACCAGGACGTCCGAGATGGTCGGCGTCTTGCCGCCAAGAACCGTTTCGAAGTACGTCCTGAGCGACGCAAGCTCGTAGCCGCCGCGGGGATCTCCCGACGAGTCGCCGTTGAAAGCGAAAATAGCAATGTTCTGACCCGTGCCGTCCACGCCGGTCGGGTACTGGTAGAGCTGCGCCACCTGCGGCGGGAAGAACGTGCCCGGCCACCTGTTGGTCAGCTTCGTCGGCGCCGGCGGCTTTTTCGCGGCATTCTGGACCGCGGTTCTCGATGGCTTCCATGCCGCCATCCGGCCATCGATCTTACGCAGCCGCTCATCGCCCACCTTCCGGGTGTCGAGCCCATACACGCCGCTGATCACACCGGCCAGCGCACCGGGAACGCGAACGCCCCCCTCTCGTCCGCGAAAGCGCCCCTCGGTGGCGTGCTCGTACTCATTGAGCTGAAGGCCAAAGGCATTCTGCACCTGCTCGATCGTCCCCTCCACCTTGATGCGCCGCGTGGCTACGCTCTGATCGATCACGTTCAACCCAACCGCTGCGATCCAATCGGCCACCTTTTTCAGGTCCGCCGGATCCGCCCCGTACATGGAATTGAACTCTTCGTTGGCGACCTTCTCGCGCCGGCCTGGCGGCTGTTTTGCCAGCGCCGCCACCTTTTGCACCACCGCGGCCGGCGGATTGGGGTTGCGCCGCACGTAAATGCTGACCTGGATCTTCTGCGCCGGGTCGGATGTGCCAATGAATTTTGCGAACGGCACGACCTTGCGGGTGCTGCCGGGAAGGATTGTCGTCGCGGTGCGATCGGTCATGAGACCTCCCTGATAGAGTGTCTGACTCATCGGCCCGTGTTGCCGACACGGCCGGAGGAGCGCCGGCCGTGGAGGCCGCGTACTCCTCAGGCAGCCACCAAGGGATAGACGGACTCGTCGCAGGGTTTCCCCGGCGTCGGCGACGATGCGGTTCGCGTGGGGTTGGCGGGAGTTGGGTGCGGCTATCGACCATCAAAGACGGGCGTGACCCCGGCGACGAAGCACCTCGCGCGAGCCACGGGAGCTTCGCGCGAGGAGGTGCTCGTCGCCGCCAGGGGCAGGCACACGGCGTCAGCGGGCTACGGCAGAGGGCCGAACCAGCACTGGCACTGGGGCTGGCCGTTCGAGCACTCGTTGCCATAAGGGGTGATGCAGTTGCCGTACCCCTCTCTCCCCTGGAGAATGCAAGTCTGGCCATAGATGGCACCCTGGCAAGGGCTCTTGCTGCACGTGCCGCAGGTGGTGCTGAGCAAGAGCGGCGCCGGATTGAGCAGCGGCGGACTCAGGCTCGGCGGGCTCGTGCTGAGAAGGGACAGCGAGAAGCCGCATGTCGCCGGGGAGGCGCTGGCGGCCGGCGCGGCAGCGGCTGCTGGCGCCTCGGCGGGGGTGGCGGCGGCGGCAACGCCGCCAACCAACAGCAGGGCGAAACCGCAGAGCAGAGCGAATCGGAGCTTCATCTTCTCTCTCCTTTCCTGCGAGTCTCCCGCGGTGCGATGACCTGCGCGGCGGGCGGTGGGCCAAGCAGCGATTGTACACTCTCCCCCGGGCGGCCAGCGATGGCACCGCGCGGTTCGGGCGCAAAGCGGGCGGCAACAGCGCGGTCTTCACCTGCCGATTCAGGCTTGATAAGCTGTGCAGCCGTATGAAATACGTCCTCCTCTACGAGCTCGCGGACGGGGGCCTGGCCAAGGCTCCCCAGCTCTTCCCTGGACATCGGGCGCGGAATCTCGAGTTCCAAGCTCAGGGGACGCTCTTGATGACTGGACCGTTCACCAACCCCGCCGAGGGAGCGATGGCGATCTTCACCAGCCGCGAGGCCGCAGAGGAGTTCGTGCGCGGCGACCCCTTCGTGCTCGGCGGGGTGATCGGCAAGTGGCATATCCGTGAATGGAAAGAGGGCCTGGCAGTAGACCTTCGTCAGGGCGAGCTGTAGCCCGCGGTGGGCCGCAGAAAATAGAAAGGAATTCAAAATGAAAACGACCACGATTACGAAACTGCGGTTGACCAAGGATACGCTGCTCAGCCTGAGCAACCAAGAGCTTTCTTTCGCCGCCGCCGCCGGATCCGTAACCATCTGTATTTCGGTAACTACCCCTCGCGTCAAGTGCTGCTAGGCCAGGCAACCGGGGCGCCCGCCCCCTTTGCCTGCCCCGCCTTCGTCTGCGCCACCCACGTGCGGATGCTCTTGTCCAGCACGTCGAGCGGCAGCTGGCCGTGGCCCAGAACCTGGTCGTGGAAGGCGCGGATGTCGAACCTGGCGCCCAGCTCCTGCTGGGCGTAGCGGCGCAGCTTCTGCAGCTCGAGCGCGCCGAGCTTGTAGACCGGCGCCGTCCCGGGCTGCGAGATGTAGCGGTCGATCTCGACCTCGATGTCATGGTCCGGCCTTGGCGAGTTGGCCCGGCAGTAGTCGACCGCCTGCTGGCGGGTCCACCCTTGAGCGTGTAGGCCGGTATCGACCACCAGCCGGATGGCGCGCCAGACCTCGTTGGCCAGCTGGCCGAATCGGGAGTACGGGTCCTGGTACAGCCCCAGCTCGCTGCCGAGGCTCTCAGCGTAGAGTCCCCATCCCTCCGCGAAGGCGGGGTACACGTCCCATCGCCGCCACTCGGGCAGCCCCTCGATCTCCTCGGCGAGTGCCCACTGGAGGTGGTGCCCCGGTACGGACTCGTGCAGGGCGAGCGCCTCCATCTCCCACTTCGGCCGTGACCTCAGGTCGTACGTGTTGACCAGGAACCAGCCCGGCTGGCCGGCGGCGAGAGATCCGTTGATGTAGTAGGCGCTGGGCGCCGACCTGGTGCCCGGACCCTCCATCGCCTTGACGCCGTAAGGGAGCCGCGGCAGGCGGCCGAACAGGCGTACCAACTCGGGATCGATCCGTTTCGTGATGTCCCGGTAAGCGGCGACCAGGTCCTCGGGCCGGTCGTAGAAGAAGCGTGGATCGGTGCGCAGGAACCGGCAGAAGTCAGCGAAGCCCCCGGCGAAGCCGGTCGAGGCGATCAGCTCGTCCATCTCGCCGCGGATGCGCCGGACCTCGGCCAGGCCCAGGTCGTGGACCTGCTCCGGCGAGAGGTCCGTCGTCGTGTTGGCGCGCAGCTCGTGGACGTACCAGGCCCTGCCGTCCGGCAGGTCGCTCATGGCGATCGACGCACGAGCCCGCGGGACGTAGGTTTCCGCCAGGTAGTCGTGGAGTTTGCGCAGGGCAGGCGCGACCTGCTCGGTGAACACCCGTGCGGCCTCGCCCCGCAGCCGCTGCTGCTCGGCGGCGGGGATGGTTTCCGGCAGCTTCTGGAATGTCTTCAGGACGGGGCTCTGCCAGGGGTCGGCGGCGAGCAGGCCGCGGACCCGCTCCGGGACGTCGTGCAGAGTGATCCGCGGCGGCGTGATACCCACCGCGAGACCCTTGTCCAGCTGGGCCAGCACCTGGTCGACGACGCGCGGCCAGCCCCGCAGGCGGCGCAGCCGGTCCTCGAAGTCGCCGCGGGTGCGGGTGGGCATGGCCTCCAGGACCTGCAGCAGGTCCAGGTCGATACCGTCCATCGGTCCGACCAGCAGGGCCTCGTCGTGGAACCGCTCGCCCTCGATCCGCAGGTCGAGGCCGCGGCGCGCCAGGTCGTAGGTCACCTGCTCGGCGGTTCCGAGGTGCGAGCGGTCGATCGAGGCGAGAGCTGCCAGCTCCTCGCGGGCGAGCCGGCGGCCGAGGGCGAGGCCCTCGTCCGAGCGGTCGGACCAGCGATCGTTCAGGCCCGGGTAGCCGCCATAGGTGGACAGCTCGGGGGACTGGCGCAGACTCGCCGTCCAGTAGAGGTCGGAGAACCGTGCCAGGCGGGCGCTGTCGGTCTGGCTGCCGCGAGTGGTTGCAAGCTGAGCAAGCAGCCGGAGCGAGTCGGCGAGGTCCTGCGGCGATGCGGGCGTGGCGACCCGAGGCGGCGCGGGCGGGGCAGGCGCCGCGCCGGAGACGACGGATGCCGCGAGCACGGTGGCGATGGCGACGGCAAGTGCCCGCGTCGCTCTGATGTCGATCATGGTGGCCTCCGTAACGGCGAAGGGAGCGTCTCTGTCCGTAGTTATTTCTGTGTTATCATTTATTCGTCTCAGCGCATGTTACAGCCACCTTGAAAGGAGGTGCCGCATGAAGCAATTCGACAAGCTTACCGGTGCCGCGATCCCCATGGGCCGACGCCGGCTCTCCGTGGCATGGGCAGTGTTGCTGGTCATCGCCGCCGCCTGGTGTGCGAGACCCGCTGCTGCGCAGCTCGACGCCTCGTGCTTGGCGTCGATCACACTGAACTTCGACCCGCCCGCGAAGCTCGTCCTGCCGCCGGCGCAGCCGCCGCTCTCCACCGCCACCGGTGGCGGCACGATCAGCGGCTGCGTGGTCCTGGATGGAGGTCCCACGACAGGCACGTTCACCTTCTCGCTCACGGGCAATCTGAGCTGCACGTCAGCGGAAAACATCTCCGGCACGCTGGACATCGTGTGGGCGGACGACACCGATAGCCACGCCGAGGTCACGGGCTTGCTGATGGATCTCGGCAGTGTCGGCGGCGCCGCCGGGCTGGCCGCCACCATCACCAGCGGACGTTTCGCCGGCGACCAGGCGGCGATCGTCGACGTTCGCGATCCTCTGGCCCTGGTCGAGTGCGCGCTGAACGGTCTGTCGCAGACGACGGCAACGACGAGCCTCACCTTCACGCCGCCGCTTTGACGAACGCGGGACGCGGGCCCGGCGCCGGCTCCTCCGGCCCGGGCCGGCCCGGCCCTCAGACCGTGGGCAGGATTTCGAAGCGTGCTCTGCCCGCCGGGCGATAGAGAGAGAAGTCGCGCCGGTCGAGGGTGAAGACGCGATGGATGCCCTCCCGTTCAGCCACCCTTACCAAGGCGGCGTCGGCGAGATCCATCGGAAGATCCTTGTACTTCCTCATCAGCTCTCGCATCCGTGGCAAGTCGCGCTCGTCAAGAGCGAGGAGAGTTACCGCACCACGGGCGAGGAACTCCCAGAGGGCGTCCTGGGCTGCCCAAGAGAAGCCCAATAGATACATCGCCTCGGTGATGACGGGCCAGACGGAGCCAAGGGGTTCGGAGAGAGCCTGGAGGGTCGCCTTGCACCGCTGGTGATGGCGATCGTCCGCGTGAAGCAGCGCGATCAGCGGGCCGGCGTCAAGGAGAATCATCGCTTCCGGTCCATGAGGAGCTGCCGCAACCGTTCCCCGGTCCGCTCAGAAAGGTCCGGCCGCCCACCCTCGACCGAACCGATAAGGTCCTCGACGCGCTCATAGGGACGCTGCCGATCCTGACCAGCAAGCAATTCAATGGCCTGCCGCAGCACATCGGACTTGGACACCTTCTTGGTGCGAGCCAGCTGCTCCAGGACACGAGTCGTTTCGGAGTCGAGTCGAACACTGGTGGGCAAGATCCACCTCCTCCCGGTGTACTACGAAGTGTACTACACAGTCACCCGGGAACATCCGCTCGCTCCGCGAGCGAGACCGTGGTCAACCCCCGCCCGAGGCTTCCGCCAGCAGCACCGCCGCCTCCTCGTCCACCGGCAGGCCGGCCTCGATCCAGGCGTCGAGGCCGCCCAGCAGCGGGCGGATCCTGGTGAAGCCATTCTGTCGGAGCTTGTGGGCCACCCGGGCCGACGAGGCTTCGTCCGGTCAGGTGCAGTAGAGGATGAGCTCCCGCCCCCGCGGCAACTCGGCCAGCCGCTCGTCGATCTCGTCGAAGGACAACCGCAGCGAGCCCGGGATGCGCCGCGCGTCGAGCCACACCCCCCGCTTCGTGCGCACGTCCACCACCAGCGGCGGCTCGGACTCCGCCAGCTTGCCGGTCAGCTCCTCGACCGAGATGCGCGCCATCCGCAGCTCGCGCCGGAAGCGCCGGCGCTGCAGGAACCGCCAGCCGACGTAGCCGGCGAGCGCGGCGCCCACCACCCCCAGCGCCAGCGACCCCATGCCGTCGAGCACCGCCAGCACGCGGTTCAGCGCTCTGTGGAACAGGGCGCCGACGCCCATCGCGCACCCCGCCCAGATCGCGGCCCCCAAGACGTCGAAGAGATGGAACCGCCAGCGCGGCGCCCGCAGCGTGCCAGCCAGGGTCGGCGCCAGGGTCGAGAACCCCGGCACGAACTTGCAGAACAGCAGCGAGCGCAATCCGAAGCGCTGGTACAGCCACTCCATCCGCCGCACGCAGGAGTCCGGCGAGACGGCGATCCGGCACACCATCTTGAGCATGCGCCGCCCCTGCCGGCGGCCCAGCGTGTACCACAACGAGTCGGCCGTGGCGGCCGCCAGCACGGCGGCGCCCAGCAGCCGCCACGCCGAGAGCTTGCCGTCGGCGACCAGCGCGCCGGCGACGATCATCACCGGCACCGCCGGAATCGGCAGGCCTGCCTGCTCGATCAGGACGTTGCCGAACACGAACCCGACACCGTATCGCGCAAGCTGGGCACCGAGGTCGAACATGGCTCTCCTTGTGGCTGCCTTGCAGGCTGCGGCCGCCCCCTGCACATACTACGCCCAAGGCCTCCCCCCTCGCCCGCTGCTCGGCCGGTCGACTGGACACGATCGACCATCCGGCTGCCTCCTCAATCGTGCGTGACATGCACAGAATCAAGATCAAAACAAGAGAATACGAGCTCTAAATCGCCAGAGTGATCGCAGACTCATGCCGAACCTGCACGAAATAATTGACACCACGATCGGCAATCGCTATGCTCGCCGCCATCACCGACGCGACCCTGGAGGCCTCCCGCCATGCCCACCGCTCCCCTGCCACCGGCGATCAACGGCGCGGACACCGCCTGGATGATGGTGGCGACCGCACTCGTGCTGCTGATGACCCCGGCCCTGGGGTTCTTCTACGGCGGCCTGGTGCGCGCCAAGAACGCGCTCAACACCATGATGATGAGCTTCGCGGCGCTGGCGGCCGTCGGCCTCGCCTGGGCCGTCGCCGGCTACAGTCTGGCCTTCGGCGAAGGCGGCCCGCTGCTCGGCGGGGTCGGGCACCTCTTCCTGCGCGGGGTCGGCCTCGAGGCCCACGGCACCATCCCCCACCTGCTGTTCATGGCCTACCAGGGGAGCTTCGCGGTCATCACCGCCGCCCTGATCTCGGGCGCGGTGGTCGAGCGGATGCGCTTCGGCCCCTACCTCGCCTTCATCACCCTCTGGTCGCTCGCGGTCTACGCGCCGGTCTGCCACTGGGTGTGGGGTGGCGGCTGGCTCGGCAACCTCGGGGCCCTCGACTTCGCCGGCGGCACCGTCGTCCACGTCAACGCCGGCGCCGCCGCCCTGGTCGCCGCGGCGGTCCTCGGGCCGCGCCGCGATTACGGCCGCCAGGCGCTGCTGCCGCACAACGTGCCGTTCGTGCTGCTGGGCGCCGCGCTGCTCTGGTTCGGCTGGTTCGGCTTCAACGCCGGCAGCGCCCTGGCCGCCAACGCCACCGCCGGCTTGGCCTTCACCAACACCCTGCTGGCGCCGGTGGCGACGCTCGCCGCCTGGATGACGCTCGACCGCCTGCGCACCCGCAAGACCACCGCCGTGGGCGCCGCGACCGGGATCGTGGTGGGGTTGGTGGCGATCACCCCGGCGGCCGGCTTCGTCGGGCCGATGAGCGCCATCGTCCTCGGCGCCCTGGCCGCCTTCCCCAGCTACTACGCCATCCTCTACCGCTCGCGGACCCGGCTCGACGATTCTCTCGACGTCACCGCGGCGCATGGCGTCGGCGGCCTGGTCGGCGCACTGCTGACCGGCGTGCTGGCGGCCGCCGCCTGGGGCGGCAAGGACGGCCTCCTCGCCGGCGATCCGGCCCAACTCGGGCGCCAGGCGGCGGCGGTCGCCGCCACCATGCTCTACAGCGGCGCCGCCTCCTTCGCGCTGCTCAAGCTGATCGGCTGGGCGGTGGCGCTGCGCGCCGACCGCCGCCATGAGGGGCTGGGGCTGGACGTGCCGCAGCACGGCGAGGAGGCCTACACCAGCGGCGAGGGCGCGATCCTGGTGCTGCCCGACGCCGGTGCCCCGCAAACCAGCTCCCACCCCGCCTACGGGGCTGCCGCCGCATCGGCTGCCGCCGCGTCGGCTGCCACGAGGTCGAAGACCATCGCCGGGATGGCCGGGAGTGGCGCATGAAGCTGATCACCGCCATCGTCCGCCCGGAAAAGCTCTCCGAGGTGCTCGAAGCGCTGTTCAAGGCCGACGTCCGCGGGCTCACCATCTCCCGCGGCCAGGGGCACGGCGGCGAGACCGAGCAGGTGGAGACCTACCGCGGCTCGACGGTGAAGATGGAACTGGTGGACAAGGTACGCCTGGACATCGGCGTCTCCGATCCTTTCGTGCAGGTGACCATCGACGCCATCCTCCGCTCGGCCCGCACCGGCGAGGTCGGCGACGGTAAGATCTTCGTGCTGCCGGTGGAAAAGGTGATCCGCATCCGCACCGGCGACGAGGACCTCGCGGCGGTGACCCCCGGCGCCGCCGGCGAGCTGACGGCCGGCTGACCCCGGCCTGCCCGCGGCCGCGGGCGAGGGCCTACCCTCCCAGGGCCGGCCTGGGTATCCGGCGCCGGCCCCCGCCCCCTGCTGCCTGATCCGGCCTGCAATTTGCACCCGGCGAGAAGCGGGCTCATGCCGGCGCCAGCCGCAGGTTGCGACGATCGCTTGGCTCGCCTGAAAGCACTGAGATTCGCCAGGAAGGCTTGCCCGGTCCTGCAATCTAATGCTATAAGAACATATCAGGAGCGAGCCACCCATGGTCGAACGACACGCCGACGCCGCCGCAGCTCTCCGCCCCCACCTCCCCTCGCGCCGCCTCCGCTCGCGCCGCGTCTCCTCGCACCGCCTGCTGGTCGCCATCCTGCTCGCCGGCGGGGGCGCCCTCGGCGCCCTCGCGGCGCAGGCACAGACCTGCGATCGCTCAGGTTGCGGTTACCTCAGCTGCGCCACCCCCGCGACCCCGGTGCCGAGCGGATTCTGGGGCGAGATCCAGCCAGCCGAGGCTTCTTTCACCCAATGCGGAGGTTCGGGCCCCGCCTTCTGCCGCGATTCGACGTCGTTCATCGATTCCTCGAACGCCTACTCGTCGTTCCCGTGGTTCATGTCGGTCGCCACCGAGAACGGTTTCGTGATGACGGCCCTCGCCTACGGCTTGGAGATCTGGGACGCGCGCACCACCCCCGCCAACCCGACGCCGCTCGGGCAGGTGTCGCTCTCCGACTTTCCGGTATCGGCCAGCAACCCGGAGATCAAGCTGCCGATGCAGCACGTCGCCACTCCCGACGGCATCGACACCGTCGCCGCCGTCGCCGGGCAGTCCGGCCTCGGCATCGGCATCGTCAACCTGGCGAACAAGACGTTGCCGAAGGTCGCGTACCAGAGCTACCTCAAGGAGGGGCAGCAGGTCTATGCCGCCACCTTGAGCGGCCGCCAGTACGCCTTCCTCGCGGCTTCGTCGGGCAGCCCGAGCGGCGGCCTCTACATCTACGACATGACCAAGGCACTGACCTACGACCACTGCGCCGAAGCGGTGCCGGCCACCGGCGCGACCGTGCAGTGCCCGGGCGTCTACCTGGGCCGCCTGGGAACCCGCACCGGCGTTTCCTACGTCGGCGGCGTCGGCAACTACCTCGTGCTGTCGTCGGGCGCGGGCAGCGGCTTCGAGATCTGGGACGTCACCCAGCCGACGAGCGCCGTGCTGCGCCTCTCGGCGCAGCCCGCGGCCTCGACCTACGGCGTGGCGATGTGGCAGCAGGGTTCCACCTATTACCTGGCGCTGCGCACCGACAACGACGCTCTCTTCTTCGACGTCAGCTGCATCGTCGGCGGCTGCGGCTCCGGCCTCGGCAGCGCGCTCGCCAGCCGTGCGCTCGACACCGGCACGCCGAGCTTCTTCGTGACCTTCTCGCGCAGCGGCACGACCCCGTTCCTTTACTTCGGCTCGGACGACACCTGCCAGGGCGGCAGCCAGCGAGAATGGCTGTTCGACGTCACCAATCCCGCCAGCCCGCGCGACGTCAGCCCGCCCAACTACTGGGGCTGGTACTACCGTGGCAACCCGACCGGCTTCAACTACATCATGCCGCGCTCGGGCAAGTTCGTGGGCACCTATTTCTACCGCGCCGCGCAATCGATCCTCGACATCCACAAGTGGAACCAGGGCGCCAACCCGACGCCGAGCATCTTCGTCAACGGCCCGACCACCGGCTCGCCGGGACAGGCGCTGACCTTCACCGCCAGCGCCGCGATCTGCACTCCCAATCCATCGGGGTGGAGCTGGGCCACCTCCGGCGGCACGATCTCCGGCAACGCCAGCGGCAACTCGGTCCAGGTGTCCTGGCCGGCCGCCGGCGAGCAGGACGTCACGGCCATGAACTCTTCCTGCGGCACGGCGACGGGCCTCGCCTACGTCGACATCGCGGGCAGCGGCGGCCCCGGCCTGACCGCCAGCTTCACCTTCAGTCCACCGTCACCGGCGCCCGGCCAGGCGGTCGCGTTCGACGCCAGCGCTTCGGCCGGCAACCCGACGCAGTACAGCTGGACCTTCGGCGACGGCACCGGCGGCAGCGGCCGCACCGTCTCGCACACCTATCCCGCCGCGGGCAACTACGGCGTGACCCTCATCATCACCGCGCCCGGCACCGATCCGTCCTGCCCCGGCGGCACCTGTACCGCCCGCACCACCCGGGTGGTGGCGGTGGGCGAACCGCCGGCCCCCGACGCGACCTTCACCACCAGCGCCTCCTGCGTCAACATGTTCGGCTTCGACGAGTGCCAGGCGCAGGTCGGCCAGCCGGTGTCGTTCACCGCCACGGCCACCGGTCCCTTCACCTACACCTGGGACTTCGGCGACGGCACGCACGCGACCGGACCCACGGCGACCCACGCCTGGACTCAGCCGACGCCGATGCTGACCATGCAGCTGGCGGTCAGCAACGGCCAGCAGACGGCGTTCCAGACCAAGCTGTTCGAGATCGACGCCGCGTCCACCAGCCTGCTGCTGGTTGGCGGCCGCTTCAAGGTGGATGTCGTCTGGACCACCTCGGACGGCAAGAGCGGTTCCGGCCAGGCGGTGCCCCTGACCACGGACACCGGCTATTTCTGGTTCTTCGACGCCGGCAACATCGAGATGGTGATCAAGGTCCTCGACGCCTGTGCCGTCAACGACCGGTACTGGGTGTTTGCGGGCGGGCTGACCAACGTCAAGGTCGCGATCACCGTCACCGACACCAAGACCAGCACCGCCAATCACTACGCGAACGCCCAGGGCGTCCAGTTCAAGCCGATCCAGGACGCCAACGCCTTCGCCACCTGTCCCTGAGGTGGGTGCTCATTCATGGCGTAAGGCGACGGTCGGATCGATGCCGGTGGCGCGTCCTGCCGGCACGCAGCACGCGGCGACGGTGACGGTGATCAGGACGGCGACCACCCCGGCGAACGTCGTCGGATCGGCGGCGCCGACGCCGTAGAGCAGGTGACCCATCAAGCGGCTCAGGGCCAGCGCGGCGACCAGCCCGATGGCGGCACCCGCGAGCGCCGTCTTGACGCCCTGCCGCAGGATCATCCCCAGCACGTCGGCCCGCCGCGCTCCCAGCGCGATGCGCAGGCCGATCTCGTGGGTCTTCTGGCCCACCAGGTAGGAGGTCACACCGTAGATGCCGATGCCGGCGAGCGCCAGGGCCAGCAGCGCGAAGCCGCCGAGCAGCGCCACCGAGACCCGGCGAGCGGCCAGCTTGCCGGCGGCGATCTCATCCATGGTCTGGATGCGGGACACCTCGAGATCGGAGCCCAGCCCATGCAGAGTGCGGCGAACGCTGGCGAAGACCTCTGGCGCGCCCGGCGCGGTTCGCACCATCACCGTGGCGTTGCGCGAGGTGAGGGCCATCGCGGCGTCCGGCAGCTGCATGAAGGGCAGGTAGACCTGGGCGCGCAGCGCATGGTGGTCGTCGGTGTCGAGCCCCCATTGCTTGACGTGGCCGACGATGCCGACGATCTCGGCGCGGCTGGCGCCGCCGTTCAGATCGAGGTGCTGGTGGAGGGCATCGCGACCGCCGAAGAACTGCCGCGCGAACACCTCGTCGACGACGGCGACGGGGGCCGAGCGCTCGGCGTCGTGGGCATCGAAGAAACGGCCGCGCAGCAGCGGGATGCGCAGGGTCCGCAGGTAGCCCGGCTCGACGACGTAGCGGATCGCCCAACTCATCTCGTTCTCGTTCGCCGGCTTGGGCCGGCCGTCGAGCCAGAAGAGCACCTCGTCGTCGGAGGCCAGCGGCACGGCTCCCCAGGTCAGCGACGAGCCCTGCACCCCCGGCACCGCGGCCAGCCGGTCGTCGATCGAGCGCCAGGCGGCGCGCACCGCGTCGGGGCTGGCCGTCATCATCGCCGGCGGCAGCGCGAGATCGGCCGTGGTCACCCGGTCCGGCCGGAAGCCCGGATCGACTCCCCACAGGTTCGCCAGGCTGCGCAGCATCAGGCCGGCGCCGATCAGCAGGACGAGGGCCGTCGCCATCTCGGCGATGACCAGGGCGTCCTGCGCGCGATGGCGCACGCCGCTGCCGCCGCGGCCGCCCTCCTTGAGCGTCTGGTGGCCGCTGCCGCGCGACATCTTGAGCGCCGGCACCAGGCCGAAGAGCACTCCCGCGGCCAGCGACACCACCAGGGTGAAGGCCAGGACGCGGCCGTCGAGACCGATCTCGCCCGCCCGCGGCAGCGCGGTCGGCAGCAGGCCGAGCGCGGCGCGAGTGCCCCACGCCGCCACCAGCACCCCCAGCCCGCCGCCCGCCACCGCCAGCAGGATGCTTTCGGTCAGCAGCTGGCGGATGAGCCGCCCGCGGCTCGCTCCCAGGGCGGCACGGACCGCGAGCTCGCCGGCGCGGCTGGTGGAGCGTGCGAGCAGCAGGTTGGCGACGTTGACGCAGGCGATCAACAGCACGAAGCCCACCGCGCCCAGCAGCACCAGCAGGTAAGGCCGCACGTCGCGCACCACCTCGTCCTTGAGCGGCGCCAGCGTCGCGCCGATCCCCTTGTCGTCCTCGGGATAGGCGGCAGCGAGGTTGCGGGTGACGCGTTGCAGGTCCGCCCGCGCCGCCTCGATCGTGACCCCGGGCGCGAGCCGGCCGACCCCGTGGATGCCGAGACCGGCGCCGCGCCGCTGCAGCAGGTTGTTGCTCCACTGGCCGATCGGCACGTAGACGTCGGCGTGCAAGAAGCCGGGGATCTGGAACCCGAAGTCCGCCGCCACCACGCCGACGATCGGGTAGGCCCGTCCGTCGAGCGTCAGGCTCCTGCCCAGCACCGCCGGCGAGGCGCCCAGCTTGCGCCGCCAGAAGGCGGCGCTGACGATCACGACCGGCGCCGCGCCGACCTCGTCCTCGCCGCGGAGGAAGGTGCGTCCGAGCAGCGGCCGCACCCCGAGGAGCGAGAACCAATCCGAGGAGACCAGGTCGGCGTCGAGCTGCTCGGCCGCGCCCATGCCGGTGAGGCTGAAGCCGGAGCCGCGCGCGATGGCGATGGCGGCGAAGCTGTGGTTCTGCTGCTGCCAGTCGCGGAAATTCGGGTACGAGATGGAGCCGCTCTCGAAGTTGGGCTTGCTCTCGTGGAGCCGGACGAGCTGCTCGGGATGCGGAAAGGGCAGCGGCCTGAGGAGCACGCCGTCGACCACCGAGAACAGCGCCGTGTTGGCGCCGATGCCGATCGCCAGGGTCAGCACCGCGACGATGGTGAATCCGGGATGGTTGCGCAGCATCCGCAGGCCGTAGCCGAGGTCGCGCAACAGGGTCTCGACCGGATCGGTGCCGCGGGCCCGTCGGCAGGAGTCCTTGACCTGGTCGACGCCGCCGAACGCCAGGCGCGTGAGGCGGATCGCTTCCTGGTGCGTCCGGCCCGCGTGCAGGTGCCGCTCGACCTCGCGCTCCCAATGGAATCGCAGCTCGTCGTCCAGCTCGGCCTCGACGGTGCGGCGCCGCAGCAGGGCGCGGCAGCGATAGGCGAGATCACTCAGCAGGCTCATGATGGCGTTCCTCCCGAGACGTGGCGCGGCACGGCGTCTCCATCGGGCAACCTGGCAACCGCGGCATCACGACTCGCCCAGCACCTGGGCGACGGCGGCGGTGAGGCGCAGCCAGGCGCTCTTCTCCGATTCGAGCTGGCGGCGACCGCTCGCGGTCAGCTCGTAATACTTGGCGCGGCGGTTGTTGTCGGACGTCCCCCAGCTAGCCTTGATCCAGCCGCGACGCTCGAGACGGTGGAGCGCCGGGTACAGCGAGCCCTGCTGGATCTGCAGCGCTCCGCCGGAGATCTGCTGGACGCGCATCGAGATCGCCCAGCCGTGCCGGGGCGCGAGCGCCACGGTCTTCAAGATCAGCAGGTCCAGCGTGCCTTGCGGCAAATCGATGCGGTCGCGGTCGCCGGCGGCAGCCATGGCATCTCCCCTTTGGCTTCTACAGGGAGAGTCTACGCCAGCTCCTGTCGAAGCGCAAGTGGTCCGCTCGGCGGCTGGCTGGGAGGCCAGGAGGCCGGGAGGCCGCACGATGTCCAGGCCGCATGGTAGGGTCTGAACCGACATGCGAGCCCACGCCGCCGCTCTCGCGTCCCTCGTCCTCGCGGCGACCGCCGTCGTCGCCGCACCGCCTTCTTCATCTTCATCCGCCCCGTCCGCCCCCACCCCGCCCGCCGCACCGCGGCCGCAGACCCATCGCCTGGAGGCGACGCCGGCGACCGTCGCCTACGGCTATTACTGGTCCGAGGCGAAGCCCGCGCTGCGCATCGCCTCGGGCGACGTCGTCGACGTCGACACGCTGTTGACCAACACCCCCGCCGGCCTGCAACGCGCCGGCCTCGCCGAGGATCGGATCCAGGGCTCGCTCAAAGCGATCGTCGCCGGCGTCACCGGCGAGCGCAAGGGGCCGGGCGGGCACATCCTCACCGGCCCGGTCTACGTCGAGGGCGCACAGCCGGGCGACGTGCTCGAGGTGAAGATCCTGTCGATCGACTTCGCCATCGACTACGGCTACAACGGCTGCGCCGGCTTCCTGCCGGAGAACTGCGATCGCGCGATCGCCACGCGCATCATCCCGATCGACGCGGCGACCATGACCGCGGAGTTCGCGCCGGGGATCGTCATCCCGCTGCGGCCGTTCTTCGGCAGCATGGGTGTCGCGCCGGCGCCGGAGCTCGGACGGGTCAGCAGCAACCCGCCGGGACGGCACGCCGGCAATCTCGACAACCGGGAGCTGGTCGCCGGCACGACGCTGTTCATCCCCGTGTTCGCGCCGGGTGCGCTGTTCGAGGTCGGCGACGGCCACGCCGCGCAGGGCGACGGCGAGGTCGATCAGACGGCGATCGAGACCTCGCTGCGCGGGCGGATCCAGCTCACCGTCCGCAAGGACCTGCATCTCGATTGGCCGCGCGCCGAGACGGCGACCGACTACATCAGCATGGCGACCGATCCGGATCTCGCCGTCGCCACCAGGATCGCCGTCCAGCAGATGATCGATTTCGTCGCCTCGACGGCGAAGCTGACCAGGCACCAGGCCTACCAGCTGGTGAGCATCGCCGGCAACGTCGCGGTGACGCAGCTGGTGGACAAGCCGAACCTCGGAGTCCACGTCCGGCTGCCGAAGAGCATCCTGGACGGCGCGCCGCGCCGCTGAGCCGGCCTCCCCCGCCGCGGCTGGCGTCTATTCTTGCGCTTGCCGATGTAAGTACCTGCTTGTGCTTCGGGAGCGGTCCGTGGCAAGATTCCCGCCTCTGCCGCGCGCGGATGAAGCTCTCGACGCCGCACCCGCGGCCCCCTGAAGAGACGGAACCATATCGGAGGGACCTATGCAACTTCCAAAGCTCGTGCCCTGCCTGGCCGCAACCGCCATCGCCGCGCTGCTCGCGGCGCCGGCCCAAGCCGACATCTGTATCGCGCATCACCCGCTGTACGTCGAAGGTACCCTGCAGATCGACTACGACACCGGCTGCAGCGGCCACGACGAGCCCGAGATCGATCCGCTCTCGAGCCTGCCGGGCTCGGGCCAGGAAGCGACCTGGACGGTGGTGCTGCCGGCCGACGGTACGGTGCCGGTTTCGGCGGTGGGGCCGACGTTCTGGTTCGGCGGCCCCGTCAGCGACGCGAACAGCCTCTTCGGGCAGGCCTTCGTCGAGTTGCAGTTCTATCCCGACTCGATGGTGACCCGCTGCACCAAGGGCGGCGGCTTCGTCGTCGACAACGTGCCGAACACCTTCACCGCCTGCTCGCCGGTGTTCAGCGTGGTGCCTGGCAAGAAGCCTGGCCATTTCATCGAGAAGGCGGCCTTCAACGCCATGCTCACCGACAGCTCGGCGCCCAAGCAGCCGCTCGTCATGCATGCCGGCGACACCGTCACCATCCATTGGTACATCACCTCGGCGGCCGACGGCTGGCACGTCACGGTGGTCGACCTGACCACCGGCCACGAGGGCACCATCGTCCTCAACTCGGCGACCGATGGACCCCTGATGCCCGCCTACAACACGCAGGCGCTCGGCAACGCGCTGGCCTGGGGCATCGTCGACGACGCACCGATCGCCTTCGTGTGGGAGATCGGCCACACCTCGATCTTCAGCAGCTCGGCCGGCGCGGTCTGCGCTCCGGGCGATACCGACTGCGGTTCCTATGACGCCGCGACCTGGGGCGGCATCTCGCCGATCCAGATCCAGAGCGTGACTTTCGCCGACGGTTCCACCTCGAAGCACTGGGCGGTGGTCAGCGACCAGGGCGGCAAGGCCGAGGTGCTGCTGACCTGCGCCACCTACGGCGGGCCGTTCTGCATCTACCCGTGGTACTCGGAGGGCTCGGAGGGCTTCCACTACGGCGTGGACTTCCCGGACAGCACCAGGAACTTCGGCAAGGCCAACCAGTTCACCCAGACCCTCCAGTGCGGCGGGCCGAACGGGACCGACACCACCTACTGCGCGACGGTCATCAAGTAGCGCTCCCTCCGGCCTAAACCTCCCCCTAAAATGACAAACCCCGGCGACTGCCGCCGGGGTTTGTCTTTCCACCACCTGCTGGAATGAATTACCGAGTCTGGACGCAACCCGAGTTGGCGTTCGACCACTCGTCCTGGTAGCCGAAGCCGCCCGAGAGGAACGGACTGGGCGACCAGGCGCACTGGTCGTCGAGCTCTTCGCCGGACCGGGTGTTCCACCAGCCGGTGCCCAGCGGGTCGGTCACGGCCTCGCGGGTCTCGTGGCAAACGAAGTGATCCTCGTTCTGTGCCGCCGTCCAACCCGGCCACTGGCAGCCGCTGCAGCTCGGATAGGGCTCGATGGCGTAGATCACGTTCGAGGAGCCGCTGCTGTAGGAGCTGTGGTAGGCGCAGTAGGCGAGGTTGGGGCCACCGCAGGAGTCTTCGCCGCTGTCGGACGAATAGGAGGTGCTGGGGATGACGACCTCGTAGACCGTGCTGGCATTGAAGGTATGGGTCGTCAGGTACTTCGCCACTTCGCCCTGGACCGCGGCGTCGGAGACGTTGGTCGGCGGGGTCGAGGTGTCGAACATGTCCGCCGTGCCGGCGGCGAGGTTGGACAGCTGGATGAGCTGATGGACGCCGCCCACGATCTGGTAGTACTGGGTGATGACGTTGTACTCGCCGTTGGTGCCGTACTGGTTGCGGAAAGCTTGGATAGCCTGGGCGTACGCGAAGTCGGGGGAGCTGGGGTTCTGGAAGTTCGGCCCCCAGAAGATGAGGACGACTGTGGCCGACCGGAGCACGGGTCCGCCCTGATAGGTCGGGTTGTTACCGCGCGCCAGGATGCCCATGTTGCCGCTGGACGGGTTGTACCGCTCGGCGAACACCTCGCGCGTCGGGAACTTGAAAATGGGGCCCGAGCCCTCGGGTCTCACGGTGAGCTCCTGGGCCGCGAGGCCGGCGGCGAACGACGCCAAGAACAGCGCTGCAAATGCCTTTTTCATCTACCTCTCTCCTTTCGTCCCCTGACAGGGGACTGTCAAGATGGGACTACGTGATTCAGGCCATCATCCAGCATGCACGAAGACCATGACATGCAATGATGCTTGCAGAGAACTCGGGGCGATCAGTCGACCAGCGATCCCTTAATACAATCCATGGTGCACATACTGGCGTTTCCCGCGACAAGCTGGCGTAAAGAGGCTGTAACCAGCTTGGCGCAGATCGCGCGTCGCAGCACCCTGGATTGGGCAAGGAAGGGACACCGCCGCATGCGGCGCCATCTCCTCGGCAAAGCGGTTGGCGATCACGCGCGCCAAGCGCTCGACGGCCTACCGGTGCCTGGGCACCGCCGCCGGGAGCTTGAGAAAGAAAGGATCGATGTTGGCCAGGGTCCGGCCGGCGACGGCCCCGTTCGCCGGAAAGGCTCCGAAGAACAGGTTGCCGACCGCTTTCAGCTGCTGGTAGTCGCCGAGCACTCGCTGGCGTCGGTTGCCGTTGTCTTGTGCGGGCGACAGGAAGCTCACGAGAACGCGATCGACCCAGGTGCCGCCGTGGTCGGTGCTTTGTGCAAGATGGACCGTGAAGCGAGGAAATCCGCGGACGAGCCCGTCGAAGGTGTCGTAGAGCAGCCCGACGGTGCCATTGTCGGCAACGGCGAGCGCGGGGAGCGCCGCCTGTGTGTTGCCTGAGACCAGACGGGACGACACGACCTGAAGCCCCTTCCCTCCCGTTGCCGACAGCCGGGTGACCTCCAGGCGGTTGAAGCCGGTGCGCTGGTCGCGGTTGTGGTACGCATAGAAGACGTCGCCGGTCAGCGGGTCCACGGCGAGCGCGAGCGAACCGCCGAGCAAGGCGTTGACGGTGCCGAATTTCTCCACGTGATCGTGGCAGGGCGTGGGTGCTTGATTGGGGTCGTCGGGGCGCCCTTCGTCCGATTGGTGGCGCGCCACCAGGATCCCGTCGGCACTGCCGTTCAGCGTCCAGGTCCGCCCATGATCGGTGGAGCGCGACAGCCGAAAGTCGACGTTCCGCGCGCAATTCACCGCATCGAGGCTCACGTTGTCCTGCCAGGCGGCATACACGTACCCCGTCGAGGGGTCGGCGGCAAGGCGGATGGCGGCGCTCGCGATCTCGCCGGTGCCTGCCGCGGTGCTCACGATCGTGTCGTCGACGGCATTGAAGAACGGCGGCACGCTCTGGTCGGCAACCGCCACATGATTGGCCGGGAGGCTCTCGCCATAGTCCGTGTAGCCGACGTAGACGAGGTCGCCGGTGCCGCGAGAGGCGATCAGCCACGGTTGATCCGAGAACACCGAGTGATTGGTCGTCGCCGTGCCGCTGCCGCTCACCGGCCATTGCCATGCCGCCAACGACGCCGGGGTGGTGGATGCGCCGGTCCAGATCGGTTCGTCCGCGGTGCCGATGCCAAGGATGGCGCCGAAGAGCACCTCGCCGCTGTCGCGGAAGTCGATCGTCTGATCGCAAGGACAGCCCACCGCTTCCGGCGCTCCCGGAGGCACCGGGATGGAAAAGCGCTTCGCCCAGGTCGCGCCGCCATCGGCCGATACCCAGATCGGCGCCGTGGTGCCCCAGCCGCCGGAGAACGCGGTGATCGCGATCGAATCGGGACTCATGGGATCGACGGCGATCGAGGTCTCGCCGTCAGGGAAGGTGTCGCTGCTCGCCAACCCGGCGGCCACGACCAGGTCCACGATCAGCGCACCAGGCACCGCCAGGCGCGGGCCAGGTGTCCGGGCGACCTCCTCGGGCAGCAGCGGTCGTTGATAGGGAGTCAGATCGGGGCCACCGTCACCGGGGGGTTCCGCGGCGAGCATGGTTCTCCCTTGCAACCACGACAATCCCGCGGTCACGAGGATCGCGGCAGCCGTCCGCAGTAGGTGCATGGGGTATTCTAATGTGGGCAGACGACCTCGCCGGTCGGGCAGAAGCGCACGCTGCAGAGCTGAAAGGCGGTGAACGCCACCGGCGGGCTCTCCCGCCCAGCGGTGAGGAGGACTAAGGATTCCTTGCTCAGCAGGAGCTTCTTGGTCCGGATTCTCTTCATCGGTTCTCTCCTTGGAAAAGCGGCCGGTCCGGCGTTCGCAGACCAGCTGCTGATGCACTGCACTTATCAAAGAGAGTGCGCATGCCGGTGGCGACGGAGACGCCCGCGCCGGTGCGCGCCGTCCTCCCGCCGCGTGCCGCCGCGGCGGCGCCGCGGCGCCGCCCGGTCGATCCCTCGCGGCCGATGGCGCGGGCGCGTCCGGAGCCTACGGCGAGGGCGGCGGCGGCGCGGGCGCAGATGCGGCCGCGGACCCGGCGGCACCGCCGCTCTCGATTTCCAGGGAGTAGCTGCCGGCGGGATCGCCGCGGCCGGCGCGGAGGCCGTCGAGGCGGATCTCGTAGCGGCCCGCCGGCAGCAGGCGCTGGCGGATGCCGAGCATCACCAGCCGGGATGCGGGATCGAGATGGAGGCCGCCGCCGCTCCAGATCACACCGCCGGTGCGGTGGTCGCGGATCTCCAGGCGGTACTCCGGGAACGAGCCGCCTGGAAGCGGCTCGATGGCGAGCAGCACCAGCCGCCGCGGTGCGGGATCGAGCTGGACCTTGTCGCTGCCGCCGCGCAACGCCCCGGCCTGCAGGGTCACGAGCGGCGGATCGAGCAGGACGTCGTCATCGCCTGCGCTCGCGGCTTCCGGGGCGTTCGCGGCTTCCGGGGCGTCGGGGGCGTTCGCGGGCCGTGCCGGCGCCGGCCGCAGCAGCTCGCGGCGCAAGGCATCCCGTTCCAGGCGCAGCCGGTGCGCCACGCCGGCCTGACGGTTCAGCGCGCCGCCCAGACCGAGCGCCACCACCAGCAGCAGCGAAGCGGCGACGGCCAACCAGCGCGGCCAGCCCACCGCCAGGCGCGTACCGAGGGCCGCCGGGGCATTCGCCGGGCGCGGACCCTCATCCACCCGAGCAGCCGGAGCCTCCAGGATCGCGGTCACCGCGGCACGGGCTGGCGCGATCACCTCCTCGAGCCAATCCTCGACCTCGGGGTCGGCCCCGGCGGCCCCGGCGGCCCCGGTTCCGCGCACCGCCGCACACCAGCGCGCCGCCGGCGCCAGACTCTCGGGCGCGACCGAGCCGACGCGCGGCGCCGCGGCGAGGCGGCCGGCCCCCAGCCAGAGGCCGAAGCCGCAGCGCAGGGACAGCGGCCCGATGGCGGCATCGCCGGTCAATGCCCAATCGTCGCCGCCGAGCAGCGGGTTGGTATCGGCGGGCACCACGAACAGCCGCTCGCGGTCGCCCGCGTCGCGCTCGATCACCAGCCATTCGAC
>DATGHG010000337.1:0-2095 GCA_035308185.1 Thermoanaerobaculia bacterium | reverse complement strand
GCAACGGCGCTGCGGGTGCTGCGGCTGATCTCCGGGATCGAGAGGGAGGAGCTCGGGGCGGCGATCGGAAAGTCGAAGCAGGTCATCGAGAGCTACGAGCGAGGCGTCCGGAAGCCGCTGGCGACGACATTGGAGCGACTGCTGGAGGCGATGGAGCTGCCACCCGAAGTGTTCGACCGCACGATGAGGTTCCTGGAGGGGGTGGGGGCCGCGCGGCGGTGGCGGCTGGAGGACGGTCCGGCGTCGGTGCGGGAGCAGATCGAGGCGCTGGCCGCCTGGGAGGCGGCGCAGGCGGAGGACGGAGCGCGGGCCTGGATGGAGCGGTTGCAGACGGCCGCGAGCTTGCTCGCCGGCCGGCGGCGGGCGCCGGAGCTGTGGGCGCGGCTGGCGCGCCATCCCGCGGCGGTGCAACGGACGCTTGTGCGGGAGTCGCCCGAGCTCCCGGACGCGGCGCTGTGCGAGCTGCTGTGCGAGGAAAGCGTCAAAGCGGCCGGCGACAGCGCGCGGCGGGCGGTGCGCCTAGCCAAGCTGGCGGTGCTGGCCAGCGAGAAGATGAGCGGCGCGGAGGGCTGGCAGCAGCGGGTCGAGGGGTACGCCCGGGCGCACCTGGCGAACGGCCTGCGGGTGGGCGGCAGGCTGGCCGCGGCCGATAGGGCGCTGGCGCGGGCGGCGGCGCTGTGGCAGGCCGGGGCAGGCGCCGACCCGGGGCTGCTGAACGAGGCGCGGGTGCTGGGGCTCGAAGCGTCGCTGCGGCGCGACCGGGGGGAGGGGCGGCAGGCGCTGGCGCTGCTCGAGCGGGCGCTGGCGGCGGACCGCTGGGGTGAGACCCCGGCGCTGCTGCTCAACAAGGCGAAGGCGCTCGAGGCGCTGGGGGACTTCGCCGGGTCGATCGCGGTGCTGCGGCAGGCGGCGGCGCAGATCGACGGGGAGCGGGAGCTGCGGAAACTGTGGGTGGTCGAACACAACGTGGCCTTCAACCTGTGCCACCTCGGGCGACACGCGGACGCGGCGCTGGCGCTCCCTACGGTGCGAGCGCTGGCGCGGCGACTGGGCAACAGGCTGGACGGGCTGCGGGTGGACTGGCTGGCGGCCAAGGTGGCGGCGGGGCTGGGGCGGAGCGCGGAGGCAGTGGCCGGTTTCGAGCGGGTGCGCGCCGGCTTCGAGCGGCGGAGGATCGCCTACGACGCGGCCCTCGCGACGGTGGAGCTGGCGAAGATACACGCCTCGCTGGGGCGGACGGCGGACGTGAAAGCGCTCGCGCGGGTGTCGGTGCCGATCTTCCGCCGCCAGGGAGTGCACCGCGAGGCACAGCGAGCGCTGGAACTCTTCCGGCGGGCGGCCGAGGAAGAGAGGGTGAGCGTGGAGCTGATCCGCGGCCTCCTGACCTACCTCGAGCGCGCGCGGTGGAACCGGACCCTGCGTTACCGGGAGCCTGAGTGAGGGTAGCGGGTCAGGCGTGGCAGGGCGCCATGTTGGCCGCCAGCGGTCCCGGGGGAGGCGGGCCTCGCCGCCATGGACCTACGGCGCAGAGGCGGTGGATGGAGCGAAAGGGCGCCGCACCGCCCGCCGCCATTGTGGCGCGCACGGCGGTGCGGAGATACGTGCGGCAGTGTTGGCGGCGAACCGGCTACGTTGAGGCATGGACACGAGGTAGCCAGTCCAACCGCGAGCGATCCTACATGCCATGCCCGACCTGGCTGGCGCCGGGAGCGGCGGAGGAGCAGCCGCCGAGCGGATCTGCTGAGCCACCGCAGTCAACGCGAAGCCGGGACCTCCCCGCCGGCCGCCGCGAGGAGGGGCGAGGCTGGGGAGCACGAGCCGCGGGATGGCTGGCGCCGGGGGCGGCTGCGGCACATTGGCCGTATGGGTCCGCCGAGCCCCCGCAATCGACGCGGACGCCGCCAAACCACTGGCGAAGGACGGACCAGGGATCCCAGGAGGCGGCTCCAGCGAGGAGCGCTGCGGGAGCACCGGGGCGCAAGAAAGACGGCGCGGCGGCGGCCGGCGGCGCCAGGGCGGCGGCGAACAGCAGGACGATCAGGATGACGAGGACACGGGTGCGGTGCATAGGGACTCCCCTATTGGAGGCGACCGC
>DATGHG010000336.1:0-8568 GCA_035308185.1 Thermoanaerobaculia bacterium | reverse complement strand
GCACCGTCACCGCTTCGCGCCGCACCACCTCGCTCAGCGTCGCCGGCAAGCCCACCCCCCAGGCGGGCATCACCGCCAGCCGGCCGCCGTAGAGCAGCGCTCCCCACATCTCCCAGACCGAGAAATCGAAGGCATAGGAATGGAACAGCAGCCATACGTCGTCGCAGCCGAAGCCGTACCAGGGCTCGGTCGTTGTGAACAGCCGCGCGACGTTGGCGTGGGTCACCATCACGCCCTTGGGCCGGCCCGTCGACCCGGAGGTGTGGATGACGTAGGCCAGGGAACCGGGCTGCGCCCGCGGGGGCGGGTTGGCGCCGTCAAGCGGTTCGGGATACGCGCCGTCCAGCGGTTCTGGATACGCGCCGTCCAGCGGCGCGGGGTCCGCGCCGGGCGGCGCGAGCGACTCCCGCTGCTCGTCGAGGGCCAGCAGCGGCGCGCCTCCCGCCGCCGCCTGCACGCGCTGCCGCAGGGCCGCCGTCGTCACCACCACCGTCACGCCGGCGCCGGCGATCATCGCCGCCAGGCGCTCGACCGGGTTCGCCGGTTCCAGTGGCACGTAGGCGGCGCCCGCTTTGAGGACCCCCAGGATCGCCACCACCAGCTCCGCCGACCGCTCCAGACACACTCCCACCCGCCCGTCGACGTCGATGCCGAGCTGGCGCAGGCGCCGGCCCAGCCGGTTGGCCCGCCGGTTCAGCTCGCCATAGCTCAAGCACAGCTCGTCGCAGCTCAGCGCCGTCGCCTGCGGGCGCCGCGCCGCCTGCGCCTCGAACAGCTCGCACAGCGTCCGCGCCGGCGCGGCGCCGGCCACCGCTGCGCCCGCCAGCAGCTGGGCGCGCTCCGCCTCGCTGAGCATCCCCAGCCGCCACACCGGCTGGCCGGCATCCGCCGCCAGCGCGCGCAGCAGGTTGCAATAGTGCGTCGCGAGGCGCGCCGCCGCCCGCTCCTCCCATGCCCCGGTGCGGTAGAAGATCAAGCCCTGCAAGCTCTCGCCGCACCCCCACAGATGCAGCTCGAGCTCGAACTCGGCGAGCGTCACGTGGATCTCGTCGACGGAGAAGCGCACGCCCGCGCTTGCGAGAGCGGGCGGATCGGGATGCACGCTGAGCGTCCAGGCGACGGGCGGCACGGCGCCGCCCAGCGCGCGCACGGCCTCGGCGGGCGGGACATCCTGGTGCGCATAGGCCGCGAGGGCCGTTTCCCGAACACGCCGCAGCAGCTCCCGCACGCTCGGCTCCCGGCCGAGGTCGACCCGGTATGGCAGCAGGTTCATGAACAGCCCGATGAGGCTGGTGAGCTCGGGACGGCGGCGCTGGTCGATGGGCGCTCCCACCACCACCTCGCCGCCGCCGGTGTAACGCTGGCGCAGGGCGGCGAAGCCCGCGAGCAAGACCATGAAGGGTGTCGTCCCCGTTTCGCGTCCAAGCTGCCGCAGGCGGCGCCAGGGCTCCGGTCCCAGCTCGAAGCGGTGCTCCTCTCCAGCTCCCGGTCGAGCCGCGGGGAGGCCGCCGCGGGTGCCGGCTGGCGCCTGGTCCAGGCCGGCGAGCCGGTCGCGCCAGTACGCGCGGCCCGTTCCTGGAGGGCCGTCTGCCGTCGAGTCCTGCCGTTGCCAGCGCGCGTAGTCGCCGTATTGCACGGTGAGCGCCGGCAGGCGCGGCTCGCGACCCTGCAGGTGCGCCGCGTAGAGCTCGGCCAGCTCGCGCACCAGCAGGCTGACCGAGGGGCCGTCGGCGGCGATGTGATGCAGCGTCACGACGAGCGCGTGACGGCCGCTGCCGAGCCGCGCCAGGCACAGGTGCAGCACCGGTCCGCGCCGCAGGTCGAAGGCCCGTGCGGCTTCCCGCCGCGCCAGCTCGCGCAGCTCCTCTTCCCCCGCCACGGCGACGGCAGCCATCGGCACGGACGCCGGTGGCGGATCGACCTGTTGCAGCGGCCCGGGCGGTGGCGCCGCCGCCCCCGGCGGTCCGGCGGCCGGCGGGTCGTCATAGCGCGTGCGCAGGATCTCGTGCCGGCGCACGATCTCAGCCAGACAGCGGGCCAGCACCTCCGGCGACAGCTCGCCCGCAAGACCGATCACCGCCGAGATGTTTCGCGTCGGGCCGGCGCCGGCGAGCTCCGCCAGCAGCCATTGGGCCTGCTGCGCATGACTCAGGGGAGCGGGGATGGCGGCAGCGGGCGCTCCGGCGGCGTGCCCGAGGTGCTCGCGGGCGGCGGGCGACTGACGCTCCAGGATGCATTGCCAGATCGCGCCCACGTCGGCTGCCGCCAGCAGCTCGCCGACTCCGATCTCGGCGGCGGCCGTGGCCTGGATGCGGCTGCTCAGCTGCAGGCAACGGACCGAGTCGATGCCGAGCTGGGGCAAAGCGGCATCGAGGGGCGCCTCCGGCGCCGGCGGTTCGCTCAAGCCGCCGACCTCCTGGCGCAGCCAGGCGAGCAGCGCCACCTCCATGTCCCCCCACTCGCCGCCGTGCAGCAGGCTCGCCACCGTGCTCCCGCTGGTCTCCGCCGCGGACACCGGCAGGCTTGCCGAGTCCATCAGCATGGCCGCCAGCCGGCCGGCCAGCCAGCGCTCGCGACAGGCCTGGCGCCGCGGCTTGCCGCTGGAAGTCTTGGGCACGCTGCTCGGTCCGGCGAGCACGATCCGGGCGCGGACCTGAAAGCGTTCGATCACGGCGCGGCGGATCGCCGCGATGGCGGCGGCCAGCACCGCCGGCGGCCGGTCGATGGCGCGGCGCACCACCTCCTGGACGATGACGACCTCTTCGCTGCCCTCGTCTCCGCCGACGCCAAAGGCGGCGACCGCCGTCCGGTTCAGGATCGGATGGGCCTGCGACGAGAGGGCTTCGAGATCCTGCGGGAACAGGTTGCGGCCGCGCACGATGACGATGTCCTTGAGGCGGCCTGCAAGGTACAGCTCGCCGTCGTAGAGGAACCCGAGATCGCCGGTGCGCAGATGGTCGCCCTCACGGTCTTGGCACCGGGCGGCGAAGACCTCGCGGCTGGCTTCGGGCCGGTTCCAGTAACCCGCGGCGACGCTCGGCCCCGACACCCAGACCTCGCCCATCTCACCCTGACCCACGGCGCGGCGACTTACCGGATCGACGACCTGCACGGCGGTGTCGCCAACCGGCCGGCCGCAGCTCACCAGCAGCGTCGGCTCCGCGGCGCCGGCGCCGGTGCTGGCGGCGCTGGCGGTGCTGGCGGCGATGGCCCGGCGGCTGGCGAGCGCGGCGGTGTCGAAGGCGGTCTCCCGCCAGGCGCCGGCGTGGGGCCGGCCGGTCACCTTGAGCGTCGCCTCCGCCAGGCCATAGGCGGGATGGATGGCGCCGGCGTCGAAGCCGCAGGCGCCGAAGCTGGCGGCGAAGCGGCGCAGGGTGGCGCTCCTGACCGGCTCGGCGCCGTTGAAGGCGACCCGCCAGCGGCGCAGGTCCAGGCTCGCGAGATCCTCGGCGGTGACGCGGCGCGCGCACATCTCATAGGCGAAGTTCGGTCCGCCGCTGTGCGTACAACCATGTTCGGAGATCGCCCGCAGCCACCGCAGCGGCCGCTGCACGAAGGCGCCGGGAGACATGACGACGCAGCGGGTGCCCCGCACCACGGTCTGCAATACTCCGTAGATCAATCCCATGTCGTGGTAGTGCGGCAGCCAGGACTGGATGACGCTGGCGTCGTCGTGCCGGAAATCGGCATCGATCGCCTGTAGGTTGTGCAGCACGTTGGCATGCGTGACCATCACGCCGCGCGGGGCGGACACCGAGCCCGAGGTGTACTGGAGATAGGCGACGCGATCCGCCGGCGAGTGCCGGGGGCGCCATTCGCCGGCCGCCGCCGGCGGACCGTCGCGGGTATCGAAAGTCGGGATCGGCGGCGCCGGCGGCGCGGCGCGGCCGGCGGCGGCCCGCGGCTCGGCAGTCAACACCAGGGCGGCGCCGCTGTCTTCGAGGATGTGACGCGCGGTGTCGCCGTCGCCGGCCACCGGCACCGCGATCACCTCGGCGTACAGGCAGGCGACCAGGGCGATGACGAAATCGGGGCCGGTGGGATACCGCAGCAGGACGCGGTCGCCCGGTTGGGCAAGCTCCTGCAGCCAGCCGGCAAGCCGCCGCGCGCGCCGCTCGAGCTCGGCGGCGGTCAGTTCGAGCCCGCGGCGCTCGCCGCCGCGCAGGTAGGTGAAGAGAACCTTTTCGGGGCGATGCTCGGATTGCTCACGGAAGGCGTCGACCAAGCTCAACGCCTGCCGTGCACCTCCTGGAAGCTCTCGCATCGCGGGCCCGCCAACTCCGAGTTGGCCAGGATCGCATTGCGCGTTTCTCCTGTCAACAAGCGATCGCGCTACTGCAATGGCACGCGCTTGCTTGAGGTCGCCGGAGCAATATGCGACCATCTGGCGGCTCGTCGCCGGCGCTCCGGCGGGGTGCCGCGACGGCATCGGACAAGCACGGGCGCCGGCTCTGGAACGCGTCGATGAAGCTCGCCTGGCTCGTCCAGGAGCTGTCGCATCTGGCACGGCGCTGGCGCCGGCAGCCGCTGCAACCGGCGGCCGTCGTGCTGCTGCTGGCGGCCGGCCTCGGGGCGAGCGCGCTGCTGT
Source organism: Thermoanaerobaculia bacterium (assembly GCA_035308185.1). GTDB lineage: Bacteria > Acidobacteriota > Thermoanaerobaculia > Multivoradales > UBA5704 > JASLEW01. Next base: position 3,980 of record DATGHG010000336.1, on the reverse strand, counting down.
TCGCGATCGCCGACCGCGTGCTGCTGCGCCCGCTGCCGTACCCCGACGCGGACCGTCTCGTCGCCATCCTGAAAACTGATCGGTTCAAGCAGCCCGCGGCGTTCTCGCCGCGGCAGGCGTTGTCGTTGCAGCGGCGCGCCGCCGCCTTCGCGGAGGTCGCGGCGTTCCAATTCGAGAGCTTCAATTACCGCACCGCTGCCGGCGACACCGAATGCATCCAGGGGGTCGTCGCCACGCCCAATCTCTTCCGGGTGCTGGCGTCGCGCGCCGCTCGGGGGCGGGTGCTGTCGCCGCGGCTCGACGGCGCCGCGAGCCGCACGGTGGTGATCAGCCGGCGCTTCCGTGAGCGGTACCTGGGGTCGCAGCCGGAGGTGATCGGCGCCGGCCTGGTGCTCGATGGCGAGAGCTTCACCGTGGTGGGCGTCATGGCCGGCGGTTTCCGTTTCGATCGCGGCACCGGCATGGAGGGCGGCATGGACTTCGCGCCGCGCACCGAGCTGTGGACCAGCGCGCCCCTCGATCCCGACGGCAGCCGCAACTACCTGCTGGCGATCGGCGCGCTGCAGCCGGGAGTCAGCGCGGCGCAGGCGAGCGCCCGGCTGGCGGCGATCGCTCGCCAGGACGAGGGAGAGGGCCCGCCGGCGTTGCCGGCGATGGAGCTGGCGGCGGTCGAGCTGCATGACCAGGCGGTGCGGCCCCTGCGAGCCACCGTGCTGCTGCTGGTCGCCGGCGCCGTGCTGCTGCTCGTGATCGCTTTTGCCAACGCCGCCAACCTGCTGATCGCCCAGGCGATCGCACGGCGGGCCGAGCTCGGCATCCGGATAGCCCTGGGCGCCGCCAGGCCGGACGTCGTCGCCGCTTCGGTCGTCGAGACCCTCGCCCATTGCGTGATCGGATGGGCGCTGGCCATGGTCTGGTTCGCCGCCAGTGGCCGCTTCGTGGTGAGGGCGTTGCAGGGCGCGCTGCCGGGGCTCGATTCCCCGGCGATCGACGGCCGCCTGCTGGCCGCCACCCTGGTGCCGGTGGTGCTCTTCGCGGCGGCCCTGGGGGCGCTGCGGCCGGCGCTGGCGGCGCGCGGTGGCCTGCGCTCGCTGCTCGACGACCAGGGCCGCGGCCGCACGGCTGGCCGGCACGGCGCGCGCTCGCGGCGGCTCTTCCTGGCGTTCCAGCTGGCGCTCTCCTTCATCCTCCTGCAGGGTGCGGCCCTGGCGTGCCGCAGCATGCTCAATCTGCTCGCCGTCGATCGCGGTTTCGCCGCCGCGGGAGTGCTCACGGCGCAGCTCGCGCTGCCGGCGCCGCGGCGCGCGGACGGCAGGCAGGTCGCGGCGACCCTGACCAGGGTGCTCGCGGCGTTGAACGCGAATCGCGCCGTCGCGGCAGCGGGCTTGGTCTCGGTCCTGCCGTTGGGCGGGACCGACCGCACGGGACCTGGCCTGACGGTCGAGGGCCCGACGCCGATGGCGATTCCCGCCGCGGTGTCCACGCCGCTGGTCGGCGGCGCCTACTTCAGCGCCATGGGCATCCGCCTGCTCGCGGGCCGTTACCTGACCGATCGCGATACGGCGACCGCCCCGGGGGCCGCGGTGGTCAGCGCCGCGCTGGCCAGGCGTTATCTTCCTGCCGGCGCCGCGCTCGGCTCGACGCTCACGGGAATGGGAGGGAGGTTGCGCTTTACCGTCGTCGGCGTCGTTGCCGACATACGCCACGCCAGTTTGCGGGTGGCGCCCCAGCCCATCCTCTACGTGCCTTTCGGTCAGGTCCCGCCGGCCATCCTGCCGGTTCTGGCGAGGCCGGCCACCCTGGTGGTGCGAGGTCGGCAGCGGCAGCTGCCGCCGGAGACGGTGTTCAGAGACGCGCTGCGGTCGGTCGCTCCGGCCGAGGCGGTGTTCGAGGTGAGGCCGATGGCGCAGGTGATCGGCGAGTCCCTGGCCACCGAGCGCCTCCTGCTCTGGACCATGGCCGCGTTCGCGGCGGCGGCTTTGCTGCTCGCGGTCCTGGGCGCCTATGCCATGCTGGCCCGCGCCGTCGTCGAACGCCGCCAGGAGATCGGCATCCGTCTCGCTCTCGGCGCGGCGCCGTCCGCGGTCGTCGCGCTGGTCCTCGGCGACACCGCCAAGAGCGCCGGCGCCGGCATCCTGGCCGGCATCCTGGTCGCCGTGGCGTCATCGCGCTTCCTGGGCAGCCAGCTGTTCGGCCTCGCCGCGACCGACCCGCTCACTCTCATAGCCGTCGCCGCCTTCCTCATGGCCGCCGTGCTTCTCGCCGGCGGTCTCCCTGCCGTTCGCTCCTCGCGCATCGACCCTTGGCAAGCCATCGTGCCGCGGCCGCGCGGCGCCGGCAGGTGAGTCAGGACTCCTTGGCGCGGGTGCGGGCCGCCTTCCTGGCGGCGGCCGAGCGCTCGGCTGGGCCCTTGGTGCGTGCGGCCTGGCGCGCCGATTTGGAGCGCTCGGCGGCGGTCCTTTTCGCGGCGGCCGACTTGGCTTGGCGGGAGAGCGCCGCGGGGGAGGCCGCCGCGCTGCCCTCGCGCTTCAGCGCCTTGGTGGCGGCGCGGGAGCGCGTCGCCGAGGGCGGCTTGGCGGCGGCGGACTGTCCCTTGCGCCGATCGCGCTGGGCGCCGCGGCGCGTCTCCGGGGAGGCCTTGCCCGCCGCCGGCGCCGGCAGGTCCACTCCCGCCCGGCGGGCCTTGGACAGGCCAATGGCGATCGCCTGCTTGGTCGAGCGCGCGCCGTGCTTGCCCTCCCGGATGTGGTCCATCTCCTCGCGCACGAACTCTCCCGCCTGCGTGCCGGGCGACTTGCCCTCGCGCGCGTCGCGTTTCGCCCTGGCGACGGTCTCTTTATCGGGCATCTCCTGACTCCCTCCAAGGTACGGGCGTTGCGATCGTTCGCGCGGCGTCACGCGGCCGCGCTCCAACGCTCGTGTTGCAAGGATTTGGCCACCGGCGCCGTGACCGGCGGGTTCAGGGCGCCTGGGCGGCGGCGCCGATCCGGTAGAGGCCGTAGCCCTGGGTAAGGGCGTAGAGATGATCGGGGTCGCCGCGATCGAAGAGCAGTCCGGAGAGCTCGGGAGTCGGCAGGCCGGCGCCATACGGCGACCAGGTGGCGGCGCCGTCGTTGCTGAGGAAGACGCCGGCGGCGCCGGTGCCGTTCGCGGCGCCGGCGACGATGGCCGCGGTTGCCGCGGTTGACGCGATGGCGGCGTAGACCTGGGCGGGATGTCGCGGATCGATCGCGATGCCGATGACGCTGCCCGGAGGGAGGCCGCGGCTGGCACGCTGCCAGCTGTTGCCGCGATTGGTGGTCTTGAAGACGCCACCGCCGGTGGCGGCGTAGAGGATAGCGGTTCGCGTGGGATCGATGGCAAGGTCGTTGACCAGGAAGCCGGCGCTGCGCAGCGAAGTCTCCTGCCAGCTCGCGCCGGCATCGTCGCTGCGGAAGACGCCGGTATCGAAGAAGAGGTACAGGATGGCCGGATGCGTCGGATCGATCAACAGGTTCGTGGTGTCGATCGGCAGCGATTGCCAGGTGGCGCCGCCATCCGTCGTCTTCCAGGAATCGGTGTCGCGCGTCGCGCAGCTGTTCTCGTATTCGGTGGCGCCGACGTAAACCGTCGCGGAGCGGGTCGGATCGATGGCGAGGGCCTGGACCACCATGCAATCGTCAGGGATGTCGGCGACGGTCCAGGTGGCGCCGCCGTCGCTGCTGTGCGCGGCGCCGAAGAAGGTGCCGCGCCAGAGATTGGTCGGGTGGCGCGGGTCAACGGCCAGCGCCGTGAAGGCGTCCAATTGCTCCACCGTCAGATCGCCGTTGGCCGGCTGCCAGGCCGTGTGGCCGCCCGCACCCGGCGCGGCCACCTGGCTCCTGACCACGCCCATGCCGTCGACGCTGGCGTAGACGGTGGCGGGCGAGCCGGCGGCGATCGCCACCTTGGCTATCGAGGTCGCGGCCAGGCCGCGGCTGGAAGGCAGCCAGACGGCGCCG
>DATGHG010000335.1:0-9108 GCA_035308185.1 Thermoanaerobaculia bacterium | reverse complement strand
CGAAGGCGAAGACGACGTCGAACAGCGGCGAGCGAGCCGGGTCGCGCTCCGGCAGCAGGCGCTCGGCCAGCACCGCCAGCGGCATCTCCTGGTGCTCGTAGGCGGCCAGCGCCGTCGCCCGCACCGCCGCCAGCAGGCCCGTGAAGGTCGCGTCGCCGTCCACCGCCGCCACCAGCGGCACCAGGTTGACGAAATAACCCACCAGGTCGGCCAGCGCCGCACCGCCCCGTCCGGAGCGGCCGTGGGTGGGCGAACCGACCGCCACCGTCGCGGCGCCGGTCGTCCGCGCCAGCAGCGCCTGGAACCCGGCCAGCAGCACCATGAACAGCGTCGCCCCGCGGGCGCGGCCTACACCCTCCAGGCCGACCGTCAGCGCCTCCGGCAGCACCAGCTCATGCGCCGCTCCCGGCCAGGTCTGGACCTTCGGCCAGGGCCGGTCCACCGGCAGGGCGAGCCGCGGCGGCGGCGCGCCGCCCAGCGCCTGGCGCCAGTGGTCCCAAAGGCGATCGCCCTCGCCGCCGGCCAGCCGCTGCCGCTGCCAGCGCTCGAAGTCGGTGTAGCGCAGGCTCAGGGGCGGCAGGGGCGCCGCCGCTGCTTCGCGGTCCGGCCACGATTGCCGGCTGTCCCAGGCCTCCCGGTCTTCCTTGGGATCTCGGCTCTCCCGGGCATAGAGCGCGCCGAGGTCGCGCACCATGACCTGCAGCGACCAGAAGTCGGCGACGATATGGTGGACGGCGAGGAAGAGCAGGCCGGGCGACGCCGCCCCGGGCCGCGCGTCGGGCAGCAGCCCGACCCGCAACAGCGGCCCGCGCTCGAGATCGAAGGGGCGCCAGGCGGCGGCGCGCAACCGCGCCACCAGCGCCGCCTCGTCCTCGCCCGGCGCCGCGGCCGCCAGCTCCAGCAGCTCGCAGGCCCCCCGCTCGCCGACCTCCTGCCAGGGGCCCTCGCCATCCTCCGCGAAGCTGGTGCGCAGCGCCGGATGGCGTGCGACCAGGGCCGCCAGGGCGCGGCCGAGCGCCGCGCGATCGATCGGACTCTCGACCCGTGCCGCGCCCGCCAGGTGGTAGGCGAGGCCCCGCGGCGCCAGCCGGTGGATGAACCACAGCGCCTGCTGGTTGGGCGCGAGCGGGAAGCGGCCGGTCGCCGGACCCTCGGCCTCCGGGCCGCCCTCGGGGCCCCCCTCCGGCGTGCCCTCGATAGACGCGCCGATCGCCGCCAGCGCCACCGCGGTGAGGTCGTCCAGCGAGGCGCCGGCGAGCAGATCGACGATCGCCACCTCGACGCCGAGCGCCGTATACAGCCGGCTCTGCACCTCCACCGCCGCCAGGGAATCCAGCCCATACGCGCTCAGCGGCTGGCCGGCGTCGAGCCGGTCCGCGCCCACCCCCAGCGCCGCCGCCGCCACCTGCCGCAGCCAGGGGCGGAGCAGGGCCCCCCGGCGCAACTCGCCAGGCTCCCGCGCGAGCCGCTCCCGATCGAGCTCGCCGGCCTCCTGGGTTGCCTGCGGATCGGGGCTCCCCGGGGTCTCCGGGACCTCCGCCGGGAGCCCCGGCGGCGGCGCCGGCTCGGGTCTTTCCGAGATCACCAACGACCCTCGCCGCCGGGGGCTATGTGCTTGCTACAATTGGAGAAAAACTTCGGAGGCCGGTCCGGGGGGCGCCGTTCGGCAGGGTGGACTGTCTCTCTATGGACGCGATACCCCACTTCTATAGTGTGACTTGACGCACCAATCGTGAAAGCTGGGCCCTCATTCTCGCACAAGAGGCGGAACCGCTCGCCATGGAAACGTTCCTCATCGATCTCCGCTACACCCTCCGGGGCCTCGCCAGGACGCCCGGGTTCACCGCCGCGGCCGTCGCCTCCCTGGCGCTGGGCATCGGCGCCAACACCCTCATCTTCACCTTCCTGAACGCGCTGTTCCTGGCGCCGCTGCCGGTCTCCGAGCCGCAGCGGCTGATGTCCCTCTACGAGAAGGACGCCCACAAGCCGGCGCTGCTGCCGTTCTCGCTGCCGAACTACGACGACCTCCGCCGCGGCAACCCGGTGTTCAGCGACGCCGGCGCGGCGCACGACCTGCAACTCAGCCTGGCCGGCAGCAACGGCGAACCGGAGATGCTGCCCGGGATGATGGTCACCGGCAACTATTTCGCGGTGCTCGGCATCACTCCCTACCGCGGCCGCTTCTTCCTGCCCGAAGAGAGCGGCACCGGCGGCACTCGCCCGGTGGTGGTGATCGGCTACGGGCTCTGGCAGCGCCGCTTCGGCGGCGACCCCGGAGTGCTCGGCAGCACGCTGCAGATCAACGGCCAGGGCTGCACGGTGATCGGCATCCTGCCGGCCAACTTCAAGGGCGTCAGCCTGCTCGCCGAGCCGCCGCAGCTCTGGGTGCCCGTCGGCCTGGCCCGCCAGATGCTGTCCGGTCCCGACGCCGCGATGGCCGAGCGCCGCGGCATGCTGCGCTTCGCGGTGGTGGCGCGGCTCAAGCCGGGTACCGGCGTCGAGATGGCCCGCGGCGCCATGGCCACGGTCGCCCACCAGCTCGAGCGAGTGGACCCGATCGCCAACCAGGACCTCGAGATCGCCGCCCTGCCGCTGGCCGAGACCACGGTCGACCCGGCGCGGCGGAGCATCTACCTGCTGGCCGGCGGCATGCTGGCGGTGGTGGTCGGCCTGCTGCTGCTCATCGCCGCCGCCAACGTCGCCAACCTGCTGCTGGTCCGCGCCCTCGGCCGCAGCCGCGAGATCACGGTGCGCCTGGCGCTGGGCTCCGGCCGGCGACGCCTCGCCCGCCAGCTGCTGACCGAAGGCGCCACGCTCAGCCTGCTGGGCGGCGCCGCCGGCCTGCTGCTCGCCAGCTGGGGCCGGGAGCTGCTGTGGCGCCTGCGGCCGCCGTTCTTTCCCGACACGCTGGCGCTCGGCATCGACTGGCGAGTGCTCGCCTTCACTTTCCTGGTGGCGCTCGTCACCGGCCTGCTCTTCGGCCTCGCCCCGGTGGTGCAGTCCTTCCGCTTCGACCTCTCGGCCAACCTGGGGCACCAGGCCAGCGGCATCCAGCGCGGCACCCTGGCCGCGGCCCTGCGCACGCTGATGCTGGTCGGCCAGATCGCGCTGTCGGTGGTGATCCTGGCCGGCGCCGGACTCTTCCTGCACAGCCTGCAGGTGGCGGCGGCGGTCGATCCGGGCTTCGAGCGGGAGCGGCTGTTCGTCATCCCGCTCAACCTGAGCGTCCCCGGCTACACGCCGCAGCGCGCCCAGCAGTTCTACGAGCGCGCCGTCGAGCGCGTCGCCGCGCTGCCGGGAGTGCGCGCCGCCGCCGTCGCCTCGCGCTTCCTGCTCGTCGACAGCGGCAGCCAGGTCGAGGTCGAGGCCGCCGGGCAGCAGGCGCGCGCCGACCGGCGGGGCGTCCAGGCCACGGTTTGCCGCATCGGCCCCCACTATTTCGAGACCGTGGGCATCCCGCTGCGCAGCGGCCGCCCGGTGGTGGCGGAGGACCGCGCCGACGGCCGCCAGGTGGCGGTGGTCAACGAGACGCTGGCGCACTGGCTGTGGCCAGGCGAGAGCGCCCTCGGCAAGCGCTTCCGCTTCAGCGGCGGCGACGGACCCTGGCTGGAGGTCGTGGGGGTGGCCGCGAACGCCCGCTACCAGAGCCTCGGCGCCGCGCCGGAGGGCTATGTCTACCAGCCGGTGGCGCAGCGCTTCGCGCCGGTGATGCTGCTCCACGTGCGCACCGTCGGCGATCCCCTGGCGACGGTGCCCAGCGTCCGCCAGGAGGTCAAGACGCTCGATCCCACCCTGCCGTTGCCCGAGCCGCGGACCATCGCCCAGCTGCGCAACCGGTCGCTGTGGGCGCCGCGCATGGGCGCCGGCCTGCTGTCGCTGTTCGGGCTGCTGGCGCTGGCGCTGTCGGCGATCGGCGCCTATGGCGTGCTCGCCTTCGCGGTCGGCCAGCGGCGGCGCGAGATCGCCATCCGCATGGCGACCGGCGCCGGGCGGCGCGACGTGCTGCGCCTGGTGCTCGCCGACGGCATCAAGCCGGTGCTGGCCGGCGTCGTCGTCGGCCTGCTGGCGACGCCGCTGGCGGCGCGGCCGATCGCCCAGCTGCTGGTCGGGATCGGCGCCGCCGATCCGCTGGCGATCGGGGGCGCCACGGCGCTGCTGCTGGCGGTGGCGCTCTTCGCCCTCTACGTCCCAGCCCGGCGGGCCGCCGGGCTCGATCCGATGCAGGCGCTGCGCGTCGGCTGACCGGCCCGCGGCGCCACACCCTGCGAAAGCGAGCGTTAGCGTGACGATTGCACCACCGGGCGCGAGCGCCCGGCCGCTGCCGCCGCCGGCGGGCGGCCTGCCCGCGGCCGGCAGCCGCCTGCAAGTCTTCCTCGAAGCGACCCGGGTCCACGGCGACGTCATCCGCGTCGACGACCGGCTGCCCACCGTGCTGTTGAGCCATCCCGAGCACATCCGCCACGTGTTGCAGGACAACCAGCTCAACTACCCGCAGAACCAGCGCAAGCGCATCCTGATGGGGCGCCTCAGCCTGGCGCTGTCGGGCGGCGAGGCCTGGCGCCGACGGCGCCGCCTGCTGCAACCGCTCTTCCGCCCACCGCGCCTGTCGCGGCTGGCGCCCAAGATGACGCGAGCGAGCGGCGAGCTGGTGACCAGCTGGCAGCGGCTGGCGGCGCGCGACCAGCCGGTCGACATGGCGGCGGCGATGGCCCAGCTCACCCTCGACATCCTCATCGACGCCCTGCTGGGCGATGCCGCCGGGCAGAGCGACCGGCTACGCCGCGCGGTGAGGACCGCTTTCGATTACTTCAACCTCCGCGCCAGGAGCCGCCTGACGCTGCCGGCGCCCGTCCCCACCCCGCAGAACCTGCGCCTGCTGCGGGCGCTCGCCGAGCTCAAGCAGGCGGTGATCGAGGTGGTGGCGCAGCGGCGCGCCGCCGGCGCGCCGGAGGAGGACGACCTGCTGTCGATGCTCATCGCGGCCCGCGACGAGCAGACCGGCGAGGTGATGGGCGACGAGCAGCTCAAGGACGAGCTGATGATGCTGCTGGTGATGGGGCACATGACCACGGCGGTGGCGATGACCTGGACCTGGCACGTGCTGGCCCGCCACCGGGAGGTGGACGAGCGCGTGCGGGAGGAGATCGCCAGGGTCGTCGGCGAGCGGCCGCCCGAATGGCGCGACGTCGCGGAGCTCGGCTACACCCGCCGGGTGATCGAGGAGACCATGCGGCTGTATCCGCCGAGCTGGGCGTTCAGCCGGCGCACGCTGGCGGACGACGAGATCGGCGGCTATCGCATCCCGGCCGGTGCCGTGGTGATGCTCTCCCCCTACGTCACCCACCGGCGCCCGGAGCTGTGGGAGAACCCGGAGCGCTTCGACCCCGACCGCTTCCTGCCGGAGCGCGCCGCCGGCCGCGCCCGCTTCGCCTACTACCCCTTCGGCGGCGGTCCCCGGGTCTGCATCGCCCGCGACCTGGCGATGGCCGAGCTGCCGCTCATCCTGGCAACGGTCGCCCAGGCCTTCCGGCCGCGCGCGGTGCCCGGCCGGCTGGTGGTGGCGACGACCGGCATCGTACTGCAGCCGCGCGGCGGCCTGCCGATGCGCCTCGAACCGGCGGGAGCCGCCCCGGCGGCGCCCCCGGCGACGTCGGCACACCCTGCGACCTCGGCAACGCTGGTTACGCCGGCCGCGCCGGGTACGCTGGCTTCGCTGGCTTCGCTGGCTTCAATTGCCGAGCTGCCGCTGCTGGCCGCCGGCCGGGCCACGCCGGCGCTCTTGCACAAGGTGGACGGCCGTTACCGCCCGATCACCGGCGCCGAGCTGTGCGACCAGGTCGGGCGTCTGGCGACCGCGCTGGTCAGGCTCGGCCTGGCGCCGGGCGAACGGGTGGCGCTGCTCGCCGAGAACGGACCGCTCTGGCCGGTGGTCGACTTCGCGGTGCTGGCCGCCGGCGGAGTGACGGTCGCCATCCATCCCGGCGTGCCGGCCGTCGAGGCGGCGCGCCAGCTGCGCGACAGCGGCGCCGTGCTGGCCTTCGTCGGCGGCGCCGCTCGCCTGGCCGAGCTGGCGGCGCCGGCCACCCACCCGGGCGAGCCGTCGCGGATCCGGCAGATCGTCACGCTCGACGCCGTTGCCGGCGACGGCGCCGCCCGCGGCCCCGGCGCTACCGCGACCGCCGGCGCGGAGCCGATCACCCTCGCCGCCCTGCTCGCCGAGGGGCCGGAGCCGCCGCCCGCGGCGCTGGCGGAGCTGGTCCGGCAGCGGCTTCCCGGCGATCCGGCGACCCTGGTCTATACCCCGGGCACCGCCGGGCCGGCGAAGCCGATCCTGCTGAGCCATCTCAACCTCACCGCCAACGTCCTCCGGCTGGCCGCCGCGCTCGACGTCAGGCCGGGCGACACCGCCTTCTCGTTCCTGCCGCCGGCCCATCCCTATGAGCGCGTCCTCCACTACCTCTATCTCTACCGCGGCGCCGCCATCGCCTACGCCGGCTCGGCCGCCACCGCCGAGCGCGACCTGCGGCAGGTCGAGCCGCACCTGCTCTCCTCGGTGCCGGAGGCCTGGAAGCGCTATCTCAACTGGGTCTACGACACGGTCCAGTCCAATCCCGGCTGGCGGCAGCGGGTGTTCCGGCTGGCGGTGCGGGTGGGACGCGCCTCGCTGCGCTACCGCGTCCGGGGACAGCGCCCACCCGGCGCCCTCGGCTGGCAGCTCGCCCTGGCCGACCGGCTGGTGTTCGCGCGCCTGCGGCGGATCTTCTTCGGCCGGCGCCTGCGCTTCGCGGTCTGCGGCGGCTCGCGCCTGCCGCAGGCCTGGATCACCTTCCTCTGGGCATCGGGGATCCCGGTCTTCGAAGGTTACGGCCTGTGCGAAGCGGGACCGGTGGTGACCCTCAACACCGCCGCCACGATCGTCGCCGGCTCCGCGGGGACGCCGCTGCCGGGGGTGGAGATGGAGCTCTCAGCCACGGACGACGAGATCCTGGTGCGGGGGGACGGCATCGCGCCGCTCGCCGGCGGCGCCGTGGATGCGGCCGGATGGCTCCATACCGGCGACGTCGGGATGCTCGACGACGCCGCCATGCTGCACGTGCTCGGCCGCCGGGAAGACCTGTTCCACAACGCCCAGGGCCGCCGGATCGCGCCGGTGCCGCTGGCCGGCCTGCTGCAATCCAACCACCTGATCGCCAAGGCGCTGGTGGCGGGCGAGGGCCGCGGCTCGCTGGCGGCGCTGCTGGTGCCCGATTTCGGCTTCCTGGGCGCCACCCTGAAGCGGCGCGGCATCGCGGCCGGGACGCGCCAGGAGATGGTGAGCGATCCGCGGGTGCGCGGCCTGTTCGGCAAGGAGATGGCCGGCCTGAACCACGGTCTCGCCGCGCACGACCGGATCGGCGCCTGGGAGCTGATCGGGGACGACTGGAGCGTCGCCTCGGGCGAGCTGTCGCCGACCGGCGCCGTCCGCCGCCGGGTGGTGCTGGAGCGCTACGCCCCGCTGATCGAGAGGCTCCTGGCGCAGGCGGGAGCCGAGGAGCCCGCGCCCACCGTGGTGTCGGCGGGCGGCGGCCGGCGGCCCGAGGTAGGGCCTGCCGGCAACCGTCCAGAGGCAGGGGGGTGAAGGGGGGCCTGGATCAGTTCGGCGAGTTGTCCTCGACCGCCTCGACCGCGTCGGCATCGGACGGCTCGTGGGAGACCTCGGTGATCTTCCAGACGTTGAGGGTGCCGTCGAAGAAGCCGACAGTGTAGAGGTTCTGCCCGCCGGGGCTCATCGCCCCCGCGATGATCTCGATGAGGCCGGGGTTGACGCTGCCGTCACCGGGATCGAAGGAGAGCTGCTCCTGGACGCCCACGGCGCCCGTCCGCCGGTCGAGATGGAACGAGTCCAGCGAGTTGGTGTCGAAGCCGTTGGTGAAGAGATGCCCGTGGTCGAAGCTCTGCACCAGGAAGGTCGGCGTCGACAGGCCGAGCACGCCATGGAGATGCCAGATGGTGATCCCGACCTGGGTCAGCATGCCGGTGCCGGGGTCGCGGGCGAACTGCACGATGTCGTTGTGGGTGTCGCCCGCCACGTAGACGTTGTTGCCCTGGAAGGACTGCAGGATGTAGCGGGCGCCGGCGATGCCGAGCACGCCGCCGGTGCCTTCCTGGAGGTTCTGGATCAGCGTCAGCTTGCCGTTGGCGGCGCGGCTGAACACCAGCAGGTTGGGGTCGTGACGGCTGCCGACGTAGACGTTCTTGCCGTCGGCGCTCACCGCCGCCGGGAAGGCGCCGGTCAGGCCGGTGACGCCGCCGACACCCTCCTGGATGACCTGGATGGGAGTCAGGTGGCCGTTGCTGCGGTTGCGGGAGAACGCCACCACGGCGCCGTCGAGGGTGGCCACCGAGTAGACGTTGCGGCCGTCCGGGCTGGTGACGTTGTAGACCACGCCGTTGAGGCCCGAGGGGACGTCGACGCCGTCGTGGAGCACCTGGACCTCGGTCAGCTCGCCGGTCGAGGGGTTGCGCGCGAAGGTCACGAAGCTCTTGGACAGGATGCCCGAGGCGTAGACGTTCTTGCCGTCCGGGCTGACGCTGAGGTTGTCGACGAAGGTGATGTCGGTGATCCCGTCCTGCTTGTCCACCAGGACCTGGATCTCCTTGATCGAGCCGTTGTGGGCGCGGCTCCAGACGGTGATGGCGCTCTCGCCCTCGCCGGCGGTGTAGACGTTCTTGCCGTCCGGGCTGACCACCACGGTGCGCACCGACTGCAGGCCGGTCACGCCGTCGACGCCGTCGACGAAGGTGGCCACGGGATTGAGGACGGCGGCTGCCGCCGGCACGGCGGTGGTCGCAGCCGCGGCGATAGCCAGGACGCCGAGCCCGAAGGCGACCTTTGCAGAGACTCCTCGATGAGGATGCATGTTGTTTCCCTCCTAAATGGGGTATGGGATGCGCCAAGCGGGGCGACACCTGCCCATAAGGTGTCACCGGTAGCGCCGAACGTGACAGTTGGCGATGAGGCGGCCCCGGTTTGCCCTCGATGCCGCACTATGTAAGGGACAGCAAGGAGGATTCTACGTGGAAAGCAAGGTCTCGAGAGCGCAGCACCGCGTCTTCAAACTGTTCCTG
>DATGHG010000334.1:0-23979 GCA_035308185.1 Thermoanaerobaculia bacterium | reverse complement strand
CCCCCGGCCACCCCGCCGCCTCGCCGCCCTCGTTCCACTCCACCACCAGCTGCTGGCGCTCGCCCGCGCTCAGCAGCGCCAGCTCGCCGAGCCGCGCCTCCGGCCGCTCCACCATCTCCGACCACAGCGCCTGCAGGTGCCGGCGCAGCCGTGCGATCGCCGGCGGGGCGAAGAGCTCGGCGTCGTAATGGAAGGCCCCGGCCAGCCCGCCGCCGGTTTCCCCCATGAACAGCAGCAGCTCGTGCTGGACCATGCCGTTGTCGATCTCCAGCACCGCCAGCTCGAGGCCGGAGAGCGCCAGCCGCACCTCGGGCACGTTGACCAGGCCGAGCTTGACCTGGAACAGCGGCGCCAGGCTGCGTCCGCGCTCCGGATTGAGCTCCTCGACCAGGCGGTCGAAGGGCAGCTCCTGGTGAGCGTGCGCCCCGAGGACCACCTCGCGCACCCGCGCCAGCAGCTCGCCGACCCGGGGATCGCCGGACAGGTCGGTGCGCAGCACGAGCTGATTGGCGAAAAAGCCGATCAGGCCCTCGAGGCCGGCATGGGTGCGGTTGGCGACGTCCGTGCCCACCACCACGTCGTCGCCGCCGCCGTAACGATGGAGGAGAGTCTGCAACCCGGCGAGCAGGACCATGAACAGCGTCGCGCCGCGCTCCCGGGCCAACCGCCGGAGCCCGGCATGCAGCACCGGCGGGAGGGCGAAGCGCAGGCGCCTGCCGGCGAGGCCGGGCACCGGCCCGGGCGCGCCGGAGTACGGCAGGCTCAGCCGCGGCAGCGGCCCCGCCAGCTGGCGCCGCCAGTAGTCCAGGTCGGCGGCGAAGGCCTGCGCGGCGAGCCCGTGCCGCTGCCAGCGCGCGAAATCGGCGTACTGCAGCGGCGGTTCCGGCAGCGGCGAAGCGGCGCCGCGGCGGCAGGCCTCGTAGAGCGCGGCCAGCTCGTCGACCAGGATGGCCCGTGACCAGGCGTCGAACACGGCGTGATGCACGACCAGCAGCAGCACGTGCTCGCCGCCGCTCAGCCGCAGCAGCGCCGCCCGCAACAGCGGGCCGCGCGCCAGGGCGAACGGTCGGCGCGCCAGCCGGCGGGCGAGGCGCTCGACCTCGCCGTCCCGCCGCGGCCCGGCAAGGCCCGCGAGGTCGACCCGCACCAGCACCGGCGGGAAGGCGGCAGGCCGTTGCACCGGTTCGCCGCCGGACTCCGCCAGCGCGCTGCGCAGCACCTCGTGGCGCGCCACCACCGCGTCGAACGCCCGGGAGAAGGCGCCGGCGTCGAGCTCGCCGCTGAGACGCACCGCCGTCGGCAGGTTGAACAGCGGCGTCCCGAGGTGCAACCTCTCCGTCAGCCACAGCCGCTGCTGCGCCAGCGACAGCGGCGCGCTGCCGGCGCGGGGTCCGGGGCGTGGCGCCGGCCGCGCCGGCGCGGCGCCGCCGGCCAGCGCCAGCGCCACCCGCCGGGCGAAATCCGCCAGGCTCTGCGCCTCGAAGAGCTCGCGCACGGGCACCCGCACCCCGAGCAGGGTCTCGAGCCGGGAGACCACGCGCATGGCCAGCAGCGAGTGCCCGCCGAGGGTGAAGAAGTTACCCTCGCGCGTGACCTCCGCGCCGCCCAGCAGCTCGCTCCAGACCGCCGCCACCAGCTCCTCGACCGGCGTCGCCGCCGGCGCCGCACCGCCGGGCGTTGCCAGCCGCGGTGGGTCGCCGCGCGGCGCCGCCGGCAGCGCGGCGCGGTCGAGCTTGCCGCTGGCCAGGCGCGGCAGCGCCGCCAGGAAGACGAAGCGTCCGGGGACCGCGGCCGCCGGCAGGTGCCTGGCCGCGTGCTGCGCCAGCACCTCGGGCGTCGTCCCGCCAGTCGCCTCGGGCGCCGTCCAGCCAGTCGCCTCAGGCGCCGTATCACCCGGCGCCTCAGGCGCCGTACCAGACATCGCGACGTAGGCGACCAGCTCCGGCTCCCCCGCGGCGCCGGCGCGGGCCACCACCGCGCAGTCGCCGACCGCCGGATGCGCGGCGAGCACCGCCGCCACCTCGGAGGGCTCGATCCGCAGGCCGCGGATCTTGACCTGGTCGTCGAGGCGGCCGGTGACCGCGAGGCAGCCGTCGGGAAGGTAATGCCCGCGGTCGCCGGTGCGATAGATCCGCTCGCCGGCCGGTCCGCCCAGGGGGTGGGGGACGAACCGCCGCGCCGTCTCGGCGGGATCGTCGAGATAGCCGCCGCTCAGGAACGGGCTGCGGACGGCGACCTCGCCCGGCTCGCCCACGCCGCACTGCCGGCAACCGCCGGCCAGCACCAGCAGCTGGCTCTCCGGCAGCGGCAGCCCCGCGGGTTGCACCCCCGGCACGACCTCCTCCGGCACCTCGTAGAAGCACTTCACCAGGTTGGTCTCGGTGCTGCCGTACAGGTTCACCAGCCCGCCGGACCGCGGATACAGCTGCCGCCAGCGCGCCACCAGGGCGTCGTCGAGCGGCTCGCCGACCAGCAGCAGCAGGCGCAGCGACGCCAGCGAGACACCTGCCGGCGGCGCGGCGAGCCAGGCGCGCAGCAGGCTGGGCACCGTATGCAGGACGGTCACCCGGTCCCGCTCCAGCCAGGCGAGGAGCGCCGGTCCGTCGCGGTCGGCTGGAGCCCGCGGCAGGCAGAGCGCCGCGCCGCCGGCCAACGCCACGAAGCATTCCCGCAGCACGACGTCGACCGCCAGCGAGGTGACCTGCGCCACCCGATCCCGCGGCCCGATGGCCCAACGCCGCCGCTCCCAGTCGACGAAATGGCTCAGGCCCGCGTGCCGGCCGATGACCGCCCGCGGCGCACCGGCGCTGCCCGAGGTGAAGACGACGTAGGCGGTGGCCTCGCGCGGCAGGGCAGGCAGCACCGCCGCCGGCGCCGCCGGCGGTGCGCCCGGCGGCGGCGCGGCAGGCTCCGCGGCGTCGGCGTCGGCGTTGGCGTCGGCGTCGGTGCCGGCGTTGGCGTCGGCGTTGGCGTCGGCGCCGGCGATCGCCCCGGGATCGGCGGCCAGCCGCATCACCGCGAGGCCCTCGGGCCAGTCCTGGACGGCTGCCCCGGGCGCCGGCGAGCCGATCCACAGCAGCAGCCGGGCTCGCGCCGCCGCGAGCATCAGGCGTCGCCGCGCCGGCGGCAGCTCGGGAGCCACCGGCAGCAGCACGCCGCCCGCCGCCAGCACCGCGATCAGGGCGACGATCAGACCGCAGTCCTGCTCGCCCGAGACCGCCACCACGGTCCCCGGCCCGATCCCCGCGCCGGCGAGCCGGCCCGCCAGCTCGCGGGCCCGCGCCGCGAGCTCGCCGTAGGTCCAGGCGCGGTCGCCGCGCAGCACCGCCGGCGCCGCCGGCTGCGCCGCCGCCCTGGCGAAGAACAGCTCGTGGACCGGCCGCGGCTCGGAGCGGCGCAGCTCGGCGCCGGGGTCGGGGAGCCGATCGCCGATCCCGGCGGCGAGCAGCGAGTATTCGTCGATGCCGCGCTCCGGCGCGGCGGCGGCCTGCGCCAGCAGCAGCTCGAGCTGCGCCAGCAGCGCTTCCCCATAAGCCGCGGCGAGCGGCCGCCGCGCGAAGAGCAGGTACAGCCCCAGCTCTTCTCCCTCCTCGACCAGCGTCAGGCTGAGGTCGAGCTTGGTCTCCGCCGGCGGCGGTTCGCCGCTGGCCAGGCGAAGGCCCGGCAGCTCGGCGGCGGGTCGCGGCGTGTTGACCAGGTTGAAGAGGACGTCGAAGATCGGGTTGCGCCGCGGATCGCGTTCCAGCTGCAACTCCTCGACCAGCCGCTCGAACGGGAGGTCCTGATGCGCGTAGGCGGCGAGCGCGGTGGCGCGGACCCGCGCCAGCAGCTCGCGGAAGCTCGGCCCACCGGACAGATCGGTGCGCAGCGCCAGGGTGTTGACGAACATCCCGATCAGACCCTCGAGCTCGCGGAAGCGGCGGCCCGCGATCGGCGACCCGACGACGACCTCGAGCTCGCCGGACAGGCGCGACAGCAGCAGCTGAAAGCCGGCGAGCAGGGTCATGAACAGGGTCGCGCCGCTGTCGCGGGCCAGCCGCCTGAGCTCCCGGACCAGCGGCGCCGCGAGGCGACGCGAGGCACGGGACGCCTCCCGGCCACCCGCGCGCTCGCCGGCGCCGGCGACGGCAAGCCGCAGGCGCGGCAGCCGGCCGCCGAGCTGGCCGCGCCAGTAGTCGAGGTCGCGCGCCAGCGCCTCGCCGCGCAGCCACTCGCGCTGCCAGAGCGCGTAGTCGGCGTACTGCAACGGCAGCTCGGGCAGCATGGCGCCAGGGTTGCCACCGGCCTGATCGCGGTAGAGCGCCGCGAGCTCGCCGGCCACGATGCCCATCGACCAGGCATCACAGACGATGTGATGCGCGGTCAGCAGCAGCTGGTGTGCCGTTTCGCCGCCTCGCGCGAGACCCAGCACGGCCGCCACCAGGAGCGGTCCGCGGCGCAGGTCGAAGCGGCGGTGCCGCTGCTGCCGCCGCAGCTTCGCGGCCTCCGGCTCGCGGCGCGCCGCCGGCAGCTCGCAGAGGTCGACCAGCGGCAGCGCGAACGCCGACGGCGGGGCGACCTCCTGGTAGGGCTGGCCCTCGGCTGCCGGGAAGCTGGTGCGCAGCGCCTCGTGGCGAGCGACCAGCGCGGTGAGCGCCCGCCCGAGCGCCGGCAGGTCGAGCCGGCCGGTGAGCCGGACGGCCTCGCAGACGTCGTACGCCACCCCCCCCTCCTCGAGCTGGTCGAGGAACCACAGCCGCTGTTGCGCGAACGACAGCGGCGGCCGGGCCGGCCGGTCGAACCGCCGGGGCGGCGGCGGCAAGGGCGCCGCGTCCCGGGCGGCGATGGCGGCCGCCAGGCCCGCGGCCGTCGGCGCTGCGAGAAAGGCGCCCAGCGGGACCTCGACCGCGAACGTCGCGCGCACTCTGGCGAGCAGCTGGGTGGCGAGCAGGGAATGGCCGCCGAGGTCGAAGAAACTCTCGCCGGCGCCGATCGCGTCGCGTCCCAGGAGCCCGGCGACGAGACCGGCTGCCAGCTCTTCGAGCGGCGTGCGCGGCGCCGCGGGCGGCGCGCCGGCGGCGGCCGCCACCGGCCTGGGCAGGGCGTTGCGGTCGACCTTGCCGCTGAGCGTGCGGGGCAGCGCCGCGACGCGCAGGAAGGCGTCCGGCAGGAACGCCTCCGGCAGCTCTCGCGCCAGGGCGGCGCGCAGGCCGGCAGCAGGCAGGTCGCCGTCGCCCACCACGTAGGCGTGGAGGTGCAGGCCGCCGCCGGCGTCTTCACGGTCCACCACCGCCACGTCCGTCACCCCGGGATGGCGGCGCAGGCGGTCCTCGATCTCGGCGATCTCGACCCTGACGCCGCGCACCTTGACCTGCTGATCGCGGCGCCCGAGGAAGTCGAAATTGCCGTCCGGCAGCACGCGGCCGAGGTCGCCGGTGCGGTAGACCAGGTCGTCCGGGTCATCGCCCAACGGGTTGGCGACGAACGCCGCGGCGGTCAGGTCGGGCCGGTTGAAGTAGCCCAGGCTGCGGTACGGGGTGCGCAGGTAGATCTCCCCCACGCTGCCCTGCCGGCAGGGGCGCCCGAGGGGGTCGACGATCAGCGCCTGCGCCCCCGGCATCGGCTTGCCGATGGGAATCGCCGGCCGCGCGGCGTCCAGCGGCGAGACCAGGTGGAAGAGCTTGGTCATCGTCGTCTCGGTCGGCCCGTAGAGGTTGACCAGGCGGATGCGCTCGCCGAAGGTCCCGCACCAGCTCTCGACGTCGGCCCGCAGCAGCCGCTCGCCCGACAGCAGGACATGGCGCAGCGCCGGCAGGGCGTCGGCCTGCAGCCGGGCGGCGAGCAGCTGGCGCAGCAGCGTCGGGACGGTGTGCACCAACGCGACCGCCGAGCGCTCCAGCCAGCGCGCCAGCGCCGCGCCGCCGGCCAGATCGTCGCGGCCGGGAACCGTCACCGTGCCGCCGCTCGCCAGCGGCGTCAGGACGTCGCGCAGGAAGGCGTCGAAAGCCGGCCGGGTGAGCTGGCTCACGCGCGTGCCCGGGCCGACCGCGAAGGCCTCGATCTCCCAGTCGACGAAATGATCGACGCCGCTGCGCCTGCCGGCGATGGCCTTGGGAGTGCCGGTCGAGCCCGAGGTGAAATAGATCGAGCACAGCTCGTCCGGACCGGCCTGGCGCAGCGGGCGGCGGACCGGCTCCCTGGCCGCGGCCGGCCACCAGGAGCCGGCGGCCTGAGCCAGCACCGGCACCTCGCCGCCGATCGCCGCCCACAGCCGGCGCCAGACCGGCTCGAGCACGCAGCAGGCCGGCTCGACCACGGCCAGCATCGCCCGCAGCCGTGGCGGCGGGAGGTCGGGATCCAGCGGGACGAAGGCACAGCCGGCGTCGAGGCAGGCGAGCAGCGCCGTCACCACGGTCGCCCGGTCCTCGGCCAGGACCGCCACCCGCGCTCCGGCAGGGATGCCGGCCTCGACCAGGCGGCAGGCGAGGTCGCCCACCGCACCGGCCAGCTCGGCGTAGCTCACCTCCACCCCTGCCGGCAGCGCCAGGGCCGCCGCACCGCCGGCGGTGGCCGCCTGACGGTAGAAGCGCTCGAGGGCGGAGGCGAAGGTCACCCGCGGCCTCCGCTCCAGCGGATCCCCACCTCGCCGTCCGGCGGCGCATCGCCGCCGGCCGCCAGGGTGAGCAGATCGATCGGCGCCTCCGGGCGGCGGGCCGCGTCGGCCAGCAGCTCCAGGTAGTCGGCCACCATCTCGCGCGCGGTCTGCGCGTCGAAGAGCCCGCAGTCGTACTCGAGGCCGCCGCCGAGCCCCGTTGCCGTCTCCTCGAGCAGCAGGGCGAGGTCGAACTTGACGGCGCCGGTCGCGACGGCGAACGGCCGCAGCGTCAGCCCGGGCATCGCCGGCAGCGCCGCCGCCGCCGGGTCGGCATGGGCGATCAGGATCCGGAACAGCGGCATGCCGTCCCGCTCGCCGGGTGGCGCCAGCTCGCCGACCAGCTTTTCGAAGGGCGCCTCCTGGTTGGCCTGCGCCTCCAGCACCATCCGGCGGACGCGCGCCAGCGCCGCCGCGAAGCTCGGCCGCCCCGACAGGTCGGCGCGCAGCACCAGGTTGTTGACGAAGAAGCCGACCACGCCCTCGGTCCGCTGGTGGTGGCGGTTGGCGACGTGGGTTCCCACCACCACGTCGTCCTGCCCGGAGTAGCGGTGCAGCAGGACCTGCCAGCCGGTGAGCAGCGCCATGAACAGCGTGGCGCGCGCGCCGTGGCAGAGCGCCCGCAGCGCCTCGAGCAGGGCGAGCGGGGCGGCGAGCGGCACCAGGGCGCCTGCGCCGCTCGCGGCCGGGAACAGCCGCCTGGTGGGCAGGACCACCCGGGGATCCGACCCGGCGAGCTGCCGCCGCCAGTAGGCGATCTGCGCGGCGAGCCCATCGCCGGCCAACCGGCGCCGCTGCCAGACCGCGAAATCGGCGTACTGGACCGGCAGCTCCGGAAGCTCCGCCCGCCCGCCGCGGCTGGCGGCGCCGTAGAGCGCCGCCAGCTCGCCAAGCACCAGGCGCAGCGACCAGCCGTCGGCCACGATGTGGTGCAGCACCAGCAGCAGGACGTGCCGCTCCGGCGCGAGCCGCAGCAGCAGAGCCCGCAGCAGCGGCCCGCGCTCGAGATCGAAGGCGCGGCGCGCCTGGCGCGCCGCCAGCGCGTCCGCCTCGGCCTGGCGGCGCGCCGGCGGCAGGGCCGTCAGGTCGATCTCGCGCAGGATGCCGGCAGGGGGCGGCAGGATCCGCTGCTGGGGAATGCCGCCGCGGGCGGCAAAGACCGTGCGCAGGCTCTCGTGGCGCCCCACCACCCGCAACAGGCCGGCGGCCAGCGCCGCGGTCGCCAGCGGACCTTCCAGCACGATGCCGCCGGCGACGTTGTACGCCGGTGTCCCCGGGCGCAGCTGCTCGACGAACCAGAGGCGCTGCTGCGCGAAGGAGAGCGGCAGCGGCCCGGCGCGCGAGGCCGGCTCCAGCGCCGGCGGCCCGGCGCCGTCAGGCGCCGCGGCGCGCCGGCGGCGCTGCAGGCGCAGCAGCAGCAGGGCGCGCTGCTCGGGGGTGAGCGACCGCACACCCTCGACGAGCCCGGCGCCCGCCGCCGCCGGTTGCCGCGGCACCGCCGCCGCCGCCGCCGCCGCCGCCGCCGCCGCCGTCGCCGCCGCCGCCGCCGCCGTCGACGCACCGCCGCGGGCCTCGCCGAGCCGCGCGAGCAGGCTCTCGAACGGGCCGACCCCAAGGCCGGCGACGAAAGCGAGCGCCGCGGCGCGCGAGGCTGCCGCCAGCCTGCCGTAGAGCTCGCGATCGCCCAGCAGCCGGCTCAGCGTGTCGCGCCAGGGGCCGGCGTCCTGACGCGGCACCACCGGGATGGGGATCAGGTTCTCGTCGAGCGCGCTGCCGAAACGCTCGATCGGCAACACCGGGATCACGTAGTCGACGCCGAGCTTCGCCTCGGGCAGCCCGCCGGCATCGCTGGCCAGCACCGGGATGCCGCGCAGCATCGCCTCGACGGCGGTGTGACCGAAGCCTTCGGCGATCAGCGACGGCATCAGGACCACCCGGGTGCGAGACAGGATGCGATCGAAGTCCTCCTGCGGTTCGAGCAGCGTGACGTTGGCCATCGCGGCCAGCGCGGCGCGGTCGGCGGTCGTGGTGCCCCAGGTCGGGACCGCGGCAAACTGCACGCCCGGCAGGGCGCCGGCCAGTTCGAGCAGGATCGGCAGCCCTTTGATCGTGCAGGGATTGACCAGGGTGACGAAGCCGCGCTCGCCGTCGGTGAAGCACGGAAACGGTGGCTCGCCGTAGGCCGGCCAGTGGATCATCGCCGCCTCGTGGCCGCCGTGGCTGCGGATGTAATCCGCGAGGAACCGGCTCATGGCGATGATCGCGGTCACCCGCGAGATCAGCTCGCTGCGCTCCCGGCTGGGAAAGAACGAGTGCGGCCCGAACGGCAGGAAGGCAGGCGTGTTGACGCAATAGACCACCCGCCCGGGAGCCGCTTGCAGCGCCGCGGCCAGCAGCTTCTGCGACGGGTCCTCGGAGGCGACGAGCACCCAATCGGGCGCCGCCCGGTGGATCCTCTTCGTCAGGCAGGGACAGAGCCGCGCGGCATCCGGCACGGCGTGGACCGCGACCCCGTCCAGCGTGAAGCGGTCGGCAGCGTCGGCGGTGTCGGCGGTGTCGGCGGCGGCGGCGGCGACCGCCACGCCCTTGAGCGCCAGCTGGGCATGCAGCTCGGCGCGACTCAGGCGCGGCGGCGTCGCCAGGGCGGGCACCACCACCTCCACCTGGTGCCCCCGTGCCGCCAGCCCTTCCAGCAAGCGGCGATGGCCCCGGTCCGCGCCGCCGCGGGTCGGGAAATAGGGGACGTTCATGGTCAGCAGGAGTCTCATCGCGCCGGCTCCGCGGCATCCCTGGCCCTGGCGACGCCTGCCGCCGCGCCTTCCAGGCGGATCCGGGCGGCGGCCTCGGCCGGGGAGAGAGCGGCGATCTCGTGGAGCAGGCCGGCCGCGTCCGCCGGCTCCACCAGCGCCAGCTCGCCGGCGGCCATGGCCACCGTCAGCTGCTCGATGGTCGGGGCGTCGAACAGGACGTGGAGCGGCACCTCCAGGCCAAACCGCTCGCGCAGGCGCGATGCCAGCTGGGTGAAGAGCAGCGAGTGGCCTCCCAGGTCGAAGAAGCTGTCCTGCACGCCGACCTCGGAGCGGCCGAGCAGCGCGCACCAGATCTCCGCCAGCTCGGCCTCCAGCGGCGAGCGCGGGGACGTCGCCGGGTGCCCGAGATCGGGCCTCGCCGCGGCCGGCTCCGGCAGGGCCCGCCGGTCGACCTTGCCGTGGGGCGTGCGCGGCAGCGACGGCAGCACCACGTAGGCCGACGGCAGCAGCGGCTCGGGCAGGCGCTCCCTGAGATGGCGGCGCAGCTCTCCGGTGCCGGCGGTGCCGGCGCCGTCGTCCCGGCGCAGCGCCACGTAGGCGACCAGGACCCGCTCGCCCGCCGCGTCCGGGCGTGCCACCACCGCCGCTTCCGCCACCGCCGGATGGCAGGCCAGCGCGGCCTCCACCTCGCCCGGCTCGATACGGACGCCGCGCACCTTCAGCTGGGCATCGGCGCGGCCCAAGTATTCGAGATCTCCCGTCGCCCGGTGGCGGGCGAGATCGCCGGTCCGGTAGAGCCGCGCCCCGGGCTCGGCCGCGAAGGGGTCGGGCACGAACCGCAGCGCCGTCAGCTCGGGCCGCCCGAGATAGCCGCGCGCCAGCCCGGGACCGCCGACGTGGATCTCTCCCACCGCGCCCCGCGGCGTCAGGCCGCCGTGGGGATCGAGCAGCAGCAGCCCCAGGTCGGCGAGCGGGGCGCCGATCGGGCTGCGGGCCGCCTGCTGGTCTTCTGACCGGAGCCGCCGGACGGTGACGTGGACCGTCGTCTCGGTGATGCCGTACATGTTGACCAGCCGCGGCCGCTCGTCGCCGAAGCGGGCCAGCCAGGGACCGAGGCTCGCCACCTCCAGGGCCTCGCCGCAGAGGATCAGCAGCCGGAGACCCCCGCGCTCGAGCCCCTGACCCGGCGGCAAGGCGGTCGCCACCTGCGAGAGCTGGCGGAATCCCGCCGGGGTCTGGTTGAGCACGGTGATCCGGTGGCGGATCAGCAGGGCGTGGAAAGCGGCGGCCGAGCGGCTCGTCTCGTAGGGCACGACCACCAGGCGGCCGCCGGTGGTGAGCGGTCCCCAGGTCTCCCAGACCGAGAGGTCGAAGGCGAAGGAGGCGAAGAGCGTCCAGGCGTCGCCGGAGCCGAAGTGAAAGTGCGGCACGGCGGCCGCGAGCAGCCGCGTGACGTTGCGGTGACTGATCGCGACCCCCTTGGGCTGGCCGGTCGAGCCGGAGGTGTAGATCACGTACGCCAGCCGCGCGGCGCAGCGCGCGCCGCGGAGGGGCACGGCCCTGGCGCCGGCGCCCGCCGCGCCCACCTCGTCCGCCTCGCCCGCGTCGCCCGCCGGCGTGGCGAGCGGCGAGGCGTCGATCAGCACCGGGCGCAGCGCGCCCCCGCCGGCGGTACCCCCGCCGGCGATGCAGGAGCCGGGCAGCTTCGCCAGCAATCCCTGCTCGGTGACGAGGATGGTCGCGCCGGAATCGGCAAGGATGAACGCCACCCGCTCCCGTGGATAGGCGGGATCGATGGGCACATAGGCGCCGCCGGCCTTGGCGATGGCCAGCATGCCGACCACCAGGGCGGCCGAGCGCTCGAGCAAGAGTCCCACCGGCTCCTCGGGAGCCACGCCCAGCGTCTGCAGCCGGCGCGCCAGCCGGCCGGCCTGCGCGTCCAGCTCGCCGTAGGTGAGCGCCGCGCCGCTCCCGATCACCGCCACCGCCGCCGGCTGGCGAGCCGCCTGCTCCTCGAACAGCTCGTGCAGCAGCCGGTCCTCGGGGAAGACGGCGAGCCCGCCGCGCCATTCCCGCAGCAGCTGATGGCGTTCGGCGGCCGCCAGCAGCGGCAGCGCGGAGAGTCGGGTTGCCGGTGCGGCCGCCAGCGCCGGCAGCAGGGTCCCCAGCTGAGCCGCCAGGCGATCGACCATCGCCGCCTCGAACAGGTCGCGCCGGTACTCGACGGCGCCGCTCAGGCCGCCGTCCCGCGACGCGAGCAGCAGCGCCAGGTCGAACGGCGTCGCGCCACGCTCCACGGCCAGCGGCAGCAGCTGCAGATCGCCCAGCCGAGCGGGGGTGGCAGGGGTCGTGTCGACCGTCAGGAAGGCCTGGAAGAGGGGCGAACCGCCGCCGCCGCGGCGGGGCGCGAGCTCGGCCACCAGCTTTTCGAACGGCAGGTCCTGGTGCCCATAGGCGGCGAGGGCGGTGCCGCGGACCCGCGCCAGCAGCTCGGCGGCGGGCGGATCGTCCGCCAGCTCCACGCGCAGCACCAGGGTGTTGGCGAGCAGGCCGACCACTCCCGCGAGCTCGGCACGGCCGCGATTGGCCACCGGACTGCCCAGCCATACCTCCGGCTGGCGCGAGTGGCGCCCGAGCAGCGCCGCGAAGCCGGCGAGCACGGTCATGAACAGGGTCGCGCCGCGCTGCCGCGCGAGCTCCGCCAGCGCGCCGGCCACGGCCGGCGGCAGGACCAGGGGGCGGCTGCCGCCGCGCGTGCTCGGGCTGACGGCGCGTGGACGGTCGGCGGGCAGCGCCAGGCCCGGGGGCTCGCCGGCCAGCTGCCCTCGCCAGTAGGCGAGCTCGCGCTCGAGCGCCTCGCCCTGCAGCCAGGCCCGTTGCCAGGCCGCGTGGTCGACGGCCTGGAGCGGCAGCGGCGGCAGCGCCGCGGCAGCGCCGCGCCGGGCCGCCTCGTAGAGCGCCACCAGCTCGCGGAGCATGACGGCGAGCGACCAGCCGTCGGCGATCAGATGGTGCAGGACCAGGAACAGCGCCTCGCCGGTGCCGGCGGCGGCGGCGCCGCCCCCGCCCCCGCCGGCGGTCACCCTGACGACGGCGGCGCGCAGCAGCGGGCCCGCGCCGAGGTCGAAAGGGCGCCGGCCCAGCGCCGCGCCGACCCGTGCGAGCTCCGCGGCACGGCGCCCTGCGGGGAGCCGCCGCAGATCCGCCTCCAGCAGCGCCGGCGCCGGCGCCGCGCCGCACGGCGCGATGGCCTGCAGCGGCCTGCCGGCCGCGTCCACGAAGGTGGTGCGCAGCGCCTCGTGGCGCTGCACCACCCCGCCCAGGGCGGCAGCCCAGACCGGCAGCTCGATGCTGCCCCCGAGCATCGCGCCGCCGGCGATGTGGAACACCGGCGAGCCCGGATCGAGCTGGCAGAGAAACCACATCCGCTCCTGCGAGAAGGAAAGCGGCAGCGGCCCCGCGCGCGGGATCCGCCGCAGAGCCGGCGCCGCGGCCGGCCCCGACTCCGCCGCGAGCCGCGCCAGCAGCATCTCGACCACCGCCGTGCCGCTGGCGGCGCCCAGCAGGTCGGCAGCCGCGATCGTCACGCCGAGGGCGGTCTCGAGACCGTGCTCGAGCAGCGTGGCGGCGAGAGAGTCGAGCCCGTAGGCGCTCGGCGGCCGCTCCGGCCGGATCTGCTCCTCGGCAATGCCGCTGGCGGCCGCCAGCTCGCGCCGCCAGAGCGCCACCACCGTCGCCCGCCGCGCCGGCCGCGAGAGCTCGTGCCACGCGACCGCCGTCACTCAGGCGCTCCTGAAAGCGATGAGCTCGCATTCCTGGAGCTCGCGCAGCAGCTCCAGGAATGCGCCCGCCTGCCCGGCGTCGCCATGTTCCCGCTGCAACGCCGCGAGGATCTCCGCCGTGGTGCGTTGCCCGTCGATCTGGCGCAGCAACCAGGCGGCGGCGGCCGCGCCCTCCCTGCCGACCGGGCGACGATTCTCGCGGTCGAAGACGGCGACGAGCTGGCGCTCGCCGCTGCCGTCGACGCCGTGGGTCCGCTCTTCGATCAGACCGACATAGCTCGAGAACCTCGGCACCATGCTCAGGATCGCGCCTGTCCTGCCGGCGAAGTAGTCGGCAAAATAGTCTACGGGCGGGCTGGGCGAACCGTCCTTGCGCGCCACCGAAAGGATGGGGGTGTGCGTCGCCGTCATCGCCCATTCCGAGAGCGCCGATTGATCCAGGTGGACGTAGCGATGCATGGCCTGACGCAGCGGCACGAAGCCGGACCGCTCCAGGAACGACGCCGGATCCAGGCTGTCCAGAGGGTCGTACGCCCTGACCACCGGCGGGCTGCTCTTCTCGCTCAGGGTCGAGAAATTGATCCAGATGCCTCCCGTAGCGAGCACGCGGTGAATCTCCGCGGCCAGGGTCCTCGGGCTGGGCACCAGATCGAGCAGGTACTGCGTGATCACACAGCTGAGGGCACCGCTCGCGAACGGCAATCGGCTGGCATTGGCGACCACCAGCTCAATACGGCCGCGCCCTGGCTGAGGTTCTTGCGGTGCTTGCGGTGCTTGCGGTGCTTGCGATGCTTGCGGTCCCTGCAACCTGACGGCCGCCTGCGCCATCGGCACGCCGGCGCGAGGGAAGTTGAGCCGCACGTCCACCGTGCCGCCGTCGAGCAGCACCTTGGCCAGCAGCAGCGAATCGACCGCGAAATCGACGCCGAACACCGCGGGGAACAGCCGCGCCATCTCGTAGGCCAGGCCGCAGGCGCCGCAACCCAGCACGGCGACGCTCTCGCGCCGGTCGCCGCCGTGCTCCTCCACGGCGGCGCCGAAGAGCTCGGCCAGGAAGCCGGCCTCCCAGGTGCCGCCCCAGTCCCGATAAAAGTACGGCAGCATGTTGAGGCTGCTCCACCAGCTGTCGTCGCTGGTGCTGAAGTCGGCGAACGGATCGCTCACCCGGGTTCGCGTCGACAGGTACTCGGCGGCCGGCGCCATGGCCCGTTCGATGACCGACAGGTTGGCGAGCTGCCCGTCCAGACCGCGCTCGGCCAGCGCCAGCGCCGCACGGGACCGCCCGGGGGTTGCGGCTTCGCTCAGCTTCGCCTTGCTCGCCGTCAGCCCTCGGCGTTGCTCGGCAAGCGCGCGCCAGCGCGAGGCGAGAGCTCGTTGCGGATTGGCGACGCAAAGCCTGACCCCGCCCACCGATGGGTAGACCTGCGAGCAGGTGGTGCAGATCAGGGCATCGCCGCGCTGCCCTTGCACGCCGCCGCGGCACAGGATGCAGCCATAGCAACCGTGATCAGGCTGCGGCTCGCTCAGCTCCTTGATCCCCCGGGTCCCTGCCGTCCGCGAGGGCGGCGGTGAAGGTGTGGATCTCGCCGCGGACCGGCAGCAGGCAGTAGGGCCGCCCCTGTTCGATCCGGCGCGCCTGGTCGTCGAGGGCGGCGGCGGCGGGCGGCAGGCGCGGCGGCCAGCGGACCTCGATCCAGTTGACACCCGGGCGCAGGGAGGCGGCCGGAGCGAGGAACCGTCGGGTGGTCCAGCGATCGCTCATCGGCAGCGGCCCGAGAGCGATGCCATTGACCAGCAGCGCGCCGCCGTCTGCGTCCCCGGCTCCGCCGCCCTGGCGAAGGGTGAGCTCGAAGGCGACGGGAGCGGCGCCGTTCGCGACCAGCGGGAAGCGCGACACGTCGGCGTACGCCCGGAAAAAGTGCTGCGGGTACCAGAGGCCCTCCCGCACGGCGTGGGAAGGGAGGTTGTAAGGGTCGAGCAGGTCGACGCCCCGAGCGGGCTCGAGCCCTCGCTCCGCGAGCCGCAGGTCGAGGAGCCGGGCACGGAGGGAGAAGTCACCCGGTTCCAGGTCGCCGCGCTCTTCGAGGGCCGCGGCCACGGCGTCGAGCAGGATCGCGTCGAACAGCTTGTCCTCGAAGAACAGCTCGCGCCAGGGAGCCAGGCGGGCCAGCGGGCTGGCGCCGCGGGCGCTCAGCCGTTCGGCCGCCACGCTCGCCCAGGACGGAGCGTGGCCGACCTGCAGGTCGACGTAGTCGCGCATGATGCGGGCCACCTGCGGCGAGCCGGCGGCGAGCCGGCAGTGGTGGCCCACGATCTCGCCGCCCTGGCCCCAGTGGGCGTTGTGGATGGCGGCCGCGAAGTGAGCTTCGGCCTCCAGCTCCGCTGCCGGCTGCAGCGCACGCGTCAGCAGCTCCTCGCGGCACGCCGGGCTGGCGCCGAGGGCCGGCAGCAGGCGCTCGGCGGCGGCGGCCATGGCGATGCGGATGCCGTGGGCCGAAAGATGACAGTAGTCGAGGAAGAGGTCGCGTCCCGGCAGGCCGCCGGCGGCCTGCTCGAACAGCTCCGGCAGCTCGATCAGCTCGATCCCGGCGGCCAGGGCCGAGCGGCGCAAGACCTGGCGGTCGCCGGCGGACAGGCCGGGCACGCGCAGCACGGAGTCCCAGTTGCGCGCGTCCCGTGCCCGCTCGAGCAGGTCGCGCGCCTCCTCGACGCGCCCCTCCCGGCGCGCCACCGCCGCCAGGATCGACCAGGCGGTCGCCGCCGTGCCCGCGTCGAGCTCGAGCATCCGCCGCGCCAGCGACGCGGCCTCCGGCCGGCCCGCCGCGAGGGCGTCGCACGCCTCGCTGCGCAGGCGCAGCCAGCGCTCGGTGCCGTCGGCGGGCAGGAGGGGAACGTCGGCCGCGAGCTGCGGGCGCCAGTCGGCGAGGTTGGAGCCGGGGACCAGGAAGCAGACCGGCAGCTTGCCGGCGAGCGGCGCCAGCGCCGTCCGGAACAGGGCCTCGATCCCGTCGGCGGTCCGGCCGGCGAGAAAGCGGCTGAACCCGGCGACCCCCTGCCGGCGCAACACGCTCGCCACGAGCGCGCGCTCGACGCCTTCACCGAAGACCTGCGGCGCGATGTTCCAATTGTTGCCGGCGAAGATCACCAGGGCGTCGGGCTCGAGAGCCATGCACGAGCCTGCCAGCTCCGCCAGGCCCTGAGCGGTGAGGGCGGTGCGGGCCAGGTCGACGACCTCGACGCCACCCGGGACCGCGGCCGAGGCGAGCAGCGCCTCGAGCACCTGAGCGGGTGTGTAGCAGGGATCGTAGAAGAAGCCGCGCGCCACGGACTCGCCCACCAGGATCACCCGCCGGCGCGAGCCCTTGCGCTCGATGGCAGGGACGTCGGCCCAGGCGTCCAGCGTCCCGGGGCTCGCCGCGACGCGCTGGTAACGGTGGCTGGCGCCTTCGCCCGCCGCGTCTCCCGGCAGGGAAACCAGCTCCCAGACGCCGATACGAGGGGGAAGCGTGGTATCCGCCACGTGCGCCGCGTGCGCCGCGTGCGCCGCGTGCGGCGCGTTGGCTGCGCCTGGCGGTCCGGCCGTCGCGGCGAAGGCGCCGGGAGCGCATCCGAGGCACTGCATCAGCTCGAATGCCCTTGCCCCCGCCCCTTGCAGGAGCTCGCCGGCGAGCTCCTCGGCAAGCGCTTCGAGAGCCGACCTCACCGGCCCGAACATGCGCGTACGATAGCATGAGGGAGTGCTTGACCAGGCCGGCGAGCCGCCGCCGCGGACCGCCCGCCACGACCCATTTCCGTGAGAGGTGGCGCCGTCATGGAGACGATCCCGAAAACCGGCGGTGAGGGCCCATCAGGCCCCGCCAGCCGGCAGCGCCGCGCGCTGAAGATCTCGGACGAGGCGCTGGTGAAGCGGAGCCTGCCGGCGCCCGGCAAGGCGATACCGCTGATGCTCGAACCAACGTTGCCGAGCGTCGATCTCGTCGATTGGGCGGCGGGCCACGCCGAGCTCCTGGCAAGCCTGCTGCTCGAGCATCGCGCGCTGCTCTTCCGCGGCTTCGCGATCGCCGGCGCGGGCGGCCTGCGCCGGTTCACCGAGGTGACCTCGGGCGGCGAGCCCCTCGACTATCGCGACCGCTCCTCGCCGCGGCATGCGGTGGCGGACCGGGTCTTCACCTCGACCGATTATCCGGCCGGCGAGAGCATCGCCATGCACCACGAGGGAACCTACTGGCTGACCTGCCCGCTGAAGATCTACTTTTTCTGCAACACCGCGCCGCCGCAGGGCGGCGAGACGCCCATCGCCGATGGCCGGCGGGTCCTGTCGCGGCTCGATCCGGCCCTGCGGCGGCGCTTCGCGACCGGCAGGCTGCTCTACTCACGCAACTACAACGCCGGCTTCGGGCTGCCCTGGCAGGCGGTGTTCCAGACCGACGATCCGGCCGAGGTGGAGCGGTTTTGCCGCGACCACGCCATCGCCTGCGAATGGCGGCAGGGCGGCCGGCTGCACACCCGGCAGCTGCGCCCGGCCTTCGTCCGCCATCCGCGGACCGGCGAGGAGCTGTGGTTCAACCACGCCGCCTTCTTCCACGTTTCGGCGCTGGACCCGCAGCTGCGCAGCGGCCTGCTCGCCGACTTCGCGGCGGCGGACCTGCCGTACAACACCTATTACGCCGACGGCGGCGAGATCGCCGCGTCCGACCTCGACGCGGTGCGCGACGCCTATCGCCAGGAGAAGGTCCTGTTCCCCTGGCAGCAGGGGGACCTGCTGATGCTGGACAACCTGACCATCGCGCACGGCCGGGAACCCTTCGCCGGTCCCCGCGAGATCCTGGTGGCGATGGGGGAGCCTTTTCTCCGCGACGACGTCGCGCGCTAGCGACCCGGCTTCATTCGGCGTCATTCGACGAGGATCTCCTTCTCGCCGAACAGGCGTTCGGCGACGATGCCCCGGGCGGCGCATTGCTGCAACAGGCGATCCGATTCGACGATCGGCCGGCTCTGCTCGGTATATTTGATGGACATCACGTAGTTGAGCCACGGCTCCTGACCCATGGCATAGACGTAGACCTCGCGGCAGCGGAAGACCTCGACCAGCTTCATCGCCTGCTCGCAGTTGGAGCCGGCCAGGCGCCGCGACTCGTCCATGGCGCGCTCCAGCCGTTTGGTGAGCAGCGGGCCGTAGAGCCAGGTCAGCGGCGCGCCGTCGCACTCCATGCCGACGAACAGCGCGTCCGCCTTGCCGACCGCGGCGCCGAGGTGCTCGTAGAGCGCCGGCTCGACGTTGCAGGAATCCGCGGCGAACACCAGCGAGTGATGCTGCGTCCTGACCAGATAGGCCAGCTTGCTGCGGACGTCGAGGTCGGCGTGCTCGCCGAAGAAGGGCAGGCCGGTGATCGTCACCCCTGCCGCCGCCAGCTCTTCCAGCTCGCCCAGGTCGATGACGTTGCGGAAGCCGGCGCTCTGCAGCAGCAGCCGCAGCGATGGATCCTGCAGCGTGCCGCCGCCGTTGCGCGGCACGACGATACAGCCCACCTTGTGCCTGATCTGCAGCAGGGTCTCGAAGAGCACGTGATCCTGGTGATTGTGAGTGATCAGGACGTAGTCGATGTGCTCCGGCAGATCCTGATAGGTATAGCGCGAGACCTGGCTGTCGTAGGTGTAGCTGAGCACCGGATCGACGACGATGCTGACGCCTCGGGTCTCGACCAGGATGCAGGCGTGGCCGAAATACCGCCAGCGCACGCCGGTGCCGGTGTAGGGCTGGTAGGGCGGCGGCGGTTGCGGCGAAAAGTAGCTCGCGAAGCGGTCTGCCTCGCCGCCGTCGAGGCCGACGAGATCGCCGATGCCGTGCAGCGGGCGCGGCTCGGACTTCATCCGGAAGAGCGCGTCCACGGCCTCGTGATCGAAAGCCACGCGCAGGTGCACGTTGTCCGCGGACGCGAGGCGCGGCGTGCTGAGCACGAAGGGGCGGTCGTCGCCGGTGATCGGCGAGAGCATCAGCGTCTGGGCGCCGGTCTGGTGCAGGGGGCTGCGGTACAGCAGGGGCTCGACGAGCCGGAAGGAGGGGTTGCTGTTGAGATCGTAGATCAGCTCCACGTAGCCGCGCAGCATGGCCGGCACCCTGCCGTACAGGGGCTGGAGCGAGAACCCCTTCGCCTCCGAGCGCAGCAGCTCGTCGAGCTCGCCCAGGGCCGCCGAGAGCTGGATCAGCGCCGCGCGCCGGCGCTTGGTCTCGTCCCGCAGCGCGCGGATCTCGTCGACGCGCGGCACCTCGTAGTCCATGAAGGGGCCGCCGAGCATCTTGGGGTTCTTGACCGCCGCGGCATGGACCTGGGGCGCATTGATATAGGAGTCCATGATCTTCAGGTGGCGCTCGACCAGGTTGCGGGCCGCGGTGGCCGGCGGTATCAGGTAGGACCACGCGTACCATTGATCCACCAGCGGCTCGACCTGGATGTTGGGGCGCAGGTAAAGGCTTTCGCGGCTCGCCATCGTGTGCTCCCTATCGCCGCGCGGCGATGATCCGTTCGAGCGTCTCGTCCAGCAGGCGGCGCGGCCGCCAGGCGAGCAGCCTGTCGATCTTGGCGAGATCGGGCACTCGCCGCGGCATGTCTTCGAAGCCGGGCCCGTAGGCCTGCCGGTAGGGGACCAGCCGGATCCGCTGCTCGGCGCTCTTCTCGGGGCCGTCGACCAGCGTCAGGATCCGCCGTGCCAGGTCATGGATCGAGATCTCGCGGTCGGAGCCGACGTTGTACGCCTCCCCCGCCGTGCCGGGATGGCTGGCCAGGGCCGCCAGGGCCTCCGCCGTGTCCTCCACGTCGCAGAACGAGCGGGTCTGCGTGCCGTCGCCAAAGACGGTCAGCGTCTCGCCGTCCAGCGCCTGCGCCACCAGCCGTGGCACGACCATGCCGTAGCGGCCGGTCTGGCGGGGACCGATCGTATTGAACAGACGCGCGATGGTGACCGGCAGGCCATGCTGCCGCCAGTAGCCCAGGGCGAGGTACTCGTCGGCGGCCTTCGAGCTCGAGTAGCCCCAGCGCAGGCTGCTGGTGGCGCCCAGCAACCGGTCGCCGTCCTCGGCCAGGGGGATCTGGGGGGATTTCCCATAGATCTCCGACGACGAGGTGATGAGCACGCGCCGGCCATGGCGCCGGGCGCAGCGCAGCAGCTCGAGGGTGCCGACGACGTTGGTCTCGATGGTCCGCACGATGTCCTGCAGCACCAGCTCGACGCCGACCACCGCCGCCAGGTGGAAGACGAGGTCGCAGCCGCCGACCAGCGGCTCGAGCGTGCGGGCTTCGACGACGCTCCCCTCGACGAAGGCGAAGCCGGCGTGGCTTTCCAGTCCCGCGAGATTTTCCAGGCAGCCCGTCGAGAGATCGTCGAGCACGGTGACGGCGTGGCCGCGGCGCAGCGACAGCTCGGCAAGGTGACTGCCGATGAAGCCGGCGCCACCGGTGATGAGCACCCGCACTAGGCCTTCACCACCTTGTCGCACGGCGACCGAAAGACGCCGCGCGTGTCGACGATCAGCGGCGCATGCGCCAGGACCATCTCATAGTCGCAGCCGGAGTGATCGGTCAGGATGAGGACGGCGTCGCTGCGGCGCAGGGCGTCCGGCTCGAGCGCCACGGAGGTCAGCACGGGGGCATCGCGCGGCCGCGGCCAGCAAGGGATCCAGGGGTCATGGTAGGCGACCTCCGCGCCCAGCCGCCACAGCCGCCCGACGATGTCGAGCGCCGGGCTCTCCCGCGCGTCGGCAAGGTCTTTCTTGTAGGCGATGCCGAGCACCAGGACGCGGCTGCCCTTGACCGGCTTGCCGCGTTCGTTGAGCGCCAGGGTCAGCTTCTCGATGACCCAGTCGTGCATCCGCGCGTTGACCTGGCCGGCGAGCTCGATGAAGCCCGTCGCCTGCCCGACCTCCCGCGCTTTCCAGGTGAGGTAGAAAGGATCGAGCGGGATGCAATGGCCGCCCCATCCCGGCCCCGGGTCGAAGCGCATGAAGCCGAACGGCTTGGTGGCGGCGGCATCCAGCACCTCCCAGATGTCGACGCCCAGCTTGTCGTAGATGACCTTGAGCTCGTTGACCAGCGCGATGTTCACCGCGCGAAAGATGTTCTCCGCCAGCTTGGTGGCCTCCGCGGTGCGCGCCGACGAGACCCGCACCGTGCGCGGCACGATGCGGCGGTAGAGCGCCTCGGTCAGATCGGCGGCGGCGGCGTCGACGCCGCCCACCACCTTGGGGATGCTGGTCAGCGAGCGGCGCGGCGCGCCCGGGTCGTGACGCTCGGGGGAGAAGGCCAGGAAGAAGTCCTCGCCGCAGCGCAGGCCGCTCTGCTCGAGCATCCCGCGCAGCAGCTCGTCGGTGGTGCCGGGATAGGTCGTCGACTCGAGCACGACGAGCTGTCCGCGCCGCAACCGCGCCGCGAGCTGCCGCGCGGTGCGGATGATGTGGGTCATGTCGGGCTCGCGATGCGGAGTGAGCGGCGTCGGGACGCAGATCACCAGGGCATCCGGCTCGCCGAGGCGGGCGAAGTCGTCGGTCGCCGCGAAGCGGCCGGCGGCGAGCAGCGGCCGCAGGCGCGCGGCGACGGCAGGGCTCGCATGGGAGCCGCCGGCGGTCAGCATGGCGACCTTCTGCGCATCGACGTCGAAACCGAGCACGCTCGAACCGCTTTCGGCGAAGGCCATGGCGAGCGGCAGCCCGATGTAGCCGAGGCCGATGACGCCGACGCTGGCGGAGCCTGCCGCGAGCCGCCGGCGCAGCGCTGCGCCGGGGTCCTGCCTGATCTTGCTGTTGGCGGCCTTGGCGACCATGGCGGCCTTGGCGGTCTTCGCGGGCCTCGCGGGCCTCGCGGTCGTGGCGGTCCTCGCGGGCCTCTCGATCGTGGCCATGCAGAGCGCTCACTCCTGCCGCAGGGCGACGATCGGATCGATGCGGGCGGCGCGGCTCGCCGGCAGGTAGGCGGCGAGCAGGGCCGCAGCCAGCAGCAGGGCGGTGCCGGCCAGGTAGGGGGCCGGCTCGACGGCGCGTGTCTGGTAGAGCTGGGCGGCGAGCAGGCGCAGCAACGCCAGGCCGCCGGCGAGCCCCAGGATCACGCCGGTGGCGGCCAGCCGTGCCGCCTGACCCAGCACCAGCCCCAGGGCGTCGCTGCGCTTCGCGCCCATCGCCATGCGCACGCCGATCTCGCGGGTGCGCTGCGCCACCGTATAGGCCATGAGCGCGCCGGTCCCCGCCGCCGCCAGAGCCAGGGCGAGGCCGGCGAAGGCCGCCACGATGAGCAGCGAGAAGCGCGGGCCGGCGAGCGCGCGGCCGACCTGATCGCCGAGCGTACGCAGGCGGTTGAGCGGCAGGCCGGGATCCATCGTCCAGACCGCATGGCGCACCGCCGGCGCGGCGCCGAGCGGATCGGCGGCCGTGCGCACCACCATGGTCAGCCCTTTGCCGGGCTCCTGGGCGTGGGGGAAGAAGATCTCGGGCTCCGGTGCGCGGGCCAGCGAGTCGAAGCTCGTATCGCCGACCTCGCCCACGATCTGCGTCCGCGGACCGTCGCGGCCGTCGCGTATCCAGCGGCCGATCACCGGCTCGCCGGCCAGGAAGCGGGCGGCCAGGGCGTGGTTGACCACCGCCGCCCTGGGGGCCCGCTCGTCGTCGCGCTCCGACAGCGGCCGGCCGGCGAGCAGCGGGATCGCCATCGCCCGGAAGTAGTCAGGCGTCACCACGCGGCCGCCGACGCTCGGCGGCCCTTCGGGAGGGATGGGCCTGCCTTCCACGACGAGCTCGCTGACGCCGTAGGCCGGATCCAGCGGCAGGCGGCTGGTGCCGCCGGCCGCGACCACGCCGGGCAGCGCCTCGAGCCGCCGGATGAGCTCCACGAAGAACGCGTTCGCTTGCCCTTGGTCGAGCTGGCGCGGGACCTCGATCCCGAAGGTGAGCGCGTGTCCGGCGATGAAACCCGGATCGACGCGGCGGAGGCGCGCGAAGCTCACCAGCATCAGCCCGGCCCCCACCAGCAGGAGCAGCGAGAGCGCCATCTGAGCGACCACCAGGCCGCTGCCCAGCCGGGCGTGGCCGCGCCCTGGCGAGCCGCTGCGTCCGCCGGCCCGCAGGGTCCGCGCCAGCGCCGCCCTCGCCACCCGATGCGCCGGCAGCGCCGCCGCCAGCAGGCCGGTGAGGAGTGCGGCGCCGAGCAGGTAGGCGAGCAGGGCGACGTCGAGATGTGCTCCCTCGGCGCGCGGAACTCCTGGCGGCACCAGCCGCGGCAGCAGGCGTATCACTGCCAGCGCCAACCCCAGGCCGGCGGCGGCGCCGGCCAGCACCAGCAGCAGGGTTTCGGCGAGCACCTCCCACGCCAGCCGGCCTGGACCGGCGCCCAGCGCGGCGCTCAACGACAGCTCGTGCTGCCGCGTCTCCGCGCGCGCCAGCAGCAGACCCGCCAGGTTGGCGCACGCGATCAGCAGGAGAAAGGTCACGGCGCCGAAGAGCAGGACCAGGCTCAGCCGCACCTCGCCCACCAGCTGCTCGGCGAGCGGCACCAGCGTCGCGCCCACGCCGGCGCAGTCCTTGGGGTCTTCCGCCGCCAGCCGTCCGGCGATCGCCTGCGCCTCGCTGCGCGCCGCCACCAGGGTCGTCCCGGGCGCCAGCCTGCCGAGGACCTGATAGACGTGCACGGCGTGGTTCTGCAACCGCTGCCGGTACCGCAGCGGCACCCAGAGCTCGGCGGGCTCGGCCGGCGCGCTCAGGTGCAGCGGGACCGTGAAGCCGGGCGGCATCACCCCGATCACCGTGACGGCCTGACCGTCGAGGTGAAGGATGCTG
>DATGHG010000333.1:0-28225 GCA_035308185.1 Thermoanaerobaculia bacterium | reverse complement strand
TGAATGGCCGAGGCTCGGCGGTCGTAAGCCCAATGCGCTCGCCAAGGGCGAAAGTACGCAGAATTTAATGATTCCAAACGCGACCTATGTACTGACGAAGCGCTTTACCTCGAAGGAGGAGCGCCGGCGTGTGGTCGCGGTTGTCTGCGATCCTTCGTGGCTCCCAAGTGATGTCGAGCAGGTAGGGATCGAAAATCATGTGAACTACTACCACGCAGAAGGTGCAGGTCTGTCGAACATGCTTGCCAAGGGACTCGCGGTTTTCCTAAACTCGACACTTGTCGACCTGTTCTTCCGGCAGTTCAACGGACACACTCAGGTAAACGCGGGCGACCTCCGCAAGCTGCGCTACCCCCAGCGCGATGCGCTGCTGTCGATGGGCGAGAAGGTCGGCAGGCCGTTCCCTGAGCAAGTGTGCATCGATGATATCGTTGAGGGTGCGCTGCATTCATGAGCGCGGCTGAAACCTCTCCGGATCTCTTTATGGTGACATCTCTCGTCGACCAGGCCCGTAGCGTCCTTGCATCTCTCGGTCTGCCAACGAAGCAGACGAACGAGCGCTCCGCGCTGGCACTCCTTGCACTCCTCGGTCTGAAGCCGCAAGCTATGGAGATCCACGAGGATAAGGCAGCGCAGGGCTGGACGAGCGCTCAAGTGCTCCGACTCGGTATCACCGAGATCATGGACTACATGCGCGACCACCTCGGCAAGCGCTATAAGCCAAACACCCGCGAGACGGTGAGGCGCCAAACGATCCACCAGTTCGTGCAGGCAGGGCTTGTGCTCCAGAACGCCGATGACCCCAGGCGTCCTACGAATAGCCCTGACAACTGCTACGAGATCGAGCCGCAGGCGTTTGCATTGCTGAGCTCCTACGGAACTGAGAACTGGGAACCGAAGCTCCGTGCATACCTCGCGAACGTGAAACCGCTTGCGGAGCGGTACGCGAGGGAGCGCGACATGCAGCGCATTCCCCTTCAGCTACCGGGCGGAGCCGCAATCACTTTGTCTCCCGGCGGGCAGAACCCACTGGTCGAGCAGATCTTATCTGAGTTTTGCCAGCGCTTTACGCCCGGCGCTAAACTTGTCTACGTTGGCGATGCTTCGAAGAAGTGGGCATTCTTCGACAAAGAATTGCTGGCTTCGGTCGGCGTGCAGATCGACCAGCACGGCAAGATGCCGGATGTTGTGGTCCTCATGGAAACGAAGGGCTGGCTTGTTCTGATTGAAGCTGTGACGAGCCACGGGCCAATGAACGAGAAGCGAGTGATCGAGCTGCGTGAGCTGTGCTCAGGATCAACGGCAGGACTCGTTTTTGTCTCCGCGTTCCCAGACCGTAAGACTTTAGGCCGTTTCCTGAACGAGATTGCGTGGGAGACTGAGGTGTGGGTCGCCGAAGATGAGACCCACATGATTCATTTCAACGGCGAGAGATTTCTTGGCCCGCATGACCTATGAACAAATCGAGGCGGGTGCCTGGCCGTCGCGCGGGTCGCGACCAAGGAGATCGTCGACCAGGCCGATCAGCTGCGCGCAACTGCGCCCGGCGATGGCGAGCAGCTCGCTCGCCTCGGGGGTGAGCGGGCCCAGCGCGCCGCCGACGACCAGCCGCAGCGTGCCGTGGATGGCGGTCAGCGGCAGGCGCAGCTCGCGGGTGACGGATGCAAGGACGTCGGCCGTCGGGAGGTCGACCCCGCGCGGCTCGCCGCGGCCATGGGCGGCGGGAGCGATCTCCGGCGCGCCATCGATCATCGCGTAGGGGTAGGTGGTGCCGGGGCCCGTGGCGCCGGTCGATGACGTGGAAGCCATGATCTCGAGCATGCGGCCCTCCCTCCATGCGGCCGCCGGCTGTCTCCCGGACCACGCCCGAACGGCTTGGCCAGGATGGCGTTGCGGCCTGCATGGACTAGGCTACGGCCCTCTCGAAAGCGCGGAAATCGGCCGGCGGCGGGGTTTGCTGTAGGCGACCGGAGCCCGCCCTGTCGGACGAACGCCGACCGGCGGCGGCTGTCGCCGGTCGCCACGGTCTGCTCGGCTCGCGCCAGCCAGCGGCGGCCCCGCCCTACCTGCGACAGTGGGCGTCTACTCGACCGGCAGGGGGGCGAGCGCGGCGATCACCTGCTCGCCGCTCTGGAAGCGGTCCTCGGGGCGCTTGGCGAGGAGCTTCTTGACCGCCTCGCTCCAACCCGCCGGCAGGTCGGGGCGCACCGCGCGCAGGTCGGGCGCCGGCTGCTGCAGGTGCTGGATCGCGATGGCCGTCGAGTTGGTACCGTCGAAGGGCTCGCGGCCGGCGATCAGGGCGTAGGCCAGGACGCCCAGCGAATAGAGGTCGGAACGGCTGTCCAGGGTGATGCCCTGGATCTGCTCCGGCGACATGTACAGCGGCGAGCCGAGCGCGAAGCCTACCTGCGTCAGCCGCTTGTCGAAACCGGTCATGCGGGCGATGCCGAAGTCGAGGATCTTGAGGCGCGTCGGCGTAAGGATGACGTTCTCCGGCTTGAGGTCGCGATGCACCACCCCCAGGTTGTGCGCCTCCTGCAACCCGGAGGCGATCTCGGCGAGGATGGTCTTGACCCGGGCGAGCGGCGGCCGGCGCTCCGGGTCGATGAGATCGACCAGCGCCTGCCCCTCGAGCAGCTCCATGATGATGAAGATCGCCCCCTCGTGGCGCCCAAGATCGAAGACCCGGACGACGTTGGGATGGGTGATCCGGCGGCAGATCTGCACCTCGCGCAGCAGGCGCTCGGCATCGGCCGAGCCGTCGTCGGGCTGGGCGATCAGGACCTTGATCGCCACCAGGTCGCCGAGCTCGAAGTCGCGGGCCTTGTACACCCGGCCCATGCCGCCCTGACCGATCTCGGCGAGGATCTGGAAGCGTCCTGCCAGCACCTGGCCGACGACCAGGGTGCCGATCGGGCGGCTGCCGCCGGCGGCCGCAGGCGGCAGCGGCGTCGCACCCTCGCGGCGGCGCGCCGCCATCCCGGTCGGGGTCTTCGCGACACGGTCGCCACCGGTGCCGGTGCCAGTGGCGGCGGCGAGGGCGGCCGCGGGTGTGAGGGCGGTGGTGGCGTGGGTCGCCAGCTCGTCGGTCGGCACCCGGCTGCCGGCGCGTGGCGGCGGCGCCAAGATGGCGCTGCCGGCGGTGAACGCCCCCGCCGGCGCCGCCGGTCCGCCGCCGGGCGACAGCGCCGTCGGGCGCACCGGATAGGTCGGGTGAATCGGTGGCGACTTCGGGTAGGGCGGCGTCGGGTAGGGCGGCGGCGGGGGGACCGCGGTCGAGATCTCGGCCGCGGCGCGCCGGCGCTCGCGCACCACCGCCAACCGCGCCAGCGCGTCGAGATGGGCCACGGTGGGATCCGCGAGCTCGCGGTAGCAGTCTTCGGCCTGGTCCAGGTTACCGAGCTGCTCGAGGGCGCGGCCCAACCAGTAAAGACGCTCGCGGGCCGGCAGCGCCCGGTCGCCGGTCGAGGCGAGGGCGACCGGCCGCATCGGCGGCAACTGGCGCAGGCGCCGCAGCGCCTCCTCGGCCCGCCCGTCTTCGAGCAGCAGCGGCACCAACATCAGGGTCGCCGTCTCGCGCTCCGGGCTGTTGTCGGCGATCTGCATCAGCACCTGGGACGCCTCCGCGCGGTCCCCCGCCGCCAGCAGCTCGGCGGCGGCGGCGACGCGCTGGCGGGCCTTGAGATATTGGGCCGCGGCGGCGGCGTGATCCCCGGCCTGGGCGTAGGCGGTGGCGGCGAGCTGGGACTTGCCCATGGCAACGTAGCAGCGCGCCGCGTCGCGCGGCCGGCGGGCGCGCAGGTAGGCCTCGGCGGCCCGCTCCTGCTCCTGGGCGGTCTCCCAGCGCGAGCCGGCCTTCGCCCAGTCGCCGCCGCTCTCGTAGGCCTCTGCCGCTTCACGGGACCTGCCGAGCGCCGCGAAGAGGTTGCCCGCTTCGACGGCGTGGCCGCTGCGCAGGTAGATCTGCGCCGCCAGCTGGCGATCGATGTCGGGAGCACTGCGCAGCA
Source organism: Thermoanaerobaculia bacterium (assembly GCA_035308185.1). Classification (GTDB taxonomy): domain Bacteria; phylum Acidobacteriota; class Thermoanaerobaculia; order Multivoradales; family UBA5704; genus JASLEW01. Next base: position 24,218 of record DATGHG010000333.1, on the reverse strand, counting down.
GGCGCACCGCCGCCTCCGCATCGCCCATCTGCAGCGCCGCCTCGATCGCCTCGCGGTATCTGCCGCTCTCCTCGAGCAGCCGCACGCTGTGGGAGCTGGGCCGCAGGTCGCGCAGCAGCGCCGCCGCCTCGGCATCCTTGCCCTGCTTGCGCAGCACGTCGACGCGGCGCAGCTCGACCTGCGCCAAGTGCTCCTGGCCCACCGCATCCAGGCCGCGCTCCTTGCGCAGGCGCCCGGCCTCGATCTCGAGCACGCGCGCCGCGTCGTTGAGCAGCTCGGCGTTCTCGTAGGCGACGGCGGCGTCGTAGAAGGCCCGGCCGCGCTCGAAGAGGCGGGCGGCACGCGCCGACTGGCCCAGCACGAGCGCGCTGGCGGCCGCCCGCCGGTAGGCGCGGACCAGCTCGAAGAGGCCGATCGCCTCGTCGTGATGGCCGTGGGCGTCGAGCAGCTCGGCGGCGTCGAGGGGCGCGAGCTGCTCGAAGGCCTGGATCTGCTCGCTGGTCGGAGGGGCCGGCGGGGCTGGCCGCGGCGGCCGCGCGGGCGGCGAGGCCGCGGGAGCGCGACAGAAGGCGGCCTTGATCGAGCACTCGACCGCCAACCGCTCGTCGCCGGCCTCGATGGCCAGCCGCGCCGCCTGACGGAAGTCGCCCGCCCGAGCATACATCTCGGCGGCTTTTTGTTTCCTGCCCTCGCGCGAGTACTGTTCGGCGCGCTGCCGCGGGTCGCGAGTGAGCTTGGACGTGAAACTGGACTTCGAAACCATGCCCCTGGCGATCTCCGAACTGCCTTCGCTATGGCACCTTCGTATGGCTTGCAGTATAGAGCCGGCGGTGCTTATCCGGAAGTGACCGGCAGCGCCGCCAGCGCCCTGCCCACCTCGGCCGCCGAGCCGAAACGATCGGCCGGGCGCTTGGCGAGCAGCGTGGCGACCAGCTCGGGCCAGCCCGCCGGCAGGTCAGGGCGCAGGCGGCGCAGATCCGGCGGCGGCTGTTGCAGGTGTTGGAGGGCGAGCGCCGCGGCGGTGGCGCCGGCGAACGGCTCGCGGCCCGCCAGCATGACGAAAGCGAGGACGCCGAGCGCATAGAGGTCGGACCGGCCGTCGAGCGGCAGCCCCTGCAGCTGTTCCGGAGACATGTAGGCCGGCGAGCCGACGGCGAAACCGGTGGCGGTCAGGCGGGTGTCGCTGCCGAGCTGGCGGGCGATGCCGAAGTCCAGGATCTTGAGGCGTAGCGGAGTGAGGAAGATGTTGCTCGGCTTGAGGTCGCGGTGCACGATGCCCAGCGCGTGGGCCTCCTCGAGGCCGGCGGTGACCTCGCAGAGGAGGTCCTGCGCGAGCGGCGCCGGCAGCGGTCCCTGGCGGGAGATGCGATGGTCCAGGCGCTCTCCCTCGAGCAGCTCCATGGTGAGGAAGATGCCGCCGGGGAAGCGTCCGAAATCGAACACCCGCAGCACGTTGGGGTGGGTGATCTTGCGGCAGATCTGGAGCTCGCGCAGCAGGCGCTCGGCGTCGTTCGAGCCGTCGTCCGGCTGGCCGAGCAGGGTCTTGATCGCCACCGGCTCGCCGAGCTCGCGGTCGAACGCCTGGTAGACCCGGCCCATGCCGCCGCGCCCCAGCTCGGCGAGGATCTCGTAGCGGTCGGCGAGCAGTTGGCCGATCGCGACCTGCTGGACCGCGGCCGGGGCGGCCGGCGCGGCGGCTGCCGCCGGCCGCGGCGGCCCCTCGCGTAACGTCGTGTCGCCGAGCCGCGCACCCCCGCCGGCCGCCTCGCCAGGCGCCACCGCCCGCGGCGGCGGGGCGGCTCCGGCGCCGCCTGCCGCTCCTGAAACCGCCGCCATCGCGGCGGCGGCCGCCGCCGAGGCCGCCGAGGCCGCCACCGCCGCCACCGCCGCCGAGGCGGCTTCGGCGGCGGTCGCCTGGCCGGCGCGCAGGCTCTGCAGGCTCTGCAATTGCAGCAGGCGTTGCAGGCGCTGTGCCGCCTCCGCCTGGCCGGGCTCGACGGCCAGCAGCTGGCGGCAGCAGGCCTCGGCCTGGGAGACCTCCCCCAGCTCCTCGAGCGCTCGGCCTTCGAGCAGCAGCCGCTGGCGGAAGGCGGCAGCGGCGGCAGGCGCGAGGCCGCCGGCGGTCACCGGCGGCAAGGCGCGCAACCGTCGCAGAGCGTCCTCCCGCAGCCCCTGCTCGAGCAGCAGCGGCACCAGCAGCAGGGTGGCGGCCTCGTGGTCCGGGCTGCCCGGCAGGACGTCGAGCAGCAGCTTGGCGGCGGCTGCCTGGTGGCTCGCCGCCTGGCGCTGGTTTCCCGCGCCGCTCGCCGTGTTCGAGCCATGTGCGGCCTGCGCGGCCTGCGCCGCCTGCGCGGCATGCGCCGCCAGCAGCTCGCCCGCCGCCGCCACCGGCTGCCCGGCCCTGAGGTGCTGAGCCGCGGCCGCCTCATGGTCGCCGGCCTTGGCGTAGGCGGCGGCGGCGAGGTTGGGCTTGCCGGCGGTGGCGAAGCAGCGCCCGGCATCGCGCGTGCGGGCGCCGCGCAGGTAGGCGTGGGCGGCGCGGTCGGAGTCCCCGGCGGCCTCCCAGCGCGAGCCGGCGCGCCCCCAATCGCCGCCGGCCTCGTAGGCTTCCGCCGACTCGCGCGACAGGCCAAGGGCGGCGAGGATCTGAGCCGCGGCGAGCGGCTGGCCGCAGCGCAGGTAGACCTCGGCGGCCAGGCGGCGGTCGATGCCCGGCTGGGAGCCCAGGAGCCGCACGGCCTGCTCGGCCTCGCCGGCTGCCAGGTAGGCGTTGACCGCCTGCTCGTGCTCGCCGGCCTGCTCGAGCAGCCTGCCGGTCTGCGCGGTCGGCGCCGCCTCCCGCAGCAGCGAAGCGCTCTCGGCGCCCTTGCCCAGGCGGCGGAGCAGCTCGGCGCGGCGCAGCTCGATGCTTTGCAGGGTCGCGTCCTGACCGGCGGCCGGCGCGCGGCCCCCTTCGCGGCGGCGTTCGGACTCGAGCTTGAGGACGCGCAGCTCGTCCTCGGCTAGGCCGGCGCGGCCGTAGTAGAGCGCCGCATCGCTCCACATCCGGCCGCGCTCGTAGAGGCGGGCGGCGCGCGCCGGCTGTTGCAGCTTGAGCGCCGCCTCGGCTGCCTGGCGCCAGGCGCGAGCCAGCTCGAAGAGCTCGGCCGCTTCGCGATGATGGCTCTTGATCGCCAGCAGCTCGGCGGCCTGCTGGGCGCCGGCCGCGGCATAGCCCTCGGGCACCTCCCCGAGCGTGGCGCGCAGGGCGGCCTCTACGGCCAGCCGCTCGTCGCCGATCTCCGCCGCCAGCCGCGCCGCCTGGTCGAAGTCGCCGGCCCGCAGAAAGAGCTGCGCCGCCTTGTCCTTGTGGCCCGCCGCGAGCTGCTGCTCGGCGAGCGCGCGGTGGTCGCGGGTGAGCAGCGCCAGAAGCTTCGGCTTTGCCATGGTTCCGCTGTCCGCCTTGGAGGTCGACTGCGCTCATTATACCAATCGCGATCGCCACCCCCCGGCGGCGCGCGGAGAGTGGTACGATAGGGAGCGTCCTGGCGGTGCCTGCCGCCGGCGAAAGGAAGCGCGATGCGCGCGATGCGGACAACGCTGGTGCTGTTGAGCCTGGCTCCCGGGGTGTTGCTCGGAGCGCCGCTGCTGGCCGACGACGTCTTCCTCAAGAACGGCCGCACTTTCGAGAACGTCGTGGTCGAGGACTTACCGTCCGGCGCCACGCAGGTGCGGATCCACATCCAAGGCGGCGTGATCAGCCTGCCGCTCAGCGCCATCGATCGGGTGAAGAAGGCCGACTCGAGCTTCGCCGAGTATCTGCGGCGCAAGCAGGAGCTGGAAGGACATCCCGCCGGCACCGCCGGCTCCAACCGCCCCGGCCGGCCAGATCGTACCCCTGAGGTCGCCGAAGATTGGCTCGACCTGGCGCGCTGGGCGCGGAGCAACCATCTCCCCCAGGGCGAGCGCGAGGCGGCGCTGGCGGCAGCCGAGATCGACCCGCGCGCGCCCGGCCTGCCCGCGCTGCTGCGCGGTTTCGGGTACGTCTACGAAGAGTCGCTCGACCGCTGGATCTCCTACGACGACTCGATGCGGCTGCACGGCTTCGTGCAGGAGTCCGGCACCTGGGTGACCCGCGAGGAGCAGGCCGCGAGGATGCGCGAGCGAGTGCTCGCCGCTCGCGACGCGGCGGCGCGAGCGGCCGCGGACAGCGCGCTGCAGGCGCAGCTCGCGGCGGCGACGCCGGCCGGCGACTACGGCAACGGCTACGATCTCGGCGGCTTCTACGGTTACTGGCCCTATGGCGCCTCGCCGATCTTCGCGGCGCCGGGTTTCAACTTCCGCCGCGGCTTCGAGCGCCGCCGCCCGGCAAGCGGCTTCGGCTTCGGCCCCGGCGGCCCCGGAAACCCCGGAAGACACCAAAAGCCCCTCAGCACCTCCGTGTTCGGAGTGCCGCCGGGTCGCGCCGTCCTGCCCCCCATCTCTCCCAAGGCTTCGCGATCGGCGAGCTCCCGCCGCTAGGCAACAGCGCCACCTCGACAGCGCCACCCCGCCAACCCCGCCAACCCGCCAGACTCCCGCCCGCTTGACCCCCTCGGTTTCGCCGCCGCCGGCCGCCCCGGGTCCTGCCTTGGACGCCGTTCACGCCATCGAGGTCGAGGAGCTCCGCAAGGTCTACGCCGGCGGCGTGGTGGCGCTCGACGGCATCTCCTTCGCGGTGGCGCCCGGGGAGGTCTTCGCGCTGCTGGGCCCCAACGGCGCGGGCAAGTCCTCGACCGTCCGCATCCTCGCCACGCTCTCGGCGCTCTCGGGTGGCGCCGCCCGCGTCGCCGGCATCGACGTGGCCGCGCGGCCGCGGGAAGTGCGGCGGCTGATCGGCTACGTGGCCCAGGCGTCGGGCGTCGACCTGACCGCCACCGGCCGCGAGAACCTGACCCTGCAGGGACAGCTCTACCGGCTGCCGGCGGCGGCGCTGCGCTCCCGGGTCGAAGAGCTGCTGGCGCTGTTCGAGCTGGGCGGCGCCGCGGACCGGGCCGCGATCACCTATTCCGGCGGCATGAAGCGGCGCCTGGACGTGGCCATGGGCCTGGTGCACCGGCCCGCGGTCCTGTTCCTCGACGAACCGACCACCGGCCTCGACCCCGAGAGCCGGGCGGTGATGTGGGAGGAGGTGCGCGGCCTGGCGCGGCTGGGGCTGACGCTGCTGCTGACCACCCACTACCTCGAGGAGGCCGACCAGCTGGCGCAGCGCCTGGCCATCCTCGACGGCGGCCGGGTGGTGGCGGCGGGGACGCCGGACGCGCTCAAGGCGGGCTTGCGCGGCGATCGCATCTCCGTCGAGCTGGCGAACCGCGGTGACGCCGCGGCGGCACGGGAGGTGCTTGGCGGGCTCGACGGGGTCACCGCGGTCCTGACCGAGGGTGCGACCCTGTATGCGCAGGTGGCGCACGGCGCCAGCGCCCTGCCGTCGCTGCTCGCGGCGCTCGACCGCGCCGGGGTGGCGGTGGCGCAGGTGGCGCACAGCCGGCCATCGCTCGAGGACGTGTACCTCAATGCCACCGGTCATGCCTACCGCAGCGAAGGGGGGCCCGCCAGGGGCGCCCGGGGCGAGGGCGGAGCACGCTGATGGAATACGCCGCCGACCTCTGGCACCTGTTCGCGCGCCTGGTGCGCGCCAGCGTGCGCATGCCGGTGTTCCTGATCCTGTCGATCGTGCAGCCGATCATCTGGGTGCTGCTGTTCGGCCAGCTGTTCGGCTCGGTGGCGTCGCTCCCCGGCTTCGGCGCCCACTCCTACGTGCAGTTCCTGGCGCCTGGCATCGCCGTCATGACGGCGCTGTTCGGCGGCGCCTATTCGGGCATGGGCATGCTCGCCGACATCGACCGCGGCGTGCTCGACCGGCTGCTCGCCACGCCGGTCGCGCGCGGCGCCCTGCTCGCGGCGCGCATCCTGCACTCCGCGGCTCAGGTCTCGTTGCAGTCCGCCATCATCCTGATCGTGTCGGCGGCGATCGGCGCCCGGCCGCATGGTGGCGCCGCCGGCATCGTGCTGGTGCTGGCGGTGGCGGCGCTGCTCGGCGCGGCTTTCGGCGCCTTCTCGAACGCCATCGCGCTGATCACGCGCCGCCAGGAGCTGGTGATCGCGACGATGAACTTCATCGTGCTGCCGTCGACTTTCCTGTCGAGCATGATGATGTCGGCCAAACTGATGCCGGCCTGGATCCGCTCGGCGGCGCTGTTCAATCCGGTCAACTGGGCGGTGACCGCGGCGCGCGCCGGCTTCGAGGGCGACTGGCAGCTGCTGCCGCGCAACCTCGGCCTGCTGGCCGCCTTCACCCTCGCCGCCGCGGCCCTCGCCACCGCCAGCTTCGGCCGCTACCGGCGGGCCGGCTAGCCGCTGCTCGCGCCGTGAATCGCGCTGCCGAGTGGCTGGAGGCGGACGGTCTGGGCGGCTTCGCCTCCGGCACCGTGAGCGGGCTCCGCACCCGGCGCTACCATGCCCTGCTGCTGGTGGCGCGCACGCCTCCGACCGGCCGCATGGTGCTGGTGAACGGCTTCGACGCCTGGGTGCGGATCGGCGGCCGCAGCTTCGCCCTCAGCTCCCAGCTGTACACCCCTGAGGTGGTGGCGCCCGACGGCCGCGAGCGCCTCGCAGCGTTCACCGCCGAGCCCTGGCCGCGCTGGACCTTCAACTGCGGCGGCGTGCTGGTCGAGCAGGAGCTGTTGGTGCCGCACGGCGCCGCGGCGGTGGCGGTGTCCTGGCGGCTGCGCGAGCCGGCGCCGCCGGCGGAGCTGACGGTGCGGCCGTTCCTGTCGGGTCGCGACTATCACGCTCTGCACCACGAGAATCCCGCCTTCCGCTTCGAGCCGGAGGGGCGCGGTCCCTGGCGGATCTTCCGCCCGTATCCCGACGTGCCGTCGGTGGCGGTGTTCGCCAACGGCGGCTACGCGCACGAACCGCTCTGGTATCGCAGCTTCCTCTATCTCGCCGAGCGCGAGCGCGGCCTCGAGGCGACCGAGGACCTGGCCTCGCCCGGCACCTGGCGCTGGGACCTGCAGCGCGGCGAGGCGATCTGGATCCTGGCGGCCGAGGGGCAGGAGCTGCCCGCGGGCTCGCCGGCCGCCTGCCTCGGCATCTTTCGCGGCGGCGAGCAGCGGCGCCGGCGGGCCCTCGGCAACCCGCTGCACCAGGCCGCCGACGTCTACCTGGTGCGGCGCGACGGCGGCAAGACGGTCGTCGCCGGCTATCCCTGGTTCACCGATTGGGGGCGGGACACCTTCATCGCGCTGCGCGGCCTCTGCCTGGCGGCGGGGCGCGTCGAGGAGGCGGCGTCGATCCTCCTTGCCTGGGCGCGCACGGTGTCGCAGGGGATGCTGCCGAACCGCTTCCCGGACGACGGCGCGGCACCCGAGTACAACTCGGTCGACGCCTCGCTGTGGTACGTGGCGGCGGTGGACGCGCTGCTGCGCGCCGGCAACGGCGGCCAGCCCGGTGCGGGTGCGGCGGAGCGCCAGGCGCTGCTCGAGGCCGTCGAGGCGATCCTTGCCGGCTACGCCGCCGGCACCCGCTACGGCATCCATGCCGACGACGACGGGCTGCTCGCGTGCGGCGAGCCGGGATCGCAGCTCACCTGGATGGACGCCAGGGTGGACGGCGTGCCGGTGACGCCGCGCGGTGGCAAGCCGGTCGAGGTCGAGGCGCTGTGGATCCACGCCCTCGAGGTGGGCGCCGGCGCCCTGGAAACCGGGGCGCGCTGGCGGGACCTGGCGGAGCGGGCGCGAGCGAGCTTCGCGGACCGCTTCTGGAACGAGGCGGCGGGTTGCCTCTACGACGTGGTGGACGTGGACGGCCGGCGCGGTGCGGTGGATCCGGCGATGCGCCCCAACCAGGTGCTGGCGGTGGGCGGCCTGCCGTCGGCGCTGCTGCCGCCGGAGCGGGCGCGGCGCCTGGTCGATACGGTCGAGCAGCGGCTGTGGACGCCGCTCGGCCTGCGCACGCTGGCGCCCGGCGAGCCTGGCTATCGCGGCAGCTACCAGGGGGATCCGCGCGCCCGCGATGGTGCGTACCATCAGGGAACCGTCTGGCCCTGGCTGGCCGGGCCGTTCGTCGAGGCCTGGGTGCGGGTGCGCGGCGGCGGCGAGGAGGCGAAGCGGCAGGCGCGCGAGCGCTTCCTCGCGCCGCTGGCGGCGCAGCTCGGCGCCTACGGCCTGGGTCACCTGCCGGAGATCGCCGACGGCGATCCGCCGCACGCGCCGCGCGGCTGCCCGTTCCAGGCCTGGTCGATGGGGGAGCTGCTGCGGCTGACCCTCGAAGTCCTACGGTGAGAGGATACCTCGATGAACCTGGATCCGGAGTCGGTCCGCCTGGCCGAGGACGACCGGCGGGTGAAGAACTGGAAGCGCTGGGGGACCTATCTCGCGGAGCGGCAGTGGGGGACGGTGCGGGAGGACTATTCGCCGGGCGGCGAATGCTGGAGCTACCTGCCGCACGACCACGCCCGCAGCCGCGCCTACCGCTGGGGCGAGGACGGCCTGCTCGGCTGGACCGACCGCGAGTGCCGGCTGTGCTTCGCGCCGGCGCTGTGGAACGGCAACGATCCGATCCTCAAAGAGCGGCTGTTCGGGCTCGGCGGGCCGGAGGGCAACCACGGCGAGGACGTCAAGGAGGCCTATTTCTACCTCGACGCGACGCCCACCCACTCCTACGCCAGGGCCCTCTACAAGTACCCCCACGCCGAGTTCCCGTACCGCTGGCTGGTCGAGGAGAACCGGCGCCGGGGACGCGACCAGACGGAGTTCGAGCTCGCGGACACCGGCGTCTTCGACGGCGGCCGCTACTTCGACGTGGAGGTCGAGTACGCCAAGGGCTCGCCTGACGACACGCTGATCCGCATCACCCTCCACAACCGCGGCCCCGAGGCGGCGACCATCCACCTGCTGCCGACGCTCTGGTTCCGCAACAGCTGGTCGTGGGGACGGCAGGGCGGGAAATATTGGGCCAAGCCGCGCATCGTGCCGGGAGCGCCCGATCAACCGCCCGCCGCGCACGGCCCGACGCTGGTCGCCGACCACGCCAGCCTCGGGCGCTTCGTGCTGCGGTCGGCGGCGCTGCCGGAGCTGCCGGCCGGGGCCGCGGTGCTGTTCACCGACAACGAGACCAACAGCGAGCGGCTGTTCGCGTCCCGCAACGCCTCGCCCTGGGTGAAGGACGCTTTCCACGAGGCGGTGGTGCACGGCCGCCAGGACGCGGTCAACCCGGCGGCGGTGGGGACCAAGGCGGCGCTGCACTACCGGCTCGAGGTGCCGGCGGGCGGCGCGGTGACCGTGTGTCTGCGCCTCAGCTCGGCGGCCGAGCCGATCGCCGGGCCGTTCGGCGATGCGTTTGCCGCCCTGTTCGCCGATCGTCGCCGCGAGGCCGACGCCTACTACGCGGCCCACCAGCGGCCGGAGCTCGGCCTGGACGACCAGCAGATCGTCCGCCAGGCGAGCGCCGGCCTGCTGTGGTCCAAGCAGTACTACGGCTACGTGGTCAAGGAATGGCTCGAAGGCGACCCGGGGCAGCCGCCGCCGCCCGCCGGCCGCGAGCAGGGGCGCAACTCGCAGTGGACGCATTTCCATGCCGACGACGTCCTGTCGATGCCCGACACCTGGGAGTATCCGTGGTTCGCGGCCTGGGACCTGGCGTTCCACACCGTCTGCTTCTCCAAGCTCGACCCGGCGTTCGCCAAGGAGCAGCTCCTGCTGCTCAAGCGCGAGTGGTACATGCATCCCAACGGTCAGCTGCCGGCCTACGAGTTCGCCTTCGGCGACGTCAACCCGCCGGTGCACGCCTGGGCCTGCTGGCGGGTCTACAAGATGACCGCGCCCAAGGGCGAGCGCGACCGCCTGTTCCTCGAACGCTCGTTCCACAAGCTCCTGCTCGCCTTCACCTGGTGGGTGAACCGCAAGGACTACGAAGGCAAGAACCTGTTCTCCGGCGGCTTCCTGGGACTCGACAACATCGGTGTCTTCGACCGCTCCAAGCCGCTGCCGACCGGCGGCTACCTCGAACAGGCGGACGGCACCGCCTGGATGGCGTTCACCTGCGCCTCGATGCTGTCGATCGCCATGGAGCTGGCGCGCAAGGATCCCGCCTACGAGGACATGGCGTCGAAGTTCTTCGAGCACTTCATCGCCATCTCCGATGCCATCAACTCGCTCGGCGGCACCGGCCTGTGGGACGAGGAGGACGGCTTCTACTACGACCAGCTGACGCTCGGCGGCACGCGCATCCCGCTGCGGGTGCGCTCGGCGGTCGGCATCATCCCGCTGTTCGCGGTGTCGACGCTGTCGCAGACCGTCTACAACCGGCTGCCCGGCTTCAGCAAGCGCCTGCGCTGGTTCCTCGACAACCGCCAGGACCTGGCGAAGTACGTCACTTTCATGGAATCGCCGAAGCATCCCGACGACACCTTGCGTCTGCTCGCCATCCCGTCGCGCGACCGGCTGGTGCGGGTGCTGCGCTACGTGCTGGACGAGGCGGAGTTCCTGTCGCCCCACGGCGTGCGGTCGCTGTCGCGGGCGCACCTCGACCATCCCTACCGGTTCCATGTCGGCGCCGAGACCTACAGCGTCGACTACGAGCCCGGCGAGTCGCGCACCGGGATCTTCGGCGGCAATTCGAACTGGCGGGGGCCGATCTGGTTCCCGCTCAACTACCTGCTGATCGAGTCGCTCGAGAAGTACCACCACTTCTATCGCGAAACCGTGAAGGTGGAATGCCCCACCGGTTCGGGGCGGTTCCTGACCCTCGACGAGGTGGCGCAGGAGCTGCGGCTGCGCCTGGTGCGCCTGTTCCAGCGCGACGCCGGCGGGCGGCGGCCCTGCCATGGCGAGGACCGCCGTTTCAGCGAGGACGAGCACTGGCGGGACCTGGTGCTGTTTCACGAGTACTTCCACGGCGACACCGGCCGCGGGCTCGGCGCCTCCCACCAGACCGGTTGGACGGCGCTCGCCGCGCGGCTGCTCAACGACGCCGCCCGCTGGTCGGCGGCGGCGGTCCGTGCCGCGCCCGCGGCGGCGCCGACCCCGGCGCCGGCGCCGGGGTCAGCGGCAGGGTCGGGGTCGGCGTCGGCGTCGGCGTCCACTGCCGGCCCGTCGCTCCCGGCCGGCAGCTGAACTCTGGTCGTGGTTTTGCGTAGAGGGAACTGGCGGCAGCGCGCGCCGGGGGGCCGGTGCGCCGCCGCCACGGCGCAGCGATGGCTGGGACCGCGGGACCGCTGGGAGACGGTGCTGCATGAAGAACCTGATGCTGTACGTGACCGAGCGAGGCGGGAGCGCACTCGACGGCATCCGGCGCAACCTGGACCTGCAGGTCGACAACACTCTCGAGCTGGGGTGGCGGCCGGCCGACGTGTGGCTCTACACCAACTTCCCGTATGGCCGCCATGGGGTGCGGGCGGTCGAGGTGCAGGCCGGGCGCCGGCCGCGCACGGCGCGGATGACCTCTTTCTACAAGACCCAGGTGCTGCTCGACGCGCTGGCACGGCTGGACCCCGGGGGCATCCTCTGGTACCACGACGTCGATGCCTACCAGCTGCAACCTTTCGCGGGGTCGCCGGCGCCGGGCAAGGACCTGGCGGCCTGCCTCTACTGCACCAGGGAGCGGCTGCTCATCCAGGGCGGCTCGATGTTCCTCTCCCGCGCCGCGCGCTCGTTGTTCGCGCGGGTCCATGACCTGCTGGTCCATCGGCGGTACCGCAAGGACGAGCTCGCGCTCACCGATCTTGCCGGCCGGGCCGCTTTCCTGGACTGGTTCGCTTCGCTCGACTATTCCTACAACCTCGGCGCCACCGACTTCGAGCTGCGCTACCAGCTCGCCGAGCGGCCGATCAAGGTGGCGCACTTCCATCTCGACCGCGCCGATCACCGCGCCAAGTTCCTGGGCGGTAACTCGCTGGGCGTCTTCCCCCTGGGCGAGCGCTTCGAGCGGCTGCTGCAGCGCCACGGCTACCTCGAGCCCTGGCGGCGTCCGGCGTCGGCGGCAGCGCGCGCCGCGGCCCCCGGCCCCACCCGCGGCCCGGCCCATGGCGAGGACGCCCGCGAGCGAGCGGTCGCCGGTCGGCTGGCCGGGCGTTAGTCGGGGCCGCGGCTCGGCGGGTCGCGGCTCGGCACAGCGCGGCTCGTTGGGTTGCGGCTCGGCGGGTCTCCGCTCGTTGGGTCGCGGCTCGGTGCGGCGCGGCTCGTTGGGTCGCGGCTCGGTGCGGCGCGGCTCGTCGGATTGTGGTCGGTTCCTGTTCTGTAGCCGCCGAGCGCGCCACGGGTGTCGCGGAGCAGGGCGCGCGCCCGCGGCAGGCCGAGCCAGAGCAGCCCTGCTCCGGGCGCCAGGAGCATAGCCAGCACCGGCGGGTGCTGCTCGGCGAAGGCGCGCAGTCCGAGCAGCGCCAGGGCGGCGCCGGCGACCACCAGGAGGCCGCTGCCGCAGAGGCGGGCTTCCCAGAAGCGCGGCAGGGGCGGGCCGGGGAGTCCGGCCGGGTCCAGGAGGCGGCGGCGCTGTGCCGGCACGTCGAGCCACCGGAAATAGAGCTGGTGGACGATCAGCCACACCAGGCCGACCGCTCCCAGCCCGTCGCTGAGCCAGTGGTTGCCGCCCATGGCGTTGGCGACGGTCATCAGGCCCGCTCCGGCCAGCGCGAGGACGGCGACGGCGCCGCCGGCGGCGCGGCCGCCGCGGCCGGCGGCGGGATCGAAAGCCAGCGCATAGGCGAGCGCCAGGACGGCGAAGACCGCGGCGGTGTGGCCGCTCGGGAAGCTGCCGCGGAAGGGGCCGGAGGTGAGGTAGAGCTTGCCGATCTGATACCACTGCGTGTAAGGAAGATGCTGGCGGGAGAGGACGTCGAGCGGCCGCGTGCGGCCGAGCACCAGCTTGGCGGTGTGGACCACGGCGGTGGCGGCGACCGCCGAGACCAGCAGGAAGCCCAGCACCGGGCGGACGGCCAGCAGGCGGGACGAGGCGCCGGCGGCGTGCGCACGCAGGTAGAGCGCGAGGGTGGCGAGGGCCAGCAGGGCGGCCGGGTCGGTGGCCCCCGGCAGCTGGCCCTGGAAGAGCGTCCGGCGGGCGAAGAGGGCGAGCGGGTGGTGGCGGTAGGCGGTGAGCTGGGCGGTCCAGCGGAAGTCGACCCGCGGCACCCAGGCCATGGCGGCGGCCCACAGGCAGAGCAGGGCGAGGAGGAGGAGCTGCGTCTTGCGCGACACGGACGATCTGGCCGGTAGGCCCCCCGGGGCACGCGCATCGTATACCGCGGCGCTTGCGGGGGTGGGAGGGGTGTCGGGAGTGGCGCTGGCGGTGGCGATCTTCGCCGTGCTGCTCGGGCTGGCCAGCCGCACGACGCTGTGGGACCGCGACGAGCCGCGGTTTGCGCAGGCGACGGTCGAGATGATCGCCGCGGGCGACTACCTGGTGCCCACCTTCAACGGCAAGCTGCGGGCGGACAAGCCGGTCCTGGTCTACTGGCTGATGTCGCTGCCGGTGCGCTGGCTGGGGCCGACCGCGGTGGCGGCGCGGTTCTGGTCGGTGGCGGCGATGGCGCTCGCGGCGCTGCTCACCTTCGCCGCGGCGCGGTGCCTGCTGCCGGCGCCCGCGGGCCTGTGGGCGGTGGCGGTGTTGGCGGCGACGCCGCTGGCGGTGATCGAAGGCCAGGCGGCCACCGCCGACGCGCTGCTGCTGGCGGCGCTGACCGCCGCGCTGGCCTGCTTCGCGGCGGCACTGGCCGGCGACGGCCGGAGTCGCTGGCCCTGGCTGGGGCTGGGCATGGCGGTGGGGTTGGCGCAGCTGGCCAAGGGGCCGGTCGGCCTGGCGGTGCCCGCGCTGGCCATCGCCACGACGCTGGCGCTCCTGCGGCGGCGGCGCCGGGGAGCCGCCGGCGATCCGCAGGCGGACCCCGCTGCGGCCGCCGACGATCCGCCGCCGGCGTTTGCCGCGGAGTGCGCCGGGGGTGGGCCGGCGTCGGTCGGGCGGCTGGGCGCCTGGGCGGCGCTTGCCTGCCTGCTCGGGACGGCGATTTTCCTCGCCTGGGCGGTGCCGGCGAACCTGGCGACCGGCGGCGAGCTGGCGCGCCTCGGCATCGGCAAGCATGTGGTGGGGCGGGCGCTGGGCGCCATGGAGGGCCACGGTGGCACCGTGTGGAACGGCGGGCGCGGCTGGCTGCGGTGGTTGGCCGGGCTGCCGTTCTACCTGCCGGTGCTGTGGCTTGGGTTCGCGCCCTGGGTGCTCTGGTTGCCGGCGGCAGTCTCCGCAGTTCTGGGAGGGCGGATCGGCGGCGAGCGCGGGCGAGCCTTGCTGATCGGTTGGACGGTCCCGACCTTCGCGCTGATGACCCTGGTGGCGACCCGGCTGCCGCACTACGTGCTGCCTGCCTGGCCGGCACTGGCGCTGGCGGTCGGCGGCACCATCGTTGCCGAGCGGCGGGGAGTGCTGACGCCGCGCGACCGAGTCTGGCTGCGGCGCGGCGCCTGGCTGCTGGCGCCACTGCTGGCCCTGACGCTGGCAGCGATGGCGGCACTGGTGGCGCCGGCGCCCCGTGGCAGCTATTTGGACACCGCCGCCGACCTGGCGGCACCCGCCCTGGCGCTCGCGCTGGTGGTGGCGACCGCCGGCGCGGTGGCGCTGCGCGACCATCTGGCGGGGCGTTATCGCCGAGGTGCGGCCGTGCTGCTGGGAGGGGCGCTGGCGGCAGCCCTGGTGGCGGGCGGCGCGCTGGCACCGGCGCTGGAGCGGCTGAAGCCGGCGCCGCCGCTGGCGGCGGCGGTGCGCGGCGCCACCGCTGCCGGCGTGCCGGTGGTCACTTTCGACTTTGCCGAGCCCAGCTTCATCTTCTACCTGGGCCGCTGGCCGGTCCGCGAGCTGCCCGACGCGGGCGCGGTCGCTGCCTGGGCCGCCGAGGCCGCGCCGGGGGTGCTGGTGCTGCCGCGCCCGGCCTGGCAGCGGCTGCGTGCCGCGCCCTGGGCGGCAGGCCTGACCGAGATCGCCCACGCCGGCGGCTGGAACGTCGCGAAGGGCAGCCGCCTCGAGCTGGTGGCGCTGCGGCGAGCCGGCACCAACCTGCGCTAGTGTCCCGTGTCAGGGGCAGGGCGGTGTCCCCCGGAGGCGTCGTCGTCGTCTCCGCCGGAGCACCCCGGAGCACCGCCGCCCTTGTCGTCAAGTGGGCGGGCGTCCCGCTCGGGCGCCCTGGCATCGTCGTTGCTGGTGGAGTCGGACGGACGGACGTATGCAAGGAGACCAAACATGAAATCCGCAAAATTGCGCATCCTGCTCGGTCTGGTGGGACTGACCGTGACTGTCGCGCCGGCTCTGGCGCAGCCCTATCCGCCGCCGCCACCCGGTCCCGGCCCCTACTATCACCGCACCGGCGCCGGCGACAAGTTCGGCGAGTTCCGCATCTGGGTCGGCGGCTTCCAGCCCCAGGCCCATGGCGACTTCTGGGACAACAACTTCGCCAACTTCACCGGCAGCCGCAACGACCTGCGCGACGTGATCGTCGGCGGCGACTTCATCTACCACTTCGACCGCCTCAACGCGATCATGTTCTCGGCCAGCTACTACTCGGGCTCCACCAACGAGGCTTTCCGCAACTTCCTCGACGGGAACAACCTGCCGATCCGGCACAACACCGACTTCGACATCGGCTCCGGCTCGGTCGCCTACGTGCTGTTCCCGGCCGGCACCCATTCGCCGGTCATCCCCTACCTGGGAGGCGGCGTCGGTTTCTACGCCTGGCGGCTGCATGATGCCGGCGACTTCATCGACTTCTCCAACAACGACAACATCTTCGGCGCCGTCGACAACGACAGCGGCACCGCCTTCGGCTACTTCTTCGTGGCGGGGCTGGAGGTGCCGGTGACCCGCTACATGGCCCTCCTGGTCGACGGCCGCTACACCGTCGCTCACGACACCCTGGGACGGGATTTCTCGGGTTTCGGCCGCCTGGACCTCTCCGGCGGGCAGGTGGTGGGCGGTCTGGCCTTCCACCTCTAGGCTGGTCCGGCGCGGCTCAGGTCAGAGCCAAAAAGAAAACGGCCGGTGCGTCTCGCACCGGCCGTTCGCGTTCAGTGGGTGGGTAGCGTGGTGTCCGTCACCGTGGCCGCGGTGGCCACGGCCTGCAGCGGGTCGCCGAACAGCAGGCGGCCCTCCCGGTAGGTGGCGCCCCGCATGGTGATGGCGAGCACCTCGCCAAGGTCGTCGGCGAGGAAGATCTCGAGCGAGCCGCGCACCTCCGGCGACAGGTCTTCGAGGTCTGCCTCGTTGTCCTTGGGCAGCAGGATGGTGCGGATGCCCGCGCGCACCGCGCCGAGCACCTTCTCCTTGACGCCGCCGATCGGCAGCACCCGGCCGGCGAGGGTGATCTCACCGGTCATCGCGATGTCGTGCCGCGCCGGCCGCTCCGCAAGGGCCGAGACCAGGGCGGTGGCCATGGTGACGCCGGCCGACGGGCCGTCCTTGGGAATGGCGCCGGCCGGGACGTGGATGTGGACGTCGCGGTCGAAGCGCTCGTCCTGGATGCCCAGCGACACGGCGTGGGACCGGGCATAGCTCCAGGCGGCGCGCGCCGACTCCTTCATCACGTCCCCCAGCTGGCCGGTGAGCACCAGCTCGCCCTTGCCGCGCATCGTCTGCGCCTCGACGAACATGATGTCGCCGCCGGTCGGGGTGTAGAACATGCCGGTGGCGGTGCCGATGGCATCCTGGCCGGCGGCGTGCTCCGGGTGCACCTTGGGCCGCCCCAGCAGCTCGCGCACCGCCGCGGCGCCGATCTCGGTCGACTCGACCTCGCGGGCGGCGACGCGGCGCGCGACCTTGCGCGCCAGCCGCCCGATCTCCCGTTCGAGCTGGCGCACGCCCGCCTCGCGGGTGTAGCGGGTGATGGTCTCGGCGATGGCCTCGTCGGCGACGCTCAGCTGCTCGCCGGACAGGCCGTTCTCCGCGAGCTGCCGCGGCACCAGGTAGCGGCGGGCGATGATCAGCTTCTCCTGCTCGGTGTAGCCGGCGAACTGCACCACCTCCATGCGGTCGAGCAGCGGCCCGGGGATGTTCTGGATGAAGTTGGCGGTGGCGATGAACAGCACCTCCGACAGGTCGAAGGGCACGCCCAGGTAGTGATCGGTGAAGGTGTCGTTCTGCGCCGGGTCGAGCACCTCGAGCAGGCCGGCGGCCGGGTCGCCCTGGAAGGAGACGCCGAGCTTGTCCACCTCGTCGAGCAGGAACACCGGGTTCTTGGTGCCCGCCTGCTTCATCCCCTGGATGATGCGCCCCGGCATGGCGCCGACGTAGGTGCGCCGGTGGCCGCGGATGTCGGCCTCGTCACGGACGCCGCCGAGCGAGATGCGCACGTACTCGCGCCCCATGGCGCGGGCGATCGACTTGGCGACCGAAGTCTTGCCGACGCCCGGCGGGCCGACGAAGAGGAGGATGGGCCCCTTGGCGCCCTTGTCGTCCGCATTGCCGGGCACCTCGGTGTCCGGTGACGGCGATGACGGGGGTGACGGCGGCGTCAACGCCGCGGCCGCCGGCGAGGGCGCCGTCATGTCGGGGGTGACGGCGGCCGGCTCGCTGCCGGGAGCGAGCGAGGTGGCCGGCGCGATGGGCACGCCGCCGCCGGGCTCGCCGGCGCCCGCGCCGGTGTCCAGGGGTGCGGCGCCGGAGGGAGGCGTGGAGGCGTCTGGTGCGCCGTCGCCGGTGGCGTCGCCATCGGCCGCTGCCGCGGCCTTCCGCGCATCGATGGTCGCCTGCCGGAGCTGGCGGACGGCCAGGAACTCGAGCACCCGGTCCTTGACGTCGCCGAGCGCGTAGTGGTCCTGCTCGAGGATGCGGGCGGCCTCCGGAATGCTCAGCGACTCGACGCTGCGCTCGTTCCAGGGCAGCTCGGCGATGGTCTCGAGATAGGTGCGGATGACCTGCGCCTCCATGCCCTCGCGGCCCGAGCGCTTGAGGCGGGCCATCTCGCGATCGACCTCCTTGCGCACCGCCGGCGGCAGCTGCAACCGGGTGAGCTTCTCGCGCAGCTCGTCGACGTCGCCGGCCTCGTCGCCCTCGCCCAGCTCCTTCTGGATCGCCTTGAGCTGCTCGCGCAGGAACATCTCGCGCTGGCGGTCGCCGAGCTCCTCCTGGACGCGCGACTTGATGTCCTCCTGCGCTTCGAGCACCTTCAGCTGGCGCTGCACGTGGACCAGCACCCGCCGCAGGCGCTCCTCGACCGACAGCGTCTCGAGCAGCATCTGCCGCTGGGCGGAGGTGACGTCGGTGTAGGCGGCCGCCAGATCGGCGAAGCGGCTGGGATCGCTGACCCCTTCGAGCACCTGGTGGACGACGTCGTCGGGCAGGCCCGACTTCTTGCCCAGCTCGGCGGCGCGCTGCCGGGCCTCGCGGAAGAGGCCGATGAAGGCCGCGTCCTGGTCGTTGAGCGGCAACATCTCTTCGGCCTCGCGTACCACCGCATGCAGATAGCCGTCCTTCTCGCTGATCCGCATGGCGATGCCGCGATACTCGCCGGTGAGCAGCAGCTGCATGCCGGCGAAGCCACGCTGCACCTGGCCGATCCGCGCCACGGTGCCGATGGTGTGCAGCGCCTCGGGGGTCACCACCGGCAGGTCTTCGCGCTGGGAGACCGCGAACACCAGATGGTCGGGGCTGTTGAGCGCCGCCTCGATGGCGCGCAGGGTGGCGGGCTTGCCGGCCTGGATCGGCGCCGTCACACCCGGGAAAAGCACGAACTCCCGCAGGGGCAGGACTGGCAAAGTCTGACGATCGGTCATGTGAGCTCCTCGACTCCCGCTCCCTCTTGGTGAGGGTGGGGACATCCGGGAGGTGAAACCTTCGGGCGGAGACTCAATATTCCGCCTTCGGCCCAAGATCTTAGCGGGTCAAACTCAAAGGTTTCGCCGGTACTCGATGTAGTGGGCAGTCTCGTCCGCGACCTCCCGCCCAAAGAGCCCTTCGACCAGGTAGAAAGCCATATCCATGCCAGCGGATACGCCGGCCGAAGTGACCACGCCGTCGTCCACCACCCGGTGGTCGCGGACGACGGTGACGCCAAGGCCCATCTCGGCGAGCTCGTCGAGGGCCGCCCAATGGGTGGTGGCGCGACGACCCGCGAGCAATCCTGCCTGGGCGAGCAGCAGCGCCCCGGTGCAGACGCTGGCGACGCGCTCGGCGCGGCCGGCGGCGAGGCGGATCCAGTCGATCACGCCGGCGTCGGCGAGCAGGGGTCGGGTTCCCCAGCCGCCCGGCACCACCAGCAGGTCGATCGGCGGCGCATCGGCGAGGCTGTAGCGCGGTACCACCACCAGCCCGCCGATCGCGGTCACCGGCTGGTGCGAGGGCGCCACGGTGAACACCGTGAAGGGCGCGCTCTCCTCCGAGCGGCGCGCCGCCGCGCCGGGTCTGAGCCGGGTGCGGGAGAAGACCTCGAAGGGGCCGGCGAAGTCGAGCACCTCGACGTCGTCGAAGATCAGGATGCCGACCGCGCGGCGGGTGATCATTTGTCGGCCGTGCGCCATCCAGGTCACTGCCGGCGGGCGAAGTCCAGCACCCAGAGCACCTGATAGCGGTGCTCGTAGGCGCCGACCGCGACCCCCGCTCCCAGGTTGGTGAAGCGCGGATCCAGGATGTTGCGGCGATGCTCGGAGCTGGCCATCCAACCGGCCATCGCCTCGTCGGCGCCGAGATGCCGGGCGGCGATGTTCTCGGCCACCCCGGCGGCCGGAAAGCCGGCGGCCTCGATGCGCGTTCGCGGCGTCGAGCCTTCGGGGCTCTGGTGGGCGTAGTAGGCGCGCGCCAGCATGTCCTCGGCGTGGGCCTGGGCGGCGGCGTCGAGGCGCGGGTCGTCGGCGAGCGGCTGCCGGCCGGCGGCGCGGCGGGCGGCGTTGACCGCGGCGAGCAGGGCGGAGCGCTGGCGGCCGATGTCGTGCAGCGGCTCGGCCTGGTGCTGCCAGGAATCCTCCTCCGGCCAGGCGAACAGGAACACGTAGAGCGGCACGCCTTGGAAGCGGGCGACGCCGATCCCCAGGTCCGAGAGCTCCCGGCGCAGCGCCGGCACCAGGTCCGGAGTGCCCTTCCACCAGGCGACCACGGCTTCGGGATCGCCCGCCATCGCCGCCAGGCTCTCGGTCCACAGATGCGGCCGGTAGCCGGCCTGCACCATCTGGACCTGGATGCGGCCGAACAGCGACATCGATTCGGACTCGTCAGGGAGGGTGCCGCGGGCGCCGATCTCCTCGGCCCGCCGCTGGGCGACGCCGTCGAGCGCCGCCGACGGGCGCAGCTCGGGCACGGCGGCGGCCCGGCGCTCGGCGTTGATGCCCGCGGCGAGCCGCCGGCGCAGCTCCGGGCGGTCCAGATCGGGGGGCGCCGCCGCCAGCAGGAGCCGGAAGGCGAGGAGGGGAGCCAGCAGGCGGGCGACGGTGACCGCGGTCATGAGCAGGAGCGCCGGCGGCGGCAACGCGCGGCCGCGCCACCACGATACACGATGCGGCCGTCGCCGGCTTGCCGACGGGGGCAGCGCTGCCGCACCGGCTCCCTCGACCCTGGGTCCTGCGGGTCGCCGCCGCGTGGCGCCCTGCCCTGGGCCGCAAGAGGCTTCCCCGATATAGGATCTGGCGGCGCCACGCCCTTTGACGTCGCCCCGGAGCCGGCAGGCCGTAAGGGTCTTTGCCGAACGCCCCCCAGGATCGCCTTGGCGGGTCCGGTGCACTATTAAGCTTGGCTGCCGCCGCCAACCGGCCAGGAAGATCGGCTGGCGCCGCCGCGACCCGACCTCCGACATGCAGACACCCAGGCGCTCCTCGCTGCCCGTCGCCGCCGTCTACCTGCTGATGCTGGTGGGCGCGGTCCTCGCGTTCCTGTGGATCCGCGAGCAGGGAGCGAAGCTGGTGGCGCCGCCGCCCACC
Organism: Thermoanaerobaculia bacterium; assembly: GCA_035308185.1. GTDB lineage: Bacteria > Acidobacteriota > Thermoanaerobaculia > Multivoradales > UBA5704 > JASLEW01. The sequence goes on along the minus strand of DATGHG010000333.1, from coordinate 3,321 downwards.
GGTCCGGTGTTCGGCGCCGTCGAGAGGCAGGCGGGCGGCGCCGCTCCCGCGGGTGGGCAGGTTGGGGCCAAGCGGCCGGGGACCAGGGCCGACGGCGCCGATGCGGCCGCGGGCTCGGTTGGCGCCGGCCAGCCGGCGACCGTGCCGGCGGCCGGCGTGGGCTCGGTTGGCGCTGGCCAGCCGGCGACCGTGCCGGCGGCCGGAGTGGGCTCGCGCGTGGCGAGCGACGCGCTGCCGCACGTGCTGCTGGCCCTGGCGGTCATCCTCACCGCGGCGCGGCTGGTCGGGCTGGTGTTCGGCTGGCTGGGGCAGCCGCAGGTGGTCGGCGAGGTGCTGGCCGGCATCTTCCTCGGACCGTCGCTGCTCGGCCGGTTCTGGCCCGGCGCGCTGGCCTACCTGCTGCCGCCGACGGTGGCGCCCTACCTGGGCATCCTGGCGCAGGTCGGCATCATCCTGTTCATGTTCCTGATCGGCGTCGAGCTCGATCCGGGCGTCCTGCGCAAGAACCCGCAGGCCACGATCGCCATCTCCCACGCCAGCATCACCCTGCCGTTCGTGCTCGGCGCGCTGCTGGCGCTGGCGCTCTATCCGCGGCTGTCGACCCGGGACGTGCCGTTCACCGCCTTCGCCCTCTTCCTCGGCGTGTCGATGGCGATCACCGCCCTGCCGGTGCTGGCGCGCATCCTCACCGACCGCGGCATCCAGCGCACCCGGCTCGGCGTCATGGCGCTGACCTGCGCCGCGGTCAACGACGTCACCGCCTGGTGCCTGCTGGCGTTCGTGATCAGCGTGGTCAAGGCGCAGTCGGGGTCGGCAGTGGTGACGGTGCTGCTGACCGCCGCCTACCTCGGCGTACTGCTGCTGGTCTTGCGGCCGCTGGTGGCACGGCTGGTCCGCGCGGTGGACCACCGGTCGGTGACCGCGGGGGTGATGACCGTCGCCTTCGTCGCCCTGCTGCTGTCGGCGCTGATCACCGAGGCGATCGGCGTGCACGCCCTCTTCGGCGCCTTCGTGCTGGGCGCCATCGTGCCGCACGACTCGCACATCGCGCGCCAGCTGCGGGTACGGCTCGAAGGGGTGGTGGTGGTGCTGCTGCTGCCGGCCTTCTTCGCCTTCACCGGCCTGCGCACCCAGGTGGGCCTGCTGCGCGGCGCCGCGGGGTGGCTGCTGTGCGGCGTCATCATCCTGGTCGCCTCGCTGGGCAAGTTCGGCGGCAGCGCCGCGGCCGCCCGGGCGGCCGGGCTCTCCTGGCACGACGCCGCCTCGCTGGGCGTGCTGATGAACACCCGCGGCCTGGTGGAGCTGATCGTGCTCAACATCGGCCTCGACCTGCGCGTGCTGTCGCCGACCCTGTTCGCGATGCTGGTGCTGATGGCGATCGTGACCACCATGGCGACCACGCCCCTGCTCGGGCTGCTGCAGCGCGGCGCCGGCTGGGAACCGGTGGCGGAGCCGGCCGGGGAGCCGCTGCCCGTGGCCGCGCCGCGGGTCGACGCCGCCTGAGGTTGGTGGGCGGCGGGCGGCGCGTGGCGGGCGTTGCTTGGCGCCGCCGCCGGTTCAGCGCATCTGCGGCAGGTCGGCGAGGCGCCAGAGACCCAGGCTCTTGTCGGCATAGCGCCCGCCCTCCTCGCGGCAGCGCTCGTCGAGCAGCGTCGCCGGCGGCGGCAGGCGGAAGGGTGGCAGCTCGAGGTTGAGCGGCCGCCATTCGCCGGTCAAGGCATCCCGGTTCTCGGCCAGGCAGGGGAAGGTGGTGGCGAGCAGCCAGCTGGCGCCGCTGGCGCGGAAGTTGGCGAGCGCCGCGCGGGCGTCCCGGAAGGAGAGGTGGACCAGGCCGTCGCGGCAGAGGACGACGTCGGCCTCGGGCAGCGGGTCGCGGCACAGGTCGAGACAGAGGAAGGTGCGGCCGGGCGCGCCGTGGCGGCAGCGGTTGGCGGCGATCACCGCTTCGACGATGTCGATGCCGCAGTAGCTGTCCACGGGCAGGGCCGTCTCCTCGAACCAGCAGAGGTCGCCACACGGCGCGTCGAGCAGCGAGGCGCAGCCGAGCTCGCTGAGCAGCCGCGGCAGCTCGCAGCGCAGGGCGGCGGTGGCTTCGCGGCCGGAGCCCGGTCCCGAGGCGGATTCCTCGCCGTGCCAGGCGTTGCGCCGGTGGATCGAGGTGAAGATCGCCTCGGCGCTGCGCCAGCGCAACGGCAGGGTGCGCCCGAAGCGGACCCAGGCGGCGGCCTGGGGGAAGCGGCGGCGCACGAAGGCCCGCAGCCGCTGGCCGGCTGCCGCCGGCGGGGTCAGCGAGGAAGTCCGAAGGTCTGCACCCACAGGATGCGGTACTCCGCGGTTTTGGGATCCCGGCCCAGGGCCAGGCCGATCCCGGTTTGGATGAAGCGGTGGTCGAGGACGTTCTCACGATGGCCGGGGCTGCGCATCCAGGCGTCGACCGCCTCCTGGACCGTCTGCTGGCCCTCGGCGAGGTTCTCGCCCACCGCCAACCACTCGTAGCCGGCGGCGCGGGTCCGCTCGCGGACGGTCTTGCCGTCCGGGGCGCGGTGGGCGAAGAACGAGCGCGCCAGCATGTCGTCGGCGTGGCGCTGGGCGGCCAGGTCCAGGCGGGAGTCGGGGACGAGGGGTTGGCGTCCGGCGCGGCGGCGCTCGGCGTTGATCTGCGCCAGCAGCTCGGCGCGCACCCGCTCGAGGTCGCGCAGGCCGGCGGTCTGGTGCTCGAACGCCGCGCTCTCGGGCTCCGCGAACAGGATCGAGTAGAGCGGCGCGCCGTTGAGCCGGCCCATCCCGATGCCGAGATCGACGTAGGTCGGCTCCAGCAGACGGCGGAAGGTCCCGTCGGTGTCGTCGTCGCGCCACGCCAGCACCAGCTGCGCGGCGGTGACCGGTCCGCTCAGCAGGTTCTCCGCCCACTGGTGCGCGTCGTAGCCGTTGTCCCGCAGGCGCTGTTCCATCACCTGCTCCGCCCGGTGGTCGCGCCGCAGCGACCCGGCGGCCACCACGTCGTCGACGTGCCGTTGGGCGGCCCGGTCGAGCGCCGGCGACAGGCGGAGAGGGGGCGCGCCGGCGGCCGCCCGCTGGTCGTTGAGCAGCCGCAGCAGCTCGCGGCGCAGGCTCTCGGAGCCCACGGCGGAGCCCGCGCCGCCGGGATCGGCGCCGGCGATCGGCGGAGTCGCCGCGGCGACGGCGAGCAGCAGCGCCGGCACGAGCCACGCCCGCACGAGCCACGCCGGCAGCGCACCCCTGGGGTGCGAAGCGGGAGCTGACGCTCGATGGAGTGGCAAGCGCATGCGCAACGGCTCGGCAGCCATGCCCGAGCTTAGA
>DATGHG010000332.1:0-2238 GCA_035308185.1 Thermoanaerobaculia bacterium | reverse complement strand
TCACAGCAGATATAGGCGGCGGATCCACCTGCGTGTTTGCAGGCGAGCCCATAGGCATCAACGTTGATCTCTGGATTGCCAGCGGCGTAGAGGTATAAGTTGGCGCTTTCAGCTAGGCCGAGAGGATCAGGCTCCGCGTAGCGGCCTGTAGCAGACTCATACCAGCGGAAAATATTATAACTGCGCGACGTCAGTCCATTGACGCCGGCCGCCAACTGTTCGGCCTCCTGCCCGGGAAGCCTGAGAGGCTGGTGCTGGTCGGGCGAACGGAGGCCGAAGATCCCGCCGTAAGGCTCATATTCCGCCCGCCAACTGGCAGATTGGACTGCGCTGGTCTGAAGGATGGGCGTGCCGACATGATCCGCAAAGGTCCAAGAGGTTGCCCCAGTGGTCTCGCTCTGGGCGACTGGACGGCCGGCGAACCAGAAGTATTCGCTGAGGATGGCCGGGCTGGCGCTGGTCGTCAGCTCAGTCTCGGCGAGCAAGTGCATCTCGGGGCTGTAGAAGAAGAAGCGGTGGTTGCCGGTGGCCACGGCGGCTGGGGCGGCTGGCTGGCCGGACGCGAGTCCCGTGATCACTTCGCCAGCGCCGGTCTGGGTGATCGAGGAATTCTCTCCGCCTGGGGCGTGGCGACGTGATGCGGCATGCGGAAAGAGGCTGGCCCCGTCCTGAATGACAGCCGCGACCGTGCCGAAGCCGGGGTGCCCCGGGTCCGAGCCGTAGGGCGAGGCGGGATCGACCTGGAGGACCACTAGTGCGGCGACGTTGCCGTAGATCGTGCTCCCCTGCTTGGCGATGCTAGTCGACACGATGACGCCAATATACGCCGGAAGCGTCGCCGGGGGCTTGCCGTTACCGGGCTTCGAGGTCCAGCAGGAGGAATCGAGCAGCGGGCTGCCGGTGGTGTGGGCGGTCGGCTCGCAGAGGCCGATGGGCGTCGCCGCCGGGATGGCGTAGCCCTTGAAGCTCGGATTGGCCTGGTAGTCTCCGCCGGTGACCTGGCTGGCCCACTGGCTGCCCCAGAAGTTGACGTACTGGCCGAGGGCCAGGCCCGGGGTGTTGCCGCCCCAGATCACGAAGGAGGCCGCCTGATAGACGACGACCGGCGCGGTGGTCGCGGCCGGTAGCTCGCCGGTGTCGCCGGCGAACGCGACTTGCAGCAGCGCCGGGCCGGTGGGGACGCTCGCCGGCAGGGTGAGGCTGGCGGTTGCGGTGCCGGTGGCGTCGGTCGTGCCGGAGGCGGTGACCGAGCCGAAGCTGAAGGTCACCGTCTTGCCGGCAAGCGGTGCGTGGCTCTGCGCGTCGGTCAGCACGGCAGTGACGGTCTGCGGCTGGCCGTTGGCGACGGCGGGCGGACCGGTATAAATCAGCGCCGTGTCGTCGCGGTGGATCGCCACCAGCACCGAGGCGGCCGAGCCGCCGTAGCCGACGCTGCCGGGGAAGACGATGCTCAGCGGCACCGCGCCCTGGTTCATCGTCGGCGTGACGGTGACCATGGCGGTGCCGGTTGCGTCGGTCATTCCCGTCAAGGTCTGCGCCCCGAAGGTGAAGCTGAGCGTCTGGCCGGCTAGCGTCTGGCCGGTCGTCGCCAGCGTGAGGCGGGCTGCGAGCGTCAGCGGGTCGCCGTAGTCGCCGAACGACGGGCCGGCGTAGACGACCGCGGTGGGCACCGCCGTCCAGGCGATCGTCGCCGGGTTCGAGGTCAGCATGCCTCCGCCCTGGCTGGTCGTGGCCTGGACGAGGTCCGAGCCTTGGTTCAAGCCGGTGAGGCTGAAGGCCGCGACCCCGGCGGCGTTGGTCGTCGCCATGCCGGTGGTGCCGGCGTCGGGGCCGCTGGTGACGGTGAAGGTGACGGCCTGGTTGGCGATCGGCTGCTGGTTGCCGCCGAGCAGAGTCGCGGTGAGCGCCGCCGCGGACCCCACCGGTAGGTTCTGCGAGAGCGGCGCCAGGGCGAAGCCCGCGGTCGAGCTCGCGGTCCAGATGGCGATGACTGGCGAGGCGGCGAGCGTGTTGCCTCCCTGCAGGCCGATGCTGGCCGTCAACGTGTCGGTGCCGGCGGTGGCGCTGGTGTAGCTGTAGAGGGTCTGGCCACTGGCGTCGGTCGTCTGCTGCGCGGTCCGACCGGCGTTGGGGCCGCTGGCGACCTGGAAGGTGACGGTCAGGCCGGCGACCGGCTGGTTGGAGGCATCGGTGGCGAGCAGGGTGGCGTTGTACGGCGTGCCCACCGCTTGGGTGGCG
>DATGHG010000331.1:0-6136 GCA_035308185.1 Thermoanaerobaculia bacterium | reverse complement strand
CGGAAGTGTCGCGGCCGGTGGCGTTGGCGTAACGCTCGGCCACCTCGGCCCGCGACAGGTTGCCCGGCAGCGCGGTGAGGCCGACGGGCAGCCGACGCAGCGCCTCCTCGTCGTCGGGGTCGAGCCAGTAGCCGAGGCTGGTACCGAGGTCCATCAGCGGATCGCCTACCGTCGCCATCTCCCAGTCGAGCACCGCGACGACGGTGCCAAGGTCGGAGGTGAGCACCAGGTTGTCGAGCTTGAAGTCGTTGTGGATCACGGTGGCGGATGCCGCTTCGGCTTCCGGCGAGCGCCGCGGCAGGTGCTCGGCGAGCCAGGCCGCGGCCCGATCGAGGTCGGGCACCGGGTCGGTGGCGGCGCGCTGCCAGCGCTCGGTCCAGCCGCCGACCTGGCGCGCGGCATAGCCGGCGGGCCGGCCGAGGTCGGCGAGGCCGGGCGCCGCCGCGTCGATCGCGTGCAGCTCGGCGAGGGCGTCGACCGCCGCCGCGCCGGCGGCGCGCAGCCGGTCCGGCGCCGGTGCATTGCCTGGCAGCCCCGGTGCGGCGCCCGGCAGCCCCGGTGCGGTGCCCGGCAGCCCCGGTGCGGTGCTCGGCGGCCCCGGCGGCGGCCGGCGCAAGATGACGCCCCTGACCCGCTCCATGAGGAAGAACGGCGCGCCGATCACCGCCGGGTCGTCGCAGGCGGCGAGCGCCCGCGGCGCTTTGGCATAAAACCGGTGGAGGTGCGACAGCACGCGGTGCTCGCGGCCCATGTCGTGGGCCGTCTTCACGCTGGCTCCCAGCGGTGGCCGGCGCAGCACCAGCTCGCGCTCGCCGCGGCGCAGCAGGTAGGTGAGGTTCGAATGCCCGCCGGGGAACTGCGCGACGGTCAGGGGCGGCGACGCCGCGGCGGGCGCCGCGGAGGCGGGCGCCGCCGAGGCGCCGGGGCCGGCCTCGATGGCCGGGAGGTGCTCGTCCAGCCAGGCGGCCAACCGCGCCAGCGGCAGCTCCTCGCCGGGCCGCACGGGACCAGGGCCATCGGCGGCCGCCGCGGCCGCGAGTTCGGCGGCGCCGTCTTCGGCGCCGGGCGGGCCGGTGCCGTCGGCGGGCATCGGCGCGCTCAGGAGGGCGTCTCCGCGCGGGCATAGGCGGCGAGGATGCGCCGCGCCACGGCCGTCTTGTGCACCTCGTCGGGGCCGTCGTAGATGCGGGCGCCACGCTCGTGGCGCCACCACCAGGCGAGGGGCGTGTCGTCCACCATGCCGGCGGCGCCATGGACCTGCAGGGCGCGGTCGAGGACGCGCTGCATGACGCCGGCGACGTGGAACTTGATCAGCGAGACGTCGTCGCGCGCCGCCGCCGCGCCCTCGCGCTCGATGCGCTCGGCGGCGCGCAGCACCAGCAGGCGGGAGGCGTCGATCTCCGCCCGGCTCTCGGCCACCCACGCCTGCACCAGCTGGCGCGAGGCAAGGGCGTCGCCGGGAGCCAGCTCGCGCGTCACCGCCCGGCGGCACATCAGGTCGAAGGCGCGCTCGCAGATGCCGATCCAGCGCATGCAGTGATGGATACGCCCGGGGCCCAGCCGTTCCTGGGCAAGGGTGAACCCGGCGCCCTCCTCGCCGATGAGGTGGCTGGCCGGCACCCGTGCGCCCTGCAGGCGCATCTCGCCATGGCTGGCCCAGCCGGCGCCGGCTTCGCCCATCACCGGCAGGTTGCGCAGGCGCTCGAAGCCCGGGGTGTCCGACGGCACCAAGAACATGCTGGCGCGCCGATGCGGCGCGATCTTGGCGGAGGAGGGGGAGTCGGGGTCGGGCTCGGGAGCGGTGACCGCCATCACGATGCAGAAGGCGGCGCCGTCGGCGCCGGAGGTGAACCACTTGTGGCCGTCGAGCACGTAGTCGCCGCCGTCGCGGCGCGCGGTGGTCGCCAGCCGCACCGGGTTCGAGCCCGGGAGGCCGGGCTCGGTCATGCCGAAGCAACTGCGCAGCTCGCCGCGGGCCAGCGGCTCCAGCCAGCGCCGCTGCTGCTCGGGGGAGCCGTGGCGCAGCAGCAGCTCCATGTTGCCGGCATCCGGCGCCTGGCAGTTGCAGACGTAGTGGCCGAGCGGGCTCCAGCCCAGGACCTCGCCCACCTGGGCGAGCTCCGGCAGGGAGAGGCCGGCGCCGCCCCAGGCGCGAGGCAGGTGCGGCGCGAACAGGCCGAGCTCGCGGACGCGGTCGCGCAAGGCGAGCAGCCGCGGCTCGACGGCTGGGAAGCCGCGGCTGAACATCTCAGCCTCGAGCGGCACGACCTCGGCGGCGATCAGGCGGCGCAGGGCGGGAAGCCCTGGCAGGCGGCGGTCCGATGGTTCAGGGTCCAAGACGAATCTTCCTGCCGAGCAATCCTGGTTGGCGGATCCGAGCGCGCCGGGCGCCTGGCCATCCGCGTTGCCGGCCAGCCTGGACGCGTCGACGCAAGACTATCCGGAATCCACCGAGGAGGTGCGACGCCACTTGGGGCGCGAATTGCGGACCAGGGCTCCTTGGCCGGGAGAGAAAAAAAATGGGTGCCGCCACCGCGGCACCCGGCTCGGGACCACCAGAACTCAGAGCTGCGAAAAGCGCTTGCTAGCCGGACGTCTTCTGCGCGTAGCGGACCCAGTAGCCGTCGGCCCAGACCAGGTCGCGGTCGTAGTCGGTCGGATCGAAGCCGGTCACCGTGTAGTCGGGCGAGCCGGCATCCGGCTTGCCGTCGCGGCCGTAGCTGAGCAGGCCCATGATGCCGACGCCGCCCAGCGGATTGGTGTAGTTCAGGTAGTACGAGTAGTTGTGCTTCCAGCCGTCCAGGACGGGAACGGACTGGATGTATTGCGACACCAGGATGGTGCTCAGGGTGGTGGAGCTGATGGACTGGAAGTTGGCCAGGTTGACGTCGCCGGTGGCGGCGGCGCCGGCGGCGGCGGCGCCCGCCTGGTCGGTCAGCCAGGAGAACATGGCGGTGCCCAGGTTGCGCATGTCGGCCTCGGTCCGCTTCTGCTTGGCCTTCTGCAGCGCGTCGAGGAAGTTGGGGATCAGCAGCGCGGCGATGATCCCGATGATGGCGACGACGATCAACAGCTCGATGAGCGTGAAGCCTTGCTGACGCTGGCGCAGGCGACGGAACATGGGGTACTCCCTCCGACCCCCTGAGGGGGGGCTGAAAATAAAGCCACGGCTGATCCGGGCGATGGAACTCTGTAGAGCACGCCCGATGCCACCTGGGGAGGGATTGTAAGTAGCTGAAATTAAAGGCCTATTCGGCTATGGCGAAGCCTGAATCTGCCAAGAATTGGCATCCGAAATGCAAATATTTATTGCCGCCGGTCAAAAATAACATCGCTCCTATGATTCATCGTATTGCGATTGGTATGGATGAGGTGGCGGGGAGCGCAGTCTGGCGCGTGGCCAGAAGGGAGCAGAGGCGTCGGTCAGGGTCAGGCGACCAGGCCGCGGAGCAGGTGCATGACGCGGTCGGTGACGAAGGCGTCGCCGACCGCGACGACGGGAAAGACCTCCTGCTCGCGCTTCCAGCCCCAGACGTAGTCCACCCGCAGCTGGTCGGGCCGCTCGTCGATGAGGGCCAGCTCGAGGGCGCCGCGCTTCGGCGGGGCGAGCTGGATCTGCAGGTCGAGGCGCGCCCGGCGCGGCGACACCTCGCGCAGCCTGGTGAAGTGACCCTTGCGGTCGAGGTCGAGCATGCACGCCCGCAGGGTCGGCACCACCACCGCCCGCATCAGCTCCTCGAAGCGGTAGATATGCCGGTTCCTCTCGATCCGCCGCTCCCGCTCGTCGTAGCGGTCGAGCTCCCGCTGGCTGTCGATCGTCCCCAGCAGGCGATGGAACTCCTGGCGCTTCTCTTCGTCCAAGCGGGTCTCCCGCGCCGGCGCCGCCGCGACCCCGGCCGTCCCTGGCGTGATGGGGGTATTCTATCCTGCACGAAGACACGGCCGGCGGCGGCACCAGGCCGGCAGGGGAGGCGACCAGGTGATTGAAATCCTCGAGCACGGCGCGGTGCGCGAGCTGCGGCTGGCGCGGCCGCCGGCCAACGCGCTGTCGCCGGAGCTGATCAAGGCGCTGTCGGCGGCGCTGGCCGCCGCCGCCCGGGAGGCGAGGGCGGAGCCCGGGCTGCCGGCGAGCCCCGAGCGCCCGGCGGCGCTGGTGCTCTCGGGAGCGCCCGGGATGTTCTCGGCCGGGCTCGACGTGCCCCACCTGCTGACCCTGGACAGATCCGGCATCCACGACATGTGGCACCACTTCTATGGCCTGCTGCGCGCCCTGGCCGCTTCGCCGCTGCCGGTGGTGGCGGCGATCACCGGCCACAGCCCGGCGGGCGGAGCGGTGCTGGCGCTCTACTGCGACCTGCGGATCATGGCCGATGGGGACTTCCGCATCGGCCTCAACGAGGTGCGGGTCGGCCTGCCGATGCCGCCGGTGATCTTCGCCGCGGTCCGCCGCCTGGTGGGCAGCGGGCCGGCGGAGCGGCTGTGCGTCGGCGGCGCCCTGATGCCGCCGACGGCGGCGCTGCGCGTCGGCCTGATCGACGAGGTGGTGCCGCAGGATCAGGTGGTGGAGCGGGCGGTGGCCGCGGCCGCCGAGCTGGCGGCGCTGCCGCGAACGGCGATGGACTACACCCGCCGCCTCGCCCGCGCCGACCTGGTCAAGCTGTTCGACGCCACCGGCGCCGAGGTGGAAGCCATGCTCGACGCGTGGTTCACCGCCGAGACCCAGGCCACGATGCGCGCGCTGGTGGAGCGGTTGGCGCGCAAGCGTGGCGCGGCCTGAGTGCCTGCTGCGAGCGCGATGAATCCTCCGGGGCAGCGTGAGGGCACCGGCCTGATCGTCGACGACGAGCCGCAGATCCGGCGGGTGGTGCGCAACTCGCTGCAGGGCGAGCTGGCGCGCCTGGTGGAGGCGGCCACCGGCGCCGAGGGGATCGACCTGGCGGCGGCGGAGAAGCCGATCCTGGTGGTGCTGGACCTCGGCCTGCCGGACATGGCGGGGATCGACGTCTGCCGCGAGATCCGCAAGTGGTCGAGCGCCGCCATCGTGGTGCTCTCGGCGCGGCAGTCGGACACCGAGAAGGCGATGCTGCTCGACGCCGGCGCCGACGACTACGTCACCAAGCCCTTCAGCACCCTGGAGCTCACCGCCCGCGTCCGCGCCAACCTGCGGCGCGCCCACGCGGCGCTGGGCCCCGCCGAGCACCGCATCGCCATCGGCGAGCTGGTCATGGACCTGGCCGGCCGGACGGTGCGGCGCGGCGAGCAGATTGTCCATCTCACGCCGATCGAATGGGAGCTGCTGCGCACCTTCGCCACCCAGGCGGGGCGCACGCTCACCCACCGTCAGCTGTTCAACGCCGTCTGGGGCCGCACCTTCGGCGATCCGCAGCAGTACCTGCGCGTCCACGTCGCCAACCTGCGGCGCAAGATCGAGCGCGACCCGGTGCGTCCCGAGGTCATCCTCACCGAGCCCGGGGTGGGATACCGCCTCGAGATCCCGGGATGAGGCGCGGCGCGGGGCGGACCGCCCGGCGCCCGGAGCGGCAGGACCGCGACCAGGGCGCGGAGCCGGTGGACTGGAGCGGACGCCTCGGGCGGCCCGGCAGCTGGCTGTTCTGGGTGGCGACGCTGATCGCGGTCACGGTGGCGCTGGTGTCGGTGCGCGGCGATCTCGACCAGGCGCACGTGACGCTGATCTATCTGCTGGTGGTGCTCGGCGGCAGCGCCAGCGGCGGGCGGGCTCTCGGCTTCACCCTGGCCTGCGCCTGCTTCCTGCTGATCGATTATTTCCTGCAGACGCCCTACGACACGCTGTCGGTCGACAAGCCGCTCGACTGGCTGGTGCTGCTGGCCTTCCTGGTGACCGCGACGGTCGCCACCCAGCTGGTCGGCCGCGCCAACGCCGAGGCGGCGGCGGCGCGGCGGCGCGCCGAGGAGATCGACCGCCTGGCGGCGCTGGGCGCGGAGACGCTCTCGGCCCGCCGGGCCGACGACGCGCTGGCCGCCATCGCCCGGGTGATCCGCGAGACCTGCGGCGCGGCGGAGTGCCAGATCTATGTCGGCCGGCGGACCGAGCCGGCCGGGGCGGACGAGGGCGAGGGCTTCCGGCTGGCGGCCGGCGCCGGGGACCCCGCCGGCG
>DATGHG010000330.1:0-9572 GCA_035308185.1 Thermoanaerobaculia bacterium | reverse complement strand
TGCCGCGGGCGTGCTCGCCGATCACCATGCCCTCGTAGACCTCGTCGCCGGGCGACAGGAACAGGATGCCGCGCGGTTGCAGGTTCTCGATCGAATAGGCGGTGGCGCGGCCCAGGCGGTCGGCGACCAGGGTGCCGGTGGCGCGGTGCTCGATGTCGCCCTGCCAGGGCTCCCAGCCGTCGAACAGGTGGTTGAGGATGCCGGTGCCGCGGGTCTCGGTCAGGAACTCGGTGCGGAAGCCGATCAGGCCGCGCGACGGCACGCGGAACTCCATGCGCACGCGGCCCGAGCCGTGATTGCTCATCTTCATCATGCGGCCCCGCCGCACCCCCATCGTCTGGGTCACCGCGCCGATGAACTCCTCGGGGCAATCGATCACCAGCATCTCCATCGGCTCGCGCAGCACGCCGTCCTGGGTGCGGGTGATCGCCTGGGGCTTGCCCACCGACAGCTCGAAGCCTTCGCGCCGCATCATCTCGATCAGGATCGCAAGCTGTAGCTCGCCGCGCCCCGAGACGCGGAAGGCGTCCGCCGAATCGGTGGGCTCGACACGGATCGAGACGTTGATCAGGCGCTCGCGGTCAAGGCGTTCCTTGAGCTTGCGCGAGGTGACGTGCTTGCCCTCGCGGCCGGAGAACGGCGAGTCGTTGATCGACAGCACCATGGTGATGGTGGGCTCGTCCACCTGGATCGGCGGCAGCGGCCGCGGGTCCTCGCGGTCCGACAGCGTCTCGCCGATCTGCACCTCCTCGAGGCCGGCGACCGCCACGATGTCGCCGGCCGCCGCCGTTGCCACCTCGATGCGGCGCAGCCCATCGTAGCCATACAGCACGCTCACCTTGGCCGGCGCCACCTCGCCGTCCAGGCGGCAGATCGAGATCTCCTGCCCCTTGCGCACGCTGCCGTTGAACAGCCGGCCGATCGCCAGCCGGCCCACGTAGTCGTCGTAGTCGAGGTTGGTGATCAATAGCTGCAACGGCACGTCCGGGTCGTAGCAGGGCGCCGGCACCGTCTGCAGGATGGCCTCGAACAGCGGCGCCAGCGTCTCGTCCGGACCGTCCGGCGTCCGCCGGCAGGTGCCGGCGCGGGCGTTGGCGTAGAGCACCGGAAAGTTCAGCAGCTCCTCGCCGGCGTCGAGATCGATGAACAGGTCGAAGATCTCGTTGAGCACCTCGGCCGGACGGGCGTCGGCGCGATCGATCTTGTTGATCACCACGATCGGCGGCAGCTCGGCCTCGAGCGCCTTCTTGAGCACGAAGCGGGTCTGCGGCAGCGGACCTTCCGAGGCGTCGACCAGCAGCAGCACGCCGTCCACCATCTCGAGCGTGCGCTCGACCTCGCCGCCGAAGTCGGCGTGGCCGGGGGTGTCGACGATGTTGATGCGGGTGCCGCGATAGAGGATGGCGGTGTTCTTCGCCATGATGGTGATGCCCTTCTCGCGCTCGAGGTCGATCGAGTCCATCACCCGCTCGGCCACGGTCTCGTGCTTGCCGAAGATCCCGCTCTGCCAGAGCATCGCATCGACCAGCGTGGTCTTGCCGTGGTCGACGTGGGCGATGATCGCCAGGTTGCGTACGTCGTCTCGTTGCTGCATCGCAGACTATCCTCGACGGCCTCTCGGGAGATGAACGGCACGTGCGGGCCGGCGGGAGGACCCGCCGCCCCAGGGGGAGGTGGAGGATACCACAAGCATGGATCTTGCTTGCACTTGGGCGGACACCCGGGCGGACACCGGCGCGCCGGCGCCGCCGAACCGAGGACGAAAGGAAGATGAGGCGCGCTGGATGAGTGGGATCCGCGGGATCGGCAGGATCAGCATCAGCACCAGGATGAGAGCGATCGGCGGCCGCCTGGCCGACGTCGCGGCCGTGGCGACCCTGGCGACCCTGGCGACATTCGCCGGACGGCCCGCGCACGCCGCCGCCGCCCCGGCCAAAAAGCCCCGCGCCGCCCGCACCGCCGCCGCATCGGCAGGCGAGACGCTGACCTACGGCCGTTTTGGCAAGGTCGCGCTGGTCCACCTGACGCCCCACCCCCGCCAGGTCGTTCTCTTCTTCTCCGGCGACGGCGGCTGGAACCTCGGCGTCGTCGACATGGCCAGGACGCTGGCGCGGATGGATGCGCTGGTGGTGGGGATCGACCTCCCGCACTACCTCGCGACGCTGGCGAAGTCCAAGGAAGCCTGTTCCTATCCGGCGAGCGACGCCGAGCTGCTGAGCAAATACGTGCAGAAGAAGCTCGGCTTCCCCACCTACACGCCGCCGGTGCTGGTCGGGTATTCCTCCGGCGCCACCCTGGTCTACGCGCTGCTGGTGGAGGCGCCGCCCAATACCTTCAAGGGCGCCCTCAGCATGGGGTTCTGTCCCGACCTGCCGCTGACCAAGCCATTCTGCGCCGGCCACGGCCTCACCTGGGGGCCCGGACCGAAGGGCAAGGGCTACAGCTTCAAGCCCACCGGCACGCTCGAGCAGCCCTGGGTGGCTTTCCAGGGCCTCATCGACCAGGTCTGCTCGCCGCAGGACGTCGAGGCCTACGTGCGCCAGGTGAAGAACGGCGAAGCGGTGATGCTGCCCAAGGTGGGCCACGGCTTCTCGGTGGCGGCCAACTGGGAGGCGCAGTTCAAGGAGGCGTTCCAGCGCATCACCGGCGCCGGCGAGCCCGGCGCCGCGTCCACCGCCGCGACGGGCGCCACCGGACCCGCCGGATCGGCCGGACCCGCCGGCGGCCCTGGCGCCGCGCCGCGCCGGCCGGCTTCCGCCGCGGGTCCGGCGGGCGCCGCGGCCCCGGGGCTGGCGGACGTCGGCGACCTGCCGCTGGTCGAGGTGCCGGCCAAGCAGCCGTCCGGCGGGCTGCTGGCGGTGATCGTCTCCGGCGACGGCGGCTGGGCCGGCATCGACCGCGAGGTGGCGGACGAGCTCGCCGGCAAGGGCGTGCCGGTGGTCGGGCTCAACTCGCTGCAATATTTCTGGAGCGCCCGCACGCCCGCCGGCGCCGCCGCCGACCTGCAGCGCATCGCACGCCATTACCTGGCCGCCTGGGGGCGGCAGGAGTTGCTGCTGGCAGGCTATTCCCTCGGCGCCGACGTGCTGCCGTTCATGGCCAACCGGCTGCCCCCGGACCTCATGGGCCGCGTGCGGCTGGTCGTGCTCCTCGGCCCCAGCCGCCGCACCAGCTTCCAGTTCCACCTCACCGACTGGTTGGGAGGCGGCGACGGCGGCGACCTGCCGGTGCTGCCCGAGGTGGTCAAGCTGCGCGCCAAGCCCTTGCTGTGCCTCTATGGTCAAGAGGAGCGCGACAGCCTGTGCACCCAGCTCGGCGGGCTCGGCAAGGCGGTCTCCTTCCAGGGTTCCCATCACTTCGGCGGCGCCTACGCGTCGCTCGCCGACCGCATCCTCGCCGAGGTCGGGCCGGCGGTCGCGCACCGGTGAACGTCGCCGCCCGAGCCGGGATCGCCGCCCTGGCGGCCTTCGCCGCCTGCACCACCGCCGCGGCGCCGACCTGGGCGGCGCCGCCGGCGGTCGAGCACCAGACCTACGGCCGCTTCGGCCAGGTCTCCATCTACCGCCGCCTGCCGGTCCCGAGCGGGGTCGTGGTGCTGATTTCGGGTGAGGGCGGCTGGGATGCGCGGGCCGAGGAGCTGGCGCGCAACCTCGAGTCGCTCGACGCACTGGTCATCGGGCTCGACCTGCCGTACTACCTGCGCAAGATGGACCGCCTTACCCAGGACTGCTCGTATCCTGCCGGCGACCTCGAGATGCTGAGCAAGCTGGTGCAGAAGAAGCTCGAGCTGCGCGCCTACACGCCGCCGGTGCTGGCCGGCTTCGGCGCCGGCGCCACCGTCGCCTACGGCGCGCTCGCCCAGGCGCCGAGCGGCACTTTCGCCGGCGCCATCAGCCTCGGCTTCTGTCCCGACCTCGAGGTGAGCCACCCGCTGTGCCCGGGACGCGGCCTCGTCTCGCAGCCGCTGCCGGGCGGCGAAGCCTACCGGCTGCAGCCGGTAGGCGGCGTCGATCAGCCCTGGCTGCTGGGGCCGGCGGTATCCGCCGGCGGCGCCGGCGGCGCTGGCTTCGTGAGCTGCAAAGCCCCCCTGGCGGAGGACGGCTTCGCCGCCAAGATCAAGGGCGCCGCGGTGATCGCGCCGCCGAAGGGCAGCGGCCACCGCCAGGCCTCGCCCGAGCTGCGCGCCGCCTCGGGCCTGAAGCAGGCCTACCTGCGGGCGCTCAACGCCGCCGACCTCGCGCACGCTCCCGAGAGTCAGGTGCGCCGGTCGCTCGCCGAGCTGCCGCTGCTCGAGCTGCCGCAGCCGGGCTCGACCGGCGACACCATGGCGGTCATCGTCTCGGGCGACGGCGGTTGGGCCGGGCTCGACCGGGACGTGGCCAGCCTGCTGGCCGATCGCGGCATCCCGGTGGTGGGGCTCAACACGCTGCAATATTTCTGGACGCCGCGCAGCCCGGAGGGCGCGGCCGCCGACCTGGCGCGCATCCTCCGGACCTACCTCGCCGCCTGGAAGCGCAAGGACGCGCTGCTCATCGGCTACTCCCTCGGCGCCGAGGTGCTGCCGTTCATGGCCAACCGGCTGCCCGCCGATCTGCTGTCCAGGGTGCGGCTGGTGACCCTGCTCGGCCCGGGCCGCAGCACCAGCTTCGAGTTCCGGCTCAGCGAATGGCTGGGCCACGGCGGCGGCGAGAACCGGCCGGTGGCGCCCGAGGTCACCAGGCTCAAGGGCAAACCGGTGCTGTGCGTCTATGGCAGCGGTGAGAAGGCCACCAGCCTGTGCACCATCCTGGCGCCGGCGCTCGCCGTCAGCGTCGCCCTCCCCGGCGCCCACTATCTGGGCAGCAATCCGCGGGCGGTGGTGGTGACGATCCTGCGCCAGCTCAACGGCGGGCCGGCGCCAGGCGCCGGCGCCGAGCCGGCCGCCAAGCCGGGCGGCGGCGCCGCCGACAAGCCCGCCGAGCCCGGCAAGAAGGGCGGCCATCCGCCACCGCCACCGCCCGCCGCCGGCCAACCGGCACCCGGAGCGAGCGCGCCGCCGGGCACCAATCCACCGGCTCCCCCACCGGCTCCCGGAGCGGGGCCGCGGTGAGGCCGGCCGCCGCAACCGCCGTCACCGTGGCGGCACTGGCGGCCGTGGTGGCGCTGGCGGCGCTGGCGGCACTCCCGGCGCTCTCAGCGCTGCCGGCACTGCCGGCGGCCACCGCGATGCCGGCGGCCACCCCGCCCGGCGGCGCCGCCGCCACCGCGCCGCTTGCCGAGGAGACCACTCAGTACGGCCGCTTCGGCGCTCTCCACCTGCTGCGGCCGGCGCCGCACCCGGCCAACGTCGTGCTGTTCTTCTCCGATGAGGCCGGCTGGGACGACGCCGCTGAGCGACTGGCGCGGAGCCTGGCGGCGCAGGACATGCTGGTGGTGGGGATCGACACCCGCCATTACCTGCAACGCGTCGCCGAGCAGCACGACAGCTGCGCCTATACGGCGGGCAGCCTCGAGAACTTGAGCAAGGTGATCCAGAAGCGCCTTGGCTTTCCGGGCTACGTGCACCCGCTGCTGGCGGGCCATGGCAGCGGCGGCGCGCTTGCCTATGGCGCGCTCGCCCAGGCGCCGGCCAGGACCTTTCGCGGCGGCATCGGGCTGGCGCTCTGCCCCAACCTGGCGGGTGGGCGGCCACTCTGCCCCGGCCACGGGCTCGCCATGCGGCCGGCGCCGCAAGGCGGCTTCACGCTGCTGCCGGCGCCGGGCATCGAACCACCCTGGGTTGCCGTGTCGGGGGCAGCCGACCGCCGCTGCCCGGCGGCCGCGGCGGCGGCGCTGGCACAAGCGCTCCCGGCGGGCTCGGCGGTGACTCTCGCCGGCGTCGACCATGCTTTCGCGCAGCCGGCGCGCTGGCAGCCGGCGCTGCGCCAGGCGATCGACCGCATCCTGGCGGCGGCCACCGCGCGGCAGGGCGCGGCATCCCCGCCGGCCGCCGCCGAGACCGCCGGTTCGCCGGCCCTGCCCGGCCTGCCGGTGATCGAGATGCCCAGCCCCGGCGCGCCGGCCGGGCAGCCGCTGGCGGTGATCCTTTCCGGTGACGGCGGTTGGGCCAGCGTCGATCGCGAGGTGGCCAAGGTGCTGGCCGGCCGGCGCGGCGTGCCGGTGGTGGGGCTCGATACCCTGGAGTACTTCTGGAACGCCCGCACGCCCGATGCGGCGGCGGCCGACCTGCAGCGGCTGCTGCGCCATTACCTGGCGGCGTGGAAACGCGACCGGGTGCTGCTCGTCGGCTATTCGCTGGGCGCCGACGTGCTGCCGTTCCTGGCCGACCGCCTGCCGGCCGACCTGCTGCAGCGGGTCAGCCTGATCGCGCTGCTGGGGCCGAGCCACACGACGCCGTTCGAGATCCGGATCAAGGAGAACAAGGCCGCGGAGCTGCCGGTCAAGCCGGAGGTGCTCAAGCTGCGCGGCCGCCCGGTGCTCTGCGTCGCCGCCGCCGGCGAGGAAGACAGCCTGTGCTCGGACCTCGGTCCCGAGCTCGCCCGTAAGGTCGAGCTGCAGGGCTCGCACGCCTTCCAGGGCGACTACGAGCAGCTCGCCGATCGCATCCTCGCCGCCGCCCAGCACGGGGCCGGCGTCCGGTAGCCTGGCAGCTCAGGACGACTCCCCCTCACACCCCCGCTTCGGGACAGTTTCGTTCTGATACAGCCGCCTGCCTGCTCTCAGGGGTGGATCTTCTTGCGCTCTTCGAGCATGGCGACGAACTTCGCCAGGCGCCGCGCCCGCGTCTCGGGCCGCTTGGCCTCGTGCAGGCGATAGAGGATCGCGTAGCGGTTGGCGCTGTCCAGGGTGTCGAAGAACTCCCTGGCGGCGGCGTTGTTCGCCAACTCGCGCCGCAGGTCGTCCGGCACCGGCGCGGTGCTCTGAGCGTGGTAGGCCGCCTCCCAGCGCCCATCCGCCTTGGCCCGTTCCACCTCGCTCAGGCCGGCGGTCTGCATGTCGCCCTTGGCGATCAGCGCCGCGGCGCGTTCGCGGTTGATCCTGGACCAGGGACTCCGCGGCCGGCGCGGCGTGAACCGCTGCAGCCAGTGAGCGTCGTCGAGCTTGCCCTTCTGGCCGTCGATCCAGCCGTAGCAGAGCGCGCCGTCGATGGCATCGGAATAGGTGACGGTGACGATGCCGGAGCCCTGCTTGGCGATCATCAGCCAGACTCCGGACGAGCTCGCGTGATGCCCCGCCAGCCAGGCCTCCCAGGCGGCGCGGGACGGAAACGAGAGGCGCGGATCCTGGTCGATGCTCATGCGTCGCCGGCTCGCGGGCGCTCGCCGCCTGCCATCAGCTCGAGTGTCCGTCCTCGGGCGGCGGCGGCTCTTCCATGCCCACCGAGAACATGCGCTCGAGGTTGTACCGCGAGTAGACGCGGAAGGCGATCAGGGTCTCGGTCTTGACGATGCCGTCGATCTGCAGCATCTGATTGGTGACCGCCGTCGCGATCGCGTCGTTGTCGGCAACCCGCGCCACCGCCACCAGGTCGTACTGGCCGGCGACCGAGTAGACCTCGGTGATGGCGGTGAGCTCCACCAGCTGCTGCGCCACCTCGTTGACCTTGGACTTCTCCACCACCAGCAGGATCACCGCACTGACCATGAAAGCCCCCCACGGATGCCTACGGGCCTCCGGGCCTGCCGCCATTCAGGACTGCCGGAGCCTTCGCAGGTCGACTTTACAACATCCGCGGGCCGCGCCCGGCCCGGCGCCGGTGCCGCGATGCTAGTGTCCGCTCGTGCATGACAGCCACCTGCCGCCGGACCTGTTCGCGGCCACCCTGAGGCTGCTCGAGGAGCTCACCGCCATCTCCTCGGCCAGCGGCGACGCCGCGGGGCTCGAGCGCATGGCGGCACGGCTGGCCGCCGAGCTCGCGGCACGCGGCCTGGTGGTGGAGGTGCGGCAGGGACTCGGAGACGCGGGCGACAAACCGCTGGCGACTCCGGCCGGCGGCGGCGGCTCGCTGCCCGTGGTCCTGGCCAGAGGTCCGGCGACGGCGCAGGCGGCGGCGGTGCCGGAGGCGCCGGCGGACGCCGGCAGGCTGCTGCTCATCGGCCATTTCGACACCGTGCTGGCCGCGGCGGCGCCACGGCGGCTCGGCGACCGCCTGGTGGCCACCGGCGCCATCGACATGAAGGGCGGCCTGGCGACCCTGTTCGGCGCCCTCGACCTGCTTGCCCGCCGCGGCGTGGCGCCACCCGCCGGCCTGCTGGTGGTGGCGGTGCCCGACGAGGAGGTCGGCGGCGAGCTGTCGCGTGCGGCGGTGGCGCGCTGGGGCACCGCGGCCCGGGCGCTCTGGGTGCTGGAGCCCGGCGAGCCGGGCAGCGAGCCGGGAGCCGAGACCCTGGTGGGGGGACGGCGCGGCCTCTTCGATTGGCGCCTCGAAGCGCGCGGCAGGGCGGCGCACTCCGGCCTTCACCTGGCCGCCGGGCGGTCCGCCCTGCTGGCCGCCGCCCGCTGGTGCCTGGCGGCGGTGGACGGCGCCGGTGCCGGCGCGATGCATGCTGCGGTCGCCGGTGCACTGCCGGCAGCCGGCGGCTGCGGGCCGGCCGGCGGCGAGCCCACCAGCGACAGCGCCACCACCGTCAACGTCGGCCGGCTGGTGGCGGGCGACGCCAGCTTCGTCACCGACCTCGGCGCGGCGCACGCCTGGCTGGGCACCGAGCGCCAGCTCAACGTCGTCCCCGACCGCGCCGTCGCCGAGGGGGAAGCTCGCTTCGCGAGCGCCGCCGCCGGCGCGGAGATCGCCAGGAGCCTCAGCGCGTTGGCCGCCGCGGTCGGCGCCGCCACCGGCACCGAGCTCACCTTCATCCCCGGTCCGACGATCCCGCCGGTCGAGGCGCGCGGCCCGCAGCGGCGCTGGTGCGACCGCGCGGTGGCGCTCGCCGCCGCCCGCGGCTGGCGCCTCGAGGTCGAGCGGGAGCGCGGCGGCATCTCCTTCCCCAACTTCCTCCCCGAGCCGGGGCGCATCCCGGTGCTCGACGGCCTGGGACCGATCGGCGGCGGCATGCACACCCGCGACGAGCACGTCGACCTGGCCTCGCTCGCCCGCCGCATCGTGCTGCTCGCCGACCTGCTGGCCGAGGAGGCCTCGAACAGCGGCGCCGGATGACCGGATTCCGGCAATCTTCTATGGGCTCCACTTTCGAGACGGTCTGCCAGCTGGCGCTCGCGCTATCCGGCGGTCCTCGTCCGGCTGTCGAGCATTCGCCGGGACGACCTGCGCCAGGTCCTGGAGGAGGCCTGGCGGGGAGTCGCGCCCAAGCGCCTGGTCGCGGCGTTCGACAGCGAACACGACGAGGCACGCCGCGTCGAGGGCGGGCCGCAGGGACCTTGACGCCTCCACCCGCCTGCTGGCACCGGCAATGCCCGCGTCACTGCCGGCCGATCGCGGCGGTCGCCTGCTCCATCTGCAAGCGGCTCAGGGCGCGGAGCGGCAGATTGCGGAACAGATCGATCCGGCGATAGATCTCGGTCGCCGCCCTGCGGAAGGCCTGTCGCCGGCCTCTGGGAGTGCCGGTGTACGCCGCCGGATCCTCCGTCCCCCAGTG